>NZ_JABAZW010000037.1:18859-53767 GCF_018608325.1 Brevundimonas sp. | reverse complement strand
TTCAAGGGCCGGACTCTAGCTCCGCGTGGAGGAAATTCTCAGGGGCACGTCACCTGGTTCGGCGTCGTCAATGTGGTTGTCGCCCGGTTCGCGCTGCCCGAATCGATCCAGTGGGCGCTGTGGGGCCTGGGCGTCGTCGCCGCTGTCGCCTTTGCCTTCGCCTTCCACTTCGCCATCGACAATCCACTCCAGGCGCGTATCCGCACCTGGCTGAAGAGTCGTCGTGGAAGATCCGCCATACGGGTTGAAGCAGGCCCTGTGATTTCCATCGACGGATGATGGTCGTCCAAGCGGCTTAACAAAACTATTGCACAGCTAACTCCTAAGTGTGATTGCCAGGCAACAGAACTATGTTCTAGGAACACGGCATGGCGATTCACCTTGCGTCTCGCAACAGCGTTGCCTTTAACGAGACACTTGTCTTTGGGGCTCTATGGGGGAGGCCGACATCTTCGACAGTTGGTCGACAACCAAGGGCGCGGCTTCTGGTGAAACCGCCTCCAAATCCGTTTGGACGCCCGCGTTCCAGCGCGGCGCAGGCTCTGAAGCCTGCAAGCGGGTGATGGACGTGGTTTTGGCGGGCTTGGCCCTGTGGATTCTGCTGCCCGCCTATTGCGCCATCGCCCTGGCTGTCGTCATCGAGACGCGCGGACCGGTGCTGTTCCGTCAGCGCCGGACGGGTTTGAATGGTGAAATCTTCACCATCCTGAAGTTCCGCAGCATGACGGTGACCGAGGATGGCGACAAGATCGCCCACGCCACCAAGAATGATGTGCGCGTCACCCGCGTCGGCGCCTTCATCCGCGCCACCAGCCTGGATGAACTGCCCCAGCTGGTGAATGTGATCATGGGCGACATGTCCCTGGTTGGTCCGCGTCCGCACGCCCTGGCCCACGACGCCCACTATGGCGCCCTGCTGCCCTGCTATTCCAAGCGGTTCGCCGTGCGTCCGGGCCTGACGGGTCTGGCTCAGATTTCCGGCCTGCGTGGAGAAATCCACGAGCTTAGCTGCATGGCCCGCCGGGTCGAAGCCGATGTCCACTACGCCAACGGCTGGTCGTTCCGCGACGACATCCTGATCATCTGCCGCACCGTGCCGATGATCCTGAAACGCGTGAACGCCTACTGACCCGCCCATCGCGGGTTTTCCAAAAACGCCGATCCTCGACCAAAGTCGCTCTCTCCAGCCGCGCTTAGCTGCGTCAGTCTGATCGTCCACGCGTCCGTCAGGGCGCGCATAACGGCCGATAACGGCGACTTGGGAGGAAATGGATCAATGGCTAGCGACGCGACAACTGCGTCCGGCGAGGGGGAACATACGGTCGGTCGCAATGATCGGCTCGTGATCCTGGCCTCTTCGGTCGGCACCGTCATCGAGTGGTACGACTTCTATCTCTACGGATCGCTGGCGGCGATCATCACCGTCCAGTTCTTCTCGGGCGTGAACGAGACCACCGGCTATATCTTCGCCCTGATGGCGTTTGCCGCCGGGTTCGCGGTGCGGCCGTTCGGGGCCATCGTCTTTGGGCGTCTGGGCGACCTGTGGGGACGCAAGAACACCTTCCTGGTCACCATGCTGCTGATGGGTCTGTCGACCTTCGTCGTCGGCCTGTTGCCGCCCTATGCGGTCATCGGCATCGCCGCGCCGATCATCCTGGTGCTGATGCGCCTGATCCAGGGTCTGGCGCTGGGCGGTGAGTACGGCGGCGCCGCCACCTATGTCGCCGAACATGCGCCAAAGGGGAAACGCGGCTTCTACACATCCTTCATCCAGATCACTGCGACCGCAGGCCTGATCCTGAGCCTGGCCGTGATCCTGGGCGTCCGCTTCGCTGTGGGCGAAGAAGCCTTCGCCGCCTGGGGCTGGCGCATTCCCTTCCTGGTCTCGATCCTGCTTCTAGGCGTGTCCCTATGGATTCGACTGAAGCTGGCTGAAAGCCCGTCGTTCAAGAAGATGAAGGCCGAAGGCAAGGGCTCCAAGACCCCGCTGAAGGACAGCTTCGGCAAGTGGCCCAACCTGAAACTGGTGCTGATCGCCCTGGTGGGTCTGACCGCCGGTCAGGCCGTCATCTGGTACACGGGCCAGTTCTACGCCCTGTTCTTCCTGGAGCGGGTTCTGCGCGTAGAGGCCTCTCTGGTCTATGTGCTGCTGGCCATCGCGCTTCTGGCGGCCTCGCCCTTCTTCATCTTCTGGGGCTGGCTGTCGGACAAGGTGGGCAGAAAACCGATCATCCTGGCCGGGTGCCTGATCGCGGCCCTGACCTATTTCCCGCTGTTCAACGCCCTGACCCACGCCGCCAATCCGCGCCTGGCGGAAGCCGCCGCCTCGGCGCCGGTGGTGATCTATGCCGATCCCGCCGACTGCCATCTGCAGTTCGACCCTGTCGGCAAGACGGTGTTCAACCACTCCTGCGACGTGGCCAAATCCTATCTGGCCAAGGCGGGTGTGACCTACACCAACGTCAAGGCGCCCGCCGGGACGGTGGCCGAGGTGCGCATCGGCGATCAGACAGTGGTCAACAGCTTCCGCGGCGACGCCCTGTCGACCGCAGACTTCGCCGCCCAGAAGAAGACCTGGGACGCGGGTCTGGGCGAGGCCCTGGCCGCCGCCGGTTATCCGGCCAAGGCCGACAGCGCCCTAGTCAACAAGCCGCTGGTGGTGCTGATCCTGTTCATCCTCGGCTTCTATGTGACCATGGTTTACGGCCCGATCGCCGCAGCCCTGGTTGAGATGTTCCCGACCAAGATCCGCTACACTTCCATGTCCCTGCCCTATCATATCGGCAACGGATGGTTCGGCGGCTTCCTGCCCACCACGGCCTTCGCCATGGTGGCCGCGACGGGCAACATCTACTACGGCCTCTGGTATCCGATTGTCGTTGCGCTCGCGACGGTCGTGCTGGGCTTCCTGCTGGTCAAGGAAGGCAAGGACGTCGACCTCAACGCCTGATCCTGCTTTCAGGCGCGGATGAGGGGGCGGGCTGTCGCAGGACAGTCCGCCCTTTCACTTGTGAAACCCCATGCTCAAGGTTCAGATGCCGCCATGTTCAGCCTGCTGATCCTTGGCCTTGTCGTGGGCTATATGGCGATCCTGTTCGCCGTCGCCTGGTATCAGGAACGCCCGGCGACGCGCGCCAGGGGCAAGGGACTGGGCTCGTCGGTCTATGCCCTGTCGCTGGCCATCTACTGCACCTCCTGGACCTATTATGGCGCGGTCGGCACGGCGGCGCGCGACGGGTGGGAGTATCTGCCCATCTATATCGGCCCCATCATCGGAGTGACCGTCCTGTTCCCGCTATGGCGCAGGATCGCCGCTGCGGCTCGGCGCGAGAATGTCGGCTCCATGGCCGACTTCGTGGCCTCTCGTTACGGCAAGAGCCAGACCCTGGGCGCCGCCGTCACCGTGGTCGCCATTCTGGGGTCGCTGCCCTATATCGCGCTGCAGCTGAAATCCCTGTCGATGGCGGGCGAACTGCTGACGGCGAACACGCCCGTCGCGGGGTCGGAAAGCCTGTCGGTGCTGGCGCTCGCTGGCGTTCTGGCCTTCTTCGCCATTCTGTTCGGGGCGCGCCGTCCCGACCTGACCGAGCATAATCGCGGACTGATCCAGGCCATCGGACTGGAGTCGGTGGTCAAGCTGGGCGCCCTCTTGTTCGTGGCCATCTTCGCCTTGGTCCTGCTGCTGAACGAGGGCGCGCCGCCGCGCATCATCGAGGGCCTGGGCGCCCTGTCGCGTCCGCCCGAGGTGACGCCCCGATTTTCGGCCATCATCCTGATCTCGACCCTGGCCATCTTCTGCCTGCCGCGTCAGTTCCATGTCGCCTTTGTCGAAGGCGCCGCGCCGTCCGATGTGAAACGCGCCCGCTGGATCTTTCCGGTCTATCTGCTGCTGACCAGTCTGGCGGTCCTGCCGCTGGTGGCGGCGGGCGCCCTTTTCGCACCGGCGGTGAACCCGGACCTTCTGGTGCTGGCCCTGCCGTTCGGACGGGGCGAGACCCTGCTGACCGCCATCGTCTTCGTCGGCGGGTTTTCGGCGGCCACCGCCATGGTCATCGTCGAGGCCGTGGCCCTGTCGGCCATGGTGTCCAACAGCCTGATCCTGCCCTTCGTGGCGCGCGATCGCTGGCGCGTGCGGGGCGACGCCTCGGACATGGCGGGCACCATCCTGCAGGTGCGGCGCGCAGCCATCATCGCCGTCCTGCTGCTGGCCTGGATTTACTATCAGGCGATGGACCAGTCGCACGGGCTGGCGGCCATGGGGCTGGTGTCCTTCGCAGCCCTGGCCCAGTTGGCCCCCGCCCTGTTCGGCGCAGTCCTGTGGCGCGGCGGCCATGCGGTCGGCGCCCTGGCCGGAATGGCGGTGGGCTTAAGCATCTGGATCGTCATGCTGGCCCTGCCGCAACTGGCGCCGGATGCGACCTGGCACCCGCATCTGCTGCTGGGGATTGATGACCCGCTGGCGCTTGGGGTGTTCGTCAGTCTGGCGCTGAATCTGGCGGTCTATGTCGGGGTGTCGCGCATCGCTCAGCCGCGCCTGATCGACCGGGTGCAGGCCCGCGCCTTCGTTGACCGCATAGGCCCGGACTGGACCGAGAACCGACCCTCGCCGTCCGGCGCCTCCGTCGGCGACCTGCGTGCGCTGGTCGCCCGCTTCATCGGCGACGAACGGGCCGAGCGCGCCTTCGCCGCCTGGGGTAATGAGACCGACACCCGCCTGCGTGACGCCGACCCCGCCGACGCCGCCCTGGCCCGCGCGGCCGAACGGATGCTGGCGGGCGCCATCGGCGCGGCCTCCGCCCGTCGCGTCATCGCCGCCGCCCTGGCCGGGGTCGGCCGCGCGCCCGAGGACGTGGTGCGGATGCTGGACGAAGCGTCACAGGCGGTCCAGTTCAACCGCGACCTCTTGCAGACCACGCTGGACAACATCGATCAGGGCGTGATCGTGGTGGACGAAGACCTGCGCGTCACCGCCTGGAACCGACGCTATGTCGCCATGTTCGAACTGCCCGTGGGTTTCGTCCACGTCGGCCTGCCCATCGCCAACATCTATCGGCTGAACGCCGAACGCGGCGAGAGCCCGCACGACATCGAGGCCTGGGTCGAGCGGCGGCTGGAGGCCCTGAGCCGCCGCATCCCCCATGACCACGAGCGCCAGCAGCCGGACGGACGGGTGTTGCGCTCATCCGGCGCGCCCATCCCCGGCGGGGGCTACGCGACCAGCTACACCGACATCACCGCCCTGCGCCGCGCCGCTCGCCAGTTGGAGGAAGCCAACGAACGGCTGGAGGCCCGCGTCGCCGACCGCACGGCGCGTCTGGACGAAGCCCGTCAGATCGCCGAGGACGCCACCGCCTCCAAGACCCGGTTCCTGGCCGCCGCCAGCCATGACCTGTTGCAGCCCCTGCACGCGGCGCGCCTGTTCATCGCCGCCCTGAAGGAGGAACCCGCCGTTTCCGGCGCCGGGGCCGATCCCGCCAGCCACACCCTGGCCGTCAACGCCGACCGCGCCATCGACAGCGCCCACCGCCTGCTGACCGCCCTGCTGAACCTGTCCAAGCTGGAGGCCGGGGGCGTCAGCGCGGCGGTGACGCGCCTGTCGCTGGGCGGTCTGTTCGATGAACTGCGCCGCGAATATGCGCCAGTGGCCGAGGCCAAGGGGCTGCGCCTGACCATCATGCCCAGCCGGCTGTGGATCTCGTCGGACCGCGACCTGTTGCGCTCCATGCTGCAGAACCTGATCTCCAACGCCATCCGCTACACGGACACGGGCCGGGTGCTGGTGGGGGCGCGGCGGCATGGCGACACGGTGCAGTTGCTGGTCAGCGACACCGGACGCGGCATCCCCGATGCTGACCGGGAGACGGTCTTTGGCGAGTTCGTCCGCCTGCCTGGCGCGCCGGTCGACGAACCGGGCGCGGGTCTGGGGCTGGCCATCGTGCGGCGCCTGTCCAGTCTGCTGGACCACCCGCTGGAGCTGAGCTCAGGCGCAGGACGCGGCACGACCTTCCGCATCACCGCCCCGCGCGTCGCCGCCGACCCGGTCGCCGACATGGCGCCTGCGCGCGAGGTGCGGCTGCCTCTGGCGGGCCTTCGCGTGCTTTGCGTGGACAATGAGCCGGTCATTCTGGATGCGCTGGAGGCCCTGCTGACCCGATGGGGCGCCAGACCCACGCTGGCCTCCGGCATCGAGGCGGCCAAGGCCGCGCAGGGTCCGTTCGACGCCGCCGTCGTGGATCTGCATCTGGGCGACGGGCCGGAAGGGTTCGCCCTGATCGACTGGCTGCGTCCGCTGGGCGTGCGCCGCATCGCCCTGGTCACCGCCGATACACGTGACGGCCTGAACGAACAGGCCACGGCGGCGGGCGCCGTCCTGTTGCCCAAGCCGATCAAGCCCGCGGCCCTGAAGGCGTTTCTGTCGAGCTAGTTGGGGTCCAACTGCTTGGCCAGGATCACGGCCTGTGTGCGGTTATGGACGCCCAGCTTGCGGAACACGCTGGTCAGGTGCGCCTTGATGGTGGCCTCGGAGACGCCCAGGTCGAAGGCGATCTGTTTGTTCAGGCGCCCGGCCTTCAGCCCCTCAAGAATGCGCAGTTGCGACGGGGTCAGGCTGGAGACACGCGCGGCCAGATCATCCGCATCCTCGATTTCGGGCAGGTCCGGCGCCCAGCTGTCGCCCGCCAGGATTGCGGCGATGGCCTCGACCATCTGCGGCAGGGCGGCGGATTTGGGGATGAAGCCCGCAGCGCCCAGCCCCAGGGCGTGACGCACCACCGGCGCGTCCTCGCTGGCCGAAATCACGGCGACCGGCACCGCCGGATATTCGGCGCGGACGGCGGCCAGCCCGGCCATCCCCTCGCTGTCCGACAGTTTCAGATCCAGCAGTAACAGGTCCACCGGGGCCGATTTCATGGCGGCCTTGGCCTCCGCCAGGCTAGCGCATTCCTCGACCGTCGATCCCGGCGCCGCCTTGTCGAGGGCGGACCGCAAGGCGGCGCGGAACAGGGGATGGTCGTCAGCGATGACGATGCGATCCATAGGCGTCCTTCCCATGCGCGGCCTTCTGTCGTCCGCATTGGCGACATCATGGCGCGGTTCGACTTTGGTCGAAACTAGACCAATGGCCAATGGCCTCCACCACCTCAAGGAGAAAAGGTTCGAGGAACGCACGCCTGCACAAGACAGGCGCGGGAGGACTCCAGATGATCAAGACCAGCCTTATGGCGGGGTCGGCTGTCGCCGCCCTACTGATCACGCCCGGCGCCGCCTCGGCCCAGAACGGCGGCGGTCAGGCCGCGCTCGAAGCCCGCATCGCCCAGCTTGAGGCCGAGCTGAATATGCTGAAGACCGAAGTCGTCGCCTCGCGCACCCAACAGGCGGCGCAACAGCAGGACATCCTGCGGTTGGAGACGCGGCCCGCCGCCTCTCCTCCGACGCCGGTTCAACAGGCCGCCGCACCCGCGCCGCTAAGCGAAGGCTTCCGCATCGGGGATCATACGGTCCGGTTCGGCGGCTTCATAAAACTGGACGCCTCCGTTTCGCGCTATTCTGACGGCGCCCCGCTGAACGGCGATTCCTTACGCGAATTCCACGTCCCCGGCTCGGTCCCCATCGGCGGCCAGCGCGAGGATGCGGCGACAGATTTCAACGCCCGCCAGACCCGGTTCTGGCTGACCACCGACGGACTGGTCGGCGGCCACAAGATCGGCACGCGGCTGGAGATGGACTTCCAGACCCTGCCCGGCGTCACGGACCAGCGCACCACCAGCCCGGCCAATCCGGCCCTGCGCCGCGCCTTCGTCACCATCGACAACTGGCTGTTCGGTCAGGAGTGGTCGAACTTCCAGAACACCGCCGTCCTGCCCGAATCCGCCGACTTCATCGGCGCGGCGGAAGGCACGGTCTTCGTGCGTCAGGCCCAGGTCCGCTATACGCGCGGCCCCCTGTCCCTTTCGGTCGAGAACCCGGAGACGACCGTCACCCCCTTTGGCGGCGGGGTGCGTATCCTGAACAATTCCAACAGCCTGCCGGACGTGACGGCGCGCTATGCCGTCTCGCGCCCCTGGGGCGATGTGCAGTTCGCGGGCCTGCTGCGCCAGTTGAAACACCAGAACACCGCCACCAATATTGATGCGACCACGACCGGCTGGGGCCTGTCGGCCTCGGCCAAGATCAAGGTCGGGGACAAGGACGATATCCGCCTGATGCTGAGCGGTGGCGAAGGGATTGGCCGCTATCTGGGGCTCAACTTCTCGAACGACGCCGTCCTGACCGCGTCGGGCGATCTGGAGGCCATCGGCGTGGTCGCCGGGTTCGCCGCCTATCGCCACGTCTGGGCGCCGGGCGTGCGCACGAACCTGGTCTGGTCCGCCCAGCGGGTGGACAATGACACCTCGATCACCGGCCTGAGCGTCAACCGATCCGCCCAGAGCCTGCATGCGAACTTGATCTGGTCGCCGGTTGCTGCCTTTGATCTGGGCGCCGAACTGATGTTCGCGGATCGCGAAATCGAGACCGGTGCGAGCGGCGACATGACCCGTCTTATCCTGTTCGCAAAATACGGATTCTGATCTGATGTTGGAGACATCCCGCGTGCCTGATTCCGAACTCTATCCGGTTCCCGCAGATCTGGCCGCCAAGGCCCACATGAACCGGCAGGCCTATGAGGCGGCGCGGATCGCGGCGCGCGAAACGCCGGACGCCTACTGGTCGGAACAGGCCAAACGCCTCGACTGGATCAAGGCCCCGACCAAGATCAAGGACGTCTCCTTCAAGAAGGAGGACTTCCGCATCCGCTGGTTCGAGGACGGCGTTCTGAACGTCTCGGCCAACTGCATCGACCGCCACCTGCCCCACCGCAAGGATGAGACGGCGATCATCTGGGAAGGCGACGATCCCAAGGACAGCCGCCACATCACCTATGGCGAGCTTCATGACGAAGTCTGCCGCATGGCCAATGTGCTGAAGGCGCATGGAGCCCAGAAGGGCGACCGGATCACCCTTTATCTGCCGATGATCCCCGAGGCCGCCTACGCCATGCTGGCCTGCGCGCGGATCGGCGCCATCCATTCGGTCGTGTTCGGCGGCTTTTCACCCGACAGTCTCAGCGGCCGGATCGAGGACTGCGGATCGACCCTGGTCATCACCGCCGACGAAGGCGTGCGCGGCGGCAAGGCCGTGCCGCTGAAGGCCAATGTCGATGCGGCGCTGGAGAAGGTGAAGGTCGAGACGGTTCTGGTCGTGCGCCGCACCGGCGCCGATGTGCCGATGATCGAGGGCCGCGACTTCGACTACGCCGCCGAGGCCGCAAAGGTCGCAACTGACTGCCCGCCCGAACCAATGAACGCCGAAGACCCGCTGTTCATCCTCTACACCTCGGGTTCGACCGGAAAGCCAAAGGGCGTGCTGCACACCACGGGCGGCTACCTGTTCTGGGCCGCCTGGACGCATGAACTGGTGTTCGACTATCGCCCCGGCGAGGTCTTCTGGTGCACTGCCGACGTGGGCTGGGTCACCGGCCATTCCTATCTGTTGTACGGCCCGCTGGCGAACGCGGCGACGACCCTGATGTTCGAGGGCGTGCCCAACTATCCCGACGCCAGCCGCTTCTGGCAGGTGGTGGACAAACACAAGGTCGAGATTTTCTACACCGCGCCCACCGCCCTGCGCGCCCTGATGCGGGAAGGCGATGCGCCGGTGAAGGCCACCTCGCGGGCGTCGCTGCGCATTCTCGGCACGGTCGGCGAACCGATCAACCCGGAGGCCTGGCGCTGGTACCACGAAGTTGTCGGCGACAGCCGCTGCCCCATCGTCGACACCTGGTGGCAGACCGAGACGGGCGGCCATCTGATCACGCCCCTGCCTGGCGCCACCGACCTGAAGCCGGGCTCGGCTACCCTGCCCCTGCCCGGCGTCGAGCTGCAGATCGTCGATGCCGAAGGTCAGGAGCTGACGGGCGCCGTGTCCGGCAATCTGTGCATCACCGACAGCTGGCCGGGCCAGATGCGCACCGTCTATGGTGACGACCAGCGTTTCTTCGACACCTATTTCTCGACCTATCCGGGCCGCTATTTCACCGGCGACGGCTGCCGCCGTGACGAGGACGGCTATTACTGGATCACCGGCCGGGTCGATGACGTCATCAATGTCTCGGGCCACCGCATGGGCACCGCCGAGATCGAGAGCGCGCTGGTGCTGCATGACGATGTCGCAGAGGCCGCCGTCGTCGGCTATCCGCACGATATCAAGGGTCAGGGCATCTATGCCTATGTCACCCTGAACAAGGGCGTGCAGCCCAGCGAAGACCTGCGCAAGGCGCTGGTCGCCCATGTCCGTCGCGAGATCGGCCCCATCGCCGCGCCCGACGTCATTCAGTGGGCGCCGGGCCTGCCCAAGACCCGGTCGGGCAAGATCATGCGCCGCATCCTGCGCAAGATCGCCGAAAACGAGATCGGCGCCCTGGGCGACACCTCGACCCTGGCCGATCCGTCCGTCGTGGATGATCTGGTCAAGAACCGCGCGGGCGCCTGATTTCAGTCCTCTGAATGGGCGCTTAATCAAGGCCCGGGCTTCAACCCCGGGCCATAGCGGCCTATCAGTGCGGCGACCCGCCGCAGCCTGAGCCGTCCATGCCTCGTTTCCTGTCCCGCCTGCCCATCGACGGCTATCTTCTGCCCCTGATCGGCATGGTGGTTCTGGCGGCCCTGCTGCCCGCCAGCGGCCAGGGCGCGGTCATTATGGACGTGGTGGTCAAGGTCGCCATCGCCCTGCTGTTCTTCCTGTATGGCGCGCGGATGTCGCCTGCGGCCATCGCGGCGGGCCTGATGCACTGGCGGCTGCAGGGGACCGTCTTCCTCAGCACCTTCCTGTTGTTCCCGCTTCTGGGACTGGGGCTGGTCTTCCTGATGCGTGGGTCGCTGCAGCCTGATCTGCTGACCGGGATGATGTTCCTGTGCCTGCTGCCGTCCACGGTGCAGTCCTCGATCGCCTTCACCTCCATCGCGGGCGGCAACGTCCCCGGCGCCCTGACCAGCGCCAGTCTGTCGAACCTGATCGGCGTGGTGGTCACCCCCCTGCTGGTCGCCCTGCTGATCGGAAGCGCTGGCGGGAGCTCAGGCGGCGGCATCCATCTTCAGTCCATCATCGACATCGGCCTGCAGATCCTGGCGCCCTTCGCCGTGGGCCAGTTGTGCCGTCCGCTGCTGCTGGGCTGGCTGACCCGCAACGCCAAGCTGACCGGGCTGGTGGACCGCGGCTCGATCCTGCTGATCGTCTATGCCGCCTTCAGCGAGGGCATGGTCGCCGGAGTCTGGTCCCATGTCGCACCTGCCGACCTAGCCAAGGTGATCGGCCTGAATATCGTGCTGCTGGGGCTGGTTCTCGGCCTGACCCTCTTGGCGGGACGCGCGCTGAAGTTCGACCGGCCCGACCGGATCGTCATCCTGTTCTGCGGTTCAAAGAAAAGCATGGCCAGCGGCATCCCGATGGCCGGCATCCTGTTCGCCAGCGCCTCGGTGCCGCTGATCGTCCTGCCGATCATGCTGTTCCACCAGATTCAGCTGTTCGCCTGCACCATCATCGCCCAGCGCTACGCCCGCGAAAATGCGGCCCGCCTGAAAGACGAGCCGCAGATCGAAGCCTACTGATCTGGTGAAGAGAAAAGGCCTGGGTTCAATCGACCTTCATTTGGCTGACGTTTTAACCCGTCATTCCGGGGCTGAGCGGAGCGAAGAACCCGGAACCCAGGACCATAATCGCATCGCTGGACGCATTCGAAGCTTGGTGTGAACTCCTGGGTTCCGGGTTCGTCCTTCGGACGCCCCGGAATGACGGTTTCTTACAAGCCGTCGATTGCCCTAGCTGTCCGCGAGGCTCAGCGCCTTCTCCGCCGCCTGAACGCCCGCCGCATCGGCGCGGTTGGCGGCGCCCAGCAGAGCCTTCAGCGAGGCGGTGGCCACGTCCGGGTCAGTCGCCACGCCGAAGATGGTGCGGCCGTCGGCCGTGCGGCATTCGACATAGGCCGCCGCCTGGGCGTCGCCGCCGTGGCCGATCGCGTGTTCGTGGTAGTCCTCAATATCCAGCACCAGACCGCAGTCTTCGCGCAGGGCGTCCAGAACGCTGGACAGGAAACCGTTGCCGCGCCCTGAGATCCGGCGCTCCTCGCCGTTCAGACGGATGCGGCCCGTGAAGCGGCGCTCCTGCCCCGGCGCCGAGCGGCCTTCCTCATAGTCCACCAGCGCGAACGGGCCGTTGCCGCCTTCCGGCGCATAGACCGAACGGAACACGTCCCAGATGTCGGCGGCGGTCAGTTCGCGCCCCACTTCGTCCGCATAGGCCTGAACATGCTGGCTGAAATCGGCCTGCATCCGCTTGGGCAGTTTCAGCCCCTTGTCCTGTTCCAGCACCCAGGCGAAGCCACCCTTGCCGGACTGGGAGTTCACGCGGATCACCGCCTCATAAGACCGGCCCAGATCGGCCGGATCGATGGGCAGATACGGCACGTTCCAGATGTGGTCGTTGCGCCTGGCCTGAGCCGCAAAGCCCTTCTTGATCGCGTCCTGGTGACTGCCCGAGAAGGCGGTGAAGACCAGTTCTCCGGCATAGGGGTGGCGCGGGTGGACCGGCAGGGCGTTGCAGTGCTCGACCGTCTGGATCACCGCATCCATGTCCGAGAAGTCCAACTCGGGATCGATCCCTTGCGTGTACAGATTCAGCGCCAGGGTCACCAGATCGACATTGCCAGTGCGCTCACCATTGCCGAACAGGCAGCCCTCGACCCGATCGGCGCCCGCCATGACCGACAGCTCCGCCGCCGCCACGCCGGTGCCCCGGTCATTGTGCGGGTGGACCGAGACGATCACGCTGTCGCGGCGCGAGATGTTGCGGCAGAACCATTCGACCTGATCGGCATAGATGTTCGGCGTCGCCGCCTCGATGGTGGCCGGCAGGTTGAAGATGATCGGCTTCTCGGGCGTCGGCTCGATCACGTCCAGAACCGCCTCGCAGACCTCTAGGCTGTAATCCAGTTCGGCGGTGGAGAAGGTCTCGGGGCTGTATTCGAAACGCCAGTCGGTGTCGGGGCGGCGCTCGGCCTCCTCACGCATCCGCGACATGCCGTCGATGGCGATCTGTTTGATGCCCGCACGGTCCATGCCGAAGACGATCTCGCGCCACGCCGGCGACAGGGCGTTGTACATATGGACGACGGCAGTCTTGGCCCCCTCCAGGCTTTCGAACGACCGGGCGATCAGATCGGCCCGCGCCTGGGTCAGCACCTGCACCACCACATCGTCGGGAATGCTGCCCGCGCGCACCAGACCGCTGATGAAGTCAAACTCGGTCGCCCCCGCCGAAGGAAAGCCGACCTCGATCTCCTTGATACCGATCTTCACCAGCAGGTCGAAGAAGCGCTGCTTCTTCTCGGCGTTCATCGGATCGATCAGGGCCTGATTGCCGTCGCGCATATCCGTCGACAGCCAGCGCGGCGCCTTGTCGATGGTGCGGCTGGGCCACTGACGATCCGGCAGGTCAATGGTCGGGAACGGGCGATATTTGATGGAGGGGTCGCGCAACACGGGTGCGTCTCCTGAGAACTTCGTAGCGATATGTGGGGGTACGACAGGCGTGATCCGCCGCCGGGCAGCCGTCAGTCCCGGCGGCAGCCAATAAGTCGCGACCCGGCGAGCAGGAGCGCAGCCGGGCGAAGATTCAGGGAAAGGGCGAAAGAATTTGCCACACAAGACCCTACCAAGGATCGGTTGACGAAACAATCCACCCTTTTGCGTGACTTTGGAATTTGGAGCGGGTGATCAGGCCCCCTAACCCAAAAGCACTGTAGCGGCGAGGTTGTTGCGGTTCCCGAGGGGGCTCCACTTCCGCTCGGGCCTGCGCCCTGATCCATGGCGAATGGGCGATGTAACCTACTATGTACGCGCGAATGCAGGGTTTTGGCGCGCGATCCGTTCCTGATTGTGCGGGGTTTCACAATCTGTCCGCAAACAACCGCGTAAGAAGGGAGGCGGTTCATGACGGGGTGGCGGGCAGACATGGCCGACGATCTGCGAAACGAAGGCGACAGCAGCAGCCGCGCGTTGGCGGACCTGTCCCAACGGGCGCGTCCGGCGCTGTTGCGCTATTTTCAGCGCAGGGGCCTTTTGCCTTCCGATGCGGAGGATGCGGTGCAGGATGTGTTCCTGCGTCTGTCGCGGCGCCCTGAAGAGGGGCGGGCCGATTATGGGGAAGCCTACCTGTTCGAGGCGGCGGCCTCGGTCGCCATTGACCGGCATCGACGGTCGCGGTCACGCCAGGAAGACCGGCATACGACCTATGACGAGGCACAGCACGCTGTCGCCGATCATGCCGTCGACCGCGTTGTCGAAGGCCGTCAGGAACTACGGCGCCTGGTCGAAGGCCTGCAGCAACTGCCCGAACGGACCCGCCATGTCGTGATGCTTGCACGGCTGGAGCGCTTGACCCATGCCGAAATCGCACGACGGTTAGGAATTTCGATCAGTACGGTTGAGCGCCGCCTGGTGAAGGGCATGGCGCATCTGGCGACACGTCTCGAGGATGCGGGACGATGAGACGGGAAATGTCTTCACAAGCTTCGGGCTTGACCGAAACGGCCAGCAAATGGGCGCTTCTGGCTGAAACCGGATTAGGGCCACAGGATGAGGCGCGGCTGGCCCTATGGCTGGATGAGGCGGCGGAGCATCGCGCGGCCTATGAGGCTGTGCTCGCAGCCGATCAGGCGCTGAAACGTCATGAAGCCGATGCAGCCCTGACCGCCATGAGGATGGCGGCATTGAGGGTGCGGCCCGAACAGCGCTGGTCAGCACGGTCTATGGCGGCAGGACTGGCGGCGGGGATAGTGCTGGTCGGCACGCTTGGTTGGTGGGGGGCCGGGCAGTTTCTGGGCGTTTCGCTCAGCGGGGGCGGTAGAGAACAGATCGCTCAATATGCAACGGCGGCAGGCGAGCGTGCGACTGTCACTCTGGCTGATGGATCGGTGCTGATCCTGAACACCGACAGCGCGGCTGAAATCGCCTTCGACAGGCGTGCGCGAACAGTGAGGCTGGTGAAGGGGCAGGCGCAGTTCTCTGTTGCGCATGACGCCTCCCGTCCCTTTGAGGTTCTTGCCGACGGCCGCCAGGTCACTGCAGTCGGCACGGCTTTTGACGTGCTGCTTCTGCCTGATGCGCTGCGGGTCGCGATGCTGGATGGGGTCGTGCGTGTGTCCTCCGAACACCAGAACGCCGTCCAGATTCTGTCAAAAGGCGAGGTGATGACCGCGCATACCGGACAGGCCGTCGTTATTCGAAAAGCCGACACGGCGCGGCTGGCGGGGTGGCGTGACGGCGTGGTCTATTTCGACGAAACGCCGCTTCGAGAAGCCGTCGAGGAGATCAGCCGTTACACGCGTCAGCCCGTGGTCGTCGGCGATGATCAGGCTGGCGCGCTGCGTGTCAGCGGCGCTTTCCGCATCACGGAGGCTGATGCTTTTGCTGAAACCATGACGGATATTTTTCCCTTGTCCGCCAAGCATTCAGCGAACGGACGAACCATCCTCAGCAGCGCGCGGATGTAGCAAAAACTTCATGGCGGCGATTGAGGGGATTTGCCGCCTCCTCCCGTTCCTGTCTGCGGGACCGGCTCCGTGGTGGGGACCGGAGAGGGGCGATTTCCGCAATGACGATCAACAAAGGGCCGCGCCTGAAGGCGCTTCTTCTGCTGGGCGCCGCCTGCGTCGCAATGGCGCCGATTTCTGCTCATGCCCAGGTTCAGGCCCATCGCACGACCGCCTACAGTATTGACGCTCAAGACCTGAACGCGGCGCTTTCGAAACTGAGCCGTGACAGCGGGCGTAACATCGTCTTTCCGGCTGATCTGGTGCGGAACAAGCGCACAGCGGGCTATCATGGTCAGGGCGGCGTCGATCAGGCCCTGAGCGCCCTGTTGAGCGGCACTGGCCTGACGTATCGGGTCAATGGCTCGGGCGTTTACCTGATCGCCCGGGCAAGTCAGCCGCGCACAGCGCAGGACGCCCCCGTGACGCCGCGCAGGCGTCCTGCCGCTCCGCCCGCGACGCAACCGGCTGAGGCTGAACGCCCGGCTGTGCAGGTCGAAGACATCGTCGTCACGGCGCGGCGGATGGAAGAGCGGCTCATCGATGTGCCGGTGGCGGTCTCGGCCTTCTCGGGCCAGCAACTTGAAGACCGCAAGATCGACGGCGGATCCGAGCTTTTGCGCGCCATTCCGAACGTGAACTACTCCAAGGACAACTTCACCGGCTATAATTTCTCAATACGGGGCATCGGCACCAAGGCCATTTCGGTGACGACCGACCCTGCTGTGGCGATCAGCTTCAACAACACCGCCCTGCTCAGAAACCGCCTCAATGAGCAGGAGTATTTCGATGTTCAGCGCCTGGAGGTCCTGCGCGGCCCTCAAGGGACACTCTATGGCCGCAATGCGACGGCGGGCGTCGTCAACATGCTGCCCAATCTGCCGGAACTGCAGCACTTCTCTCAAGAAGCGCAGTTTGAGGTCGGCAACTACGACTCGCGTCGGGCACGGGGGCACATCAACATCCCTCTGGGCGAGACCTTCGCTGTCCGTGCCGCGGTCGCTGCAACGCGGCGCGACGGCTATGACGAGAATCTAGTCACTGGCAACAGCGTCAACGGCCGCGACCTGTGGTCGACGCGGCTGGGCGCGCTGTGGAAGCCGAACGACCGGTTCAGCGTCAATCTGTTGTGGGAGCATTTCGAGGAGAACGACAATCGCTCCCGAACGGGCAAGCAGTTGTGTACGCGCGGTGAGACGCCTGACAGCCTGACCTGGACGGATCCAGACGGAAAGGTCCGGAATTCGACGGTCATCGCCAACAACTGGACGGGCAGCAGTCTTACGCCGGGGTGTCAGGCGAAAAGCCTTTATACGGATGAGGCCTATGGCGCCCCGAATGGCATCGGCTTTCCGATTGTCACCGGCCTGATCCTGACAACGCCTTTTGCAACCAGCGTCAGCGACGGCGCATGGGGCAACTATCTATTCAAGACGCACATAGACCCATTTTCGTCGGTTTCGGGTCAGCAGTCGAAGAACCTGCGTGAGATCGAGACCTATTTTGATCCGGTCTTCAAAGCGAAGAATGATGTCTTCCAACTAAACCTGGAGGCTAGGCTGACCGAGGGGCTGACCCTCTATTCCCAGACGCTGTACATGGAGGACAGCTATTATGGAATGCAGGACTATTTCCGCATCAATCCGCAGGCGGGACTGATCGCTTGCGCTCAGGGCCGTTCAGTCCTGCCGGAATGGAAAAACCTGCTTGGCGCATGCACAGGGGCAGGCAGTGATCCGCGCGGCGGGGGAACCTTCATTGATCCTCAACTGGGCACGCTGGATCGTCTGGTCGCCATTGATTTGAGCGAATCCCGCAGCAAGCAGTGGTCGCAGGAGTTCCGTCTGTCCTCGGCGTTCCAGGGCCCGTTCAATTTCAATCTCGGCGCCAACTATCTGAAATTTGAAACCCAGGAAGACTATTACGTCTTCTCGAACGCTTTCACGATCGCGGCCCTGGGGCAGAATAGCGCTGATGGGTTCAATGCCGACTGCACGCCGGGGCCGTTCGCCAACCCCGATCCGAATGCCTGCGCCTATACTGATCCCAATCCCATCGGCCAGTTGGATGGCGAAGGGCATAACTATTACCGCAACCTCAATATCGCCAAGACTGAGTCTTGGGCGGTGTTCGGCGAAGGCTATTTTATCCTGAGGCCTGACCTGCGCGTGACTGCCGGCCTGCGCTATACCGACGACAAGAAAACCAGCACGCCTGTGCCGACCCAACTTCTGGCGTCCACTGGCGCTTTCAGCGGCGCTACTGTCGGCAAGGGATATCCGCGCCTGCCTGACGAGGTGCATAGGTGGGGCGAGTGGACCGGCCGTCTTGCTGTGGACTGGAAGCCGGTGCTGCCGTTCACTGACGACAGTCTGATCTATGCCTCCTATTCGCGCGGCTACAAGGGCGGGGGCGCCAATCCTCGCGGACCGGACACGGGCATGGGGACCAACTATTCGCCTCTGCCGACCGATTTCGCGCCAGAGTTCGTCAACGCCTATGAAATCGGCGCCAAGAACGCCTTGATGGGCGGTCGACTGATGCTTAACGCCACGGCCTTCTATTATGACTATAAGGATTATCAGATCACCCAGGTGATCGACCGATCTCTGCATAACGAGAATTTCGACGCGAAAATCTATGGAGCGGAGTTTGAGGCGGCCTGGGCGCCCACGCGAAACTTCAGACTAGATGCGACCCTAGGTCTGCTGAAGACGAAGATCGGTGCGGGGGAAACCTCCATCGACGTCATGAACCGCACACAGGGCAATGAAGACTGGGTTGTGATGCGTCCGTGGCCCACCAGCCCCGCAACCTGCATCGTGCCAAAACAGGTGGTCGGTCGGTTCATCGAGTCGCCAAGCAGTTTCAAGGGGGATCAGGCCTTCGTGAAACTGCTGTGCCCCGGCCCCTATATCTTCAACATCGACGGCATGCCGCCGGGTTTCAATCCTGGCAGTCTCTGGAGCATGATCTACGGCGATCAGTGGGGCGCGCTGGAATATAATCCCATCACTGACGCTCCGAACCAGGGCCGCGGGTTTTCAGCGGACTTGAGCGGCAAGGAACTGCCCAACGCGCCAACGATGACCTTCAATATCGGGGCGCAGTATCGCATCAACCTTCCGGCAGGATGGGATCTGACGCTGAGGGGCGACTACTATCGCCAGTCTGACAGTTGGATGCGGGTCTATAACACCGAATACGACCGTCTGAAGTCGTGGCAGAACGCCAATGTTTCGGCGACGCTGGCGAATGCCGCCGAGAACCTGACGGTTCAGATTTACGTCAAGAACCTGTTCGACGACACGCCCATTACGGACGGCTTCACCGGCCCGGATGAAATCGGCAACACGACGAACGTCTTCACCCTGGATCCACGCCTGATCGGTGTTTCGATCCGGAAGGGATTCTGACCCTTTGTTGAGCAGCGCTGAGGAGGCTTCGTCTGCTCAGCGCTTTGTTCTGGTTTTGAGGCGGTCATGATCAGGATTGTTTTATTTACTGTATTCGCTGCTTCGACGTCAGTGGCGGCCTGCACGACCGCGCCGGACGTGCAGGTGTCGAAACTCATGGTGACGCCAACCTATACATTATCAACGCCTATCCAACGTCTCGTCGCCGATCCGGCCGCTAAGGCTGTACTGGATCGCGAACTGCCGGGCCTGACGACGCATGAGCGTTATGACCAGTTCAAAGGCATGAGCCTGCTGGCGCTGAAGCCCTTTTCGGGCGGGCTGATCAATGATGAGAGGCTGTCGGCCGTCGATGTGGGCCTGAAGGCTCTGGTCGCGCCGTAGGACATTGCCGGATGATGAGGCGCTCTTTCTTCATCAAATCCACCCTGACCTTGGCGATCTCCGCCATCGTCCTGTGCGGATGCGCCACTGCTTCAGACATGTCTCCGGTCAATATTCCGCGGTCGACGGCAGCGCCTGTTATGAGCGCAGCCCCGCCTGATCGGGGATTGAGCGGAGAGGTCGTGGCTCTGGCTTTCTCGGGCGGCGGCGCAAGATCCGCCGCCTTTTCCTGGGGCGTGCTGCTTGAGATGAGGGACCAGCGCCGCGAGGATGGCCAACGCTGGATCGATCAGGTCGCCTTTGTAACGGGCGTTTCAGGCGGAGCCTTTACGGCTGCCTGGTTCGGCGTGCACGGCGCTGATGATCTGGACGGTTTCCGCGGCGCGCTGCTCGACAAGGACTGGCAGGGGCAGGTTCATGACCATCTGGCGTGGCCGGGAAACTGGCGTCCCCTGGCGCGCGGCGGGATCAATGGCCGGGACCGCATCGCTGATTGGCTGGACCGTGAAGTCTATGGCCATGCGCACATGTCTGATCTGGCCGGACCGCCGATCCTGTTGAATGCGGTCGAGCTTTACACGGGCATGCCCTTTGTTTTCGCCGAGCCCTGGTTCGACGCCTTGTGCAGCGATCTCAGGGCTGTACGGGTTGCTGACGCCGTTGCCGCGTCGGCAGCCTATCCTTTCGCCGTAAGGCCAGTTGTGCTGGGCGCCTACGGTCGGGACTGTGACCGCAGCTTGCCGGCATGGGTTGGCGCAGCCGCTCGCGATCCTGAAGCGCCTCAAGTTGAGCGCGACACGGCTCGGTCCTTTCAGACATTTCGTGACCCTGCTCAGATCCGCTTTCTGCACCTTCTGGATGGAGGCGTGATCGACAATTTCGGCCTGTCCGGCATCGCAGTTCTGCAACGGGCGGGCGGACTGCCATATGGGCCGCTGCTCGCGCCAGGCGATGTCGTGCGAATGACACGACTTCGGGTAATTGTGGTCAACGGGGAAAAATCCAGCCGTCGTTCCTGGGGCCAGACCAGAGCTGGACCAAACGGGATGCAGGTGATGGCGGCGATCGCCGACCACTCAACCGACGCCGCCAAACGCAACGCTTATGACGCCTTTGTCGGGCGCCTGGCGCACTGGGAGCAGGACAGCATCGCCTGGCGCTGTTCGTTGACGCTGGAGGAAGCGCGGAGGATGGGTGCGCCCGACGGCTGGAACTGCGCCGATCTTCATTACTCTGCAGAAATTGTAGGTTTCACCGATCTGCCTGTGGAGCAGGCGCACGCGCTTCTCAATGTCCCGACGCGGCTCAGCCTGCCTGTCGATCAGATCGATCTGGCGGTCTCGGCAGGTAGAGCCGTCATCGCGCAGAAACTGCCGTGACCTCTCAAGACGCACGGAGGGCTGGAAGTGCGCCTGATATCGCTGGATGCGACGCCAGAAGCGAAAGCCGCGGATGACGCCGGGTCTGGCTCTGGCGTATCTTCTGGCGGCGACCGACAGTCAGGACGAGCCGCAGACCGTTCAAAAACCCGTCGTGCTGGAGGATGTGGAAATTCTGGCCGTCAGGGGGCGAGCGAGAGTTGAGCCGGAGGTTACGCTCGACGGTGCGCAGATTGATGCTCTGGGCGCATATGACATTGGCGAGGCGGTGCGACGCCTAGCCCAGGATCACGGTCTGGGCGATGCGCCCATGATCATCGTCAACGGGCGGCGGATGGCCGATCCAGATGTTTTCTCCGGTTTTCCTCCAGATGCTCTGACGCGCCTTGAGGTCCTGCCGTCCGGCGCAGGCGCGCTGTATGGCGCAACCGATCCATCACGACGGGTGGTGAACATCGTGTTGCAGAGCCGCTTTCACAGCAGAGATGGGCGCGCAAGTCTGCGTCGACCGACTGCGGGGGGCGTGAGCAATGCGGACGGAGATCTCCGCCAGGCCTCTATCATGGATGTCAACACACGGCAGATAGGGCTGCAGCTCGGCCTGGAGACGGCCCTGCTCGCACGGGAGCGCGGCAGGACGCAGGAGCTCGTATCAGGCGCGGAGGGCACCACTCTGCGTGCACCGTCCGAGGCGGTCGCCATTCGATTGACGCAGACCGGCGAGGTTAGCGGCTGGTCTTACAGTCTGAACGCCAACGCCCGCATGCATGAAGCTCGACCTGTTGTTTTCAGTAACGGCGAAGCGGTGGGAAACCACCGAAGCTCACGTAGTCTGACGCTGACTGGGGGGCTGAACGGAGAGGTGGCGGGTTGGTCTATGCAAGCGGCGCTGAGCGGCCTTGTGTCCCAAAGCCTTCAATCAGGCCTGTCGCCGATTAACGCGCATCAGCAGTCTTTGATGTTCACGACGGCGGTTACGCGCTCTCTGCTGGATGTTCCTGCGGGCGCCGTGACCATCAACCTGACAGGGCGTGCGGCGGGCTCACGCTCAGCGTCTGAACACAGGGTTCAGGAACAGAGGCAAGTGCTCTCAGGCTGGGCTGAGGATTTGAGCGCCGGCCTGTCCGTTCCGTTGCTCAGGCGGCGTTCTGATGGAGGATGGAGCGGCGCGACCGGCGATCTGTCCATGTCCTTTGGTGCAAACATGAGTTCAACCGACGCGGGGCGGACGAGCGGCGCCAGCATGGATGTCATCTGGGCGCCCATGCCGAAGCTGCGGATCAATGCGAACTGGGCGACGGCCGGGCAAAGTCTTTCAGACCAGCAGCGCTTTGATCCGAAATACTATGGCGATCCTGTATGGATATTTGACTTTCTAGCGGGACAGGCCGTGGAGGTCTTGCCGATCCTGGGAGGCGATCCTGACCTGCGAACTCCTCATTCTATTCGTGTCGGGCTGTCGATATCGGCTGGTCCTTTCACTTCTTGGGGGCTGCAGGGCGGCGCGAGCTATCAGAGCAGCGAGGTCTCAGATGGCGTCGGCAACCTGCCTGATCCGACGCCGGAACTGGAGGCGGCTTTTCCTGACCGGTTCGCGCGCAGCGCCGATCAGCGTCTGATCAGCATTGATCGTCGGCCAATCAATTTCATGTCCGCAAAGCAGCAAAACCTTACAACGAATCTGAGCGCTGGTCTTCCGCTTGGAGCCGCGGCCGCAAGCAGTCGCTCGGGCATTGTGCGCCTGACATTCAATCATGGATGGAGCCTGCACGACGTTGTCACCCTGCGTGACGGTCTGCCTGAAATGAACCAACTGGCGGGCGACGGCGGAGGAACGGCTCGCCGTCAGGCGGGATTTGCCGTGGACGTCCGCAAAGGAGCGTGGGGATTGAATCTTTCGGGGCGGTGGCGCAGCGCTTACCGCATTCGCCGTGCAAGCGGACAAGACGGCCCGGATGATCTTGTAGTCGGCGCCTTTGCGACTGTCGACGCCCGGATCAGCAGACAGTTTGAGAGCAGCCCGGCGGCAACGAATGCTGAAAGAGGACGCAAAGGAACTGCCCTTCAGCTAGAGCTTGCAGTCGACAATCTGTTCGACGAACGCCCGACAGCGCGCTTGGGCGACGGTCGCCCTGCGCCCGGTTATGGACGTAACGATCAGGACCCAATCGGCAGAACGTTTCTGGTCACTCTGAAGCGGCGTTTCTAGGGTCTAGCCAACGCAGGCTAGAACGAGGTCGGAAAAAGGCGTTCACCGAGATCGGATATTCGGCTCGCGATCAAAAAACCGAAAAACAACCCCAGTTTCAGACAACCTGCGGGTCTCTGACGACCTCACAATCCATCCCACAGCAGCAGGCACCCAAGATCTGGTGACGACGGCGGAGACTTGCGTGCTCCATTGGACAATAGTTGACGTTAAAAGGCAGTGAAAGCCACTAAGCGCCAAGAGCGGCCATGCCGACCACGCCGTAAACGCGACATTGCGCGGATGGATCGGAGGTCTGCATTCGGACACGGTGCCAAAGGCGCAAACCGACCCGTTGTGGACATTGACAGCCGAACGATGACGTAACCGCCTACACGCCACCAAGTATGCGATAGGACCTCTGTCATTGGCACCGCGCCTAGCTCTCAATTCGCAGGACAGGCCGCTGCCGTATCGTGGGGCGCGAGACCGATGTCGGCCAGAGAGAGGCGCAGACCGACCTTTGAGGCGAGGACGAAAGGTGTTTCTACGGCGGCCACTCCGATTGCAGTTGCATCGAAGCAGGCAAGCCGCACCCTGATCGTGCGCCATTCGCCGACCTTGGCGTCCTGAAGCAGAGGCTGGATATTGATGCGGTCCTTGCCGAAGCCCAACTCGATCGGACCCGACGCTGGGGCGTCCAGTCGAACGGCTGCGGTCAACACCATATCGCCATTGCGTTGACGCGACAGATCGACCGCAGGGCCGAAGATGACCGCTTCGGCCTCACCGGTGAAGTTCAGGGCCATGGCGCTTTCCTGGGCCGCGCCGTCAGCGGCGCTGACCGAGACGTTCGCCCTCGGGCTGGCGGCCGCCAAGCGCTGGCCAACGCGGGAATCGCCGCCTTCATCGCGCAGGATCAGAGACCAGGGCGACTGGACGCGGCCATCACGGAAGTAGCGGTCCAGATTGCTTTTCGAGACGCTGGCGGCGCCCGCCTCCGACAAGGCAGGCACGACCTCAGGGTGGGCGTAGCTCAGGCCATAGCCGTAGGCGAACTGCGGATCATAGTTCGCATCCCCGACATTGAGCACGTCCTGATCCGACGAACGCGGCCAGGAGAAGGACAGTTTGCCTGTGAAATCATACGAGGTTTGAGCGGCTGGATGGGCCACCAGAACATCGGCGACGCCAGCGCCTTCCGCGCCCGGCAGCCAGGCGGCGACAAAGGCGTCGGACGCATTGATCTCTGGATTGACCCACAGCGGGCGACCGCTGAGGAAGACCGACACCGTCGGGATGCCCGCCGCCTTCAGACGTCGCAGCAGGGCCAGCGGCTCTTCCGGCAGGAAGTCCAGGGTTTCGATGTCGCCCTGGAACTCGGCGTAGGGGGTTTCACCAAAGACCACGACGGCGACGTCAGGCTTCTGGCTGAACTCGCCGTCAGCGTTCAGTTCAGCCACGCCGCCTGCCTCGGTCACGGCTTCCTTCAATCCGGCCCAGATCGATGTGCCGCCGGGGAAGTCGGCGTTGGTGGTGTCCGCGCCCTGCCAGGTCACGGTCCAGCCGCCCGAGGCCTGGCCGATGGAATCCGCAGCGGTTCCAGCGACCAAGACCCGAGCACCCGCGCGGATCGGCAGCACGCCGTCATTCTTCAGCAGCACCAGGGATTTACGAACGGCCTCGCGCGCCAGAGCGCGGTGCGCGGGCGATCCAAGCACGTCGGTCCGGCCTTCGATCGAGCGGTCGCGGTCGTTGCCGAACACGCCCAGCTTGGCCTTGACCCGCAGAATGCGACGCACGGCGTCATCCAGACGTGCGGTCGGAATCTCGCCCGAACGCGCCTGGGCCAGGGTGTTGACGTAGAGGCCGCGCCAGCTGTCCGGCGCCATGAACATGTCCAGCCCGGCGTTGATCGCCTGAGGGCAGCTTTCGTTGTTGCAGCCGTCAACCTGGCCGTGGGCGTTCCAGTCGCCGACGACGAAGCCGTTGAAGCCCATCCTGCCCTTCAGCACGTCGGTCAGCAGCGCGTGGTTTCCGGTGATCTTCTCGCCGTTCCAGCTGGAGAAGGAGGCCATGACCGTCAGCACGCCCTCGTCGATGGCGGGGACATAGCCCTGGGCGTGAATGGCGATCAGGTCCGCTTCAGAGATCACGGCGTCGCCCTGATCCACCCCGTCCTGGGTGCCGCCGTCGGCGACGAAATGCTTGGCCGATCCGGCGATCCGGTCAGAGGCGAGCGGACGCCCCTCAAGCAGTTCGCCCTGCAGGCCCAGGGTCATCGGGCCGGCATAGGCAGCGCCGACCTCTGGATGCTCGCTATAGCCCTCATAGGTCCGACCCCAGCGGTCATTGCGGGGTACAGCCAGAGTGGGGCCGAAGGTCCAGTCAGCGCCCGACGCGGCGACTTCCTGAGCAGTAGCTTCGCCGATGCGGCGGATCAGGTCAGGATCGCGCGCGGCGCCCAGACCGATGTTGTGCGGGAACAGCGTCGCCCCGACGATATTGTTATGGCCGTGAACCGCGTCGATGCCGAACATCAGCGGGACAGCGGCGCCCGGCCGCGCGGCCGCAGCGGCCCTGAACGCCCGGGACAGCGCCACCCAGTCCTGAAGCGGTGCGCGCTCATTGCCGTCTGGTGACGAGTTGCCGCCCGCCAGAATGGATCCGATCGGGTAACGCGCGAGGTCTTCAGGCGTGATCGACGCGATATCGGCCTGAATGATCTGACCGACCTTCTCCTCCAGCGTCATGCGCGCCAGCAGGCTGTCGATCATGGCCTCGGTGCGCGCGTCGGTCATGGCGCGAGGACTGGCCGCCTGTGGCCAGACGGACGGATCAGCCTTAGCGGCGGCAACAGTTTGGGCCGTTATGGGCGAAGCAACGGCAGTACTGACCAGACCTGCAGCCAGGGCGATGGCGGACACGAGTGTTCGACGGGACGCAGACATGCGGGACCTCGGACAAAATACAAAAAATGGCGGCGCCGATCCGTGGACCAACGCCGCCTCAGTGAGGGATCAGAAGTTCGCGCGCAGGCGAATGCCGGCTGTGCGCGGCTGGTTCAGGAAGAGGACGTTGACCACCTCATCCGAGACCAGTTGTTTCTCGACGACCGTCTCGTCGAACGCATTGTTCACATAGGCCTCGACACGATAGCGGCCGCTGGAGGGTTCCCAGCCCGCGCCGAGATTGACCGTCACATAACCCTGCTGACGCGCCCAGAAGCCGCCGTCGCGGGCCGGGGTGCTGCGCAGGAAGGGGCTGGTCAGAGCCGCGTTCGGATCGACCGTGGTTCCCGCCATCGAGGCCTTGAAGGCGTCATAGGCGGCCTGTCCTGCCGGATCCGACGGACGGGCCACATATTGGATGACCGGCATCTCGTTGTAGATGTTCAGGTAGAAGGACGAGCGGTAGTTGGCCAGCAGGTGGAAGTCAGCGCGACCGCCGAACAGATCCATCGTCTTCTGGAAGTGAGCATTGAGGTTCACCTTGGAGACGTTGGGCAGTTCGTTCTTGGCGATGTTGACGTTGAAGTTGGGCGTGCCGTCGCCGTAGTCCGTGCCGCGCGTATCCGTCAGGGCGCCATTGTCGGCCTTGGCGTCGATATAGGCGGCGATGATGTCCAGGCGCGAGCGGAACGGCAGGTCGAACCGGGTCTCCAACTCGAAGCCCTTGATGGTCGATTGGGCGACGTTGATGTTCTGTTGCGAGAAGCCGGCGCTGGCTCCGCCCGGTCCGGTGCCCAACGACACCAGGGTCTGGAAGACCTGATCGGCATAGTCATAATAGAAGACGTTGGCGTTCAGATCGATGCGGCCGCTGGCCGGGCGGAAGGTGTTCTTCGTGCCCAGCTCGAACAGGGTGACCGATTCCGGCGAGAACATCGGCGCCGTCTGCACGCCATTGATCGTGATCGTGTCGTTGAAGCCGCCCGACTTGTGACCCGTCGAGATCGCGCCGTAGAACAGGTTCTTGTCGGTCAGGTCGTATTCGAAGCCGACGCGGTAGTCGTTGAAGCTGTCTTCATACGAACCGACCTGAGCGCCGGGCGCCGAGATCTGGAAGAAGCTGTGCTGGCCGTTCGCGGGGCAGACCTGACCTCCGCCGCCGGGCTGGATGTCGGGACGGTTGATGCAGGTGCCGTTCGGACGCGAACCGTCGGCGACGCCGGCGATCTGATCCAGGAAGGTGTCGCGCGCGCCGGGACGGAAGGCGCCCATGAAGTATTTAGCCGCTTCCTGATTATTGCCAGGCGTCGGCGCGACATAGCTTTCACGGCCGGTGAAGATCGGGCGGAAGCCCTCGGTGCCCAAGCGGGAGTTGAAGCAGCAGTTGTAGTCCAGCGAACCCAGGCCCAACGCCCAGTTGCCGCCGACGCCGTTACGCGACTTGTTCTCTTCGGTGTAGCGGAAGCCGCCCTTCAGGCGCAGCTGATCCGTGACCGGGTAGGTGATGTCGAAATAGGCGGCGAAGGAGTCAGACTTCACGTCCGGGAAGGTGAACTCGGTGCCCGAGTAGAACTGGCCCTTATCCACGACAGACAGGAAGCCGACCTGCTGCTCTTCCTTGAAATAGAACAGGCCGGTCGACCAGACCGCCTTGGAATCCGCAGGCGACGACAGGCGAAGCTCGTGGATGTCCGACGTGGATTTCGTCAGCCAGTACTGCGTGCCGAAGTTGTCGTAATCAACATTGGCGGCGCCATAGCCGGGACGCACGACGCCCTCGTTGGCGGCGTTGACCTGATAATAGTCGACGTCGCGTCGGCTGGCCGAATATTCGAGCACGGCAGGACCGAAGTCATACGAGGCGTTGAGCGCCAGACCCCAGTTGTCGTTCTCGACCAGCCCCTGCGGCCCGCGGAACAGGACTTCACGCAGCTCCAGATTGTCCGGCTTGCCGCCATTGACCAGGCCGTTGCGGATGTTGGTGGCGGGATAGCCCGTGCCGCGCTCGGATTCATAGTCGCCCATCAGGGTCAGCTTGAAGCGGTCATTGGGCTTGTACAGATACGAGGCGCGGGCCGAGAACAGCTCCTGAATGCCGGTCGGCTTCAGCGAGCTGTCGTTGCCGACATTCTTATAGGCCGTGCCGCGATC
Source organism: Brevundimonas sp. (assembly GCF_018608325.1). Classification (GTDB taxonomy): domain Bacteria; phylum Pseudomonadota; class Alphaproteobacteria; order Caulobacterales; family Caulobacteraceae; genus Brevundimonas. The sequence continues at coordinate 25,676 of NZ_JABAZW010000037.1, read as the reverse complement.
TACGCCGTAGATAGCCAGACGGACCGCCTGATCCTCGCCGATCGGCAGGTTGAGCGCGGCCTCATATCCCGAAGTGTCCAGCGTGCCGATCTCGGCCTGGGCGTAACCACTGCGGTCGCCCAGACGCGGCATGTTCGGAATGATGTTCAACGTGCCGGCGACGGCGTTGCGGCCGCGCAGGGTGCCTTGCGGGCCCTTGGCGATTTCAACGCGTGAGATGTCGAAGAACATGCCGCCCAGGCCACGCGGACGCGGCAGATAGACGCCGTTTAGGTGGGTCGCCGCCGAGGGATCGCCCAGCTCGGTGTTGTTGGCCGTGCCCACGCCGCGGATGTAGATCTGGACATTGCCTTCCTGATTGGAGATCGACAGGCCCGGAACCGCCGATTGCAGATCCTCGATCTGATCGATGCCCACGGCCCGCAGATCCTGGCCCGAGATCGCCTGTGCAACGCCCGCATATTTCTGAAGCGACTGCTCGCGGCGCTCGGCCGTGACCACCACGTCGCCGACATCTGTGGCCTGATCCCGCGGCGCGCCGGCGGGCGGTGCGGTCTGGGCCCACACCCGTCCCGGACCAGCGGCGATCGCCAGTGTGGCGCAGCCAAGCAGAAGCGATTGTTTGAAGCAGATCATGGTCTTCCCTCCCCGTGGGCCCTGTTCTGCAGAGCTCCAACTGATGACACACCCGACGATGCGCCGTTCCCAGGTTGAAACTGACGCTGTTTGACAGCGCTGTCAATGATCATCTTGAATTAGCCAGGCGGCTGGGTCGAAGCCCGTTCCACGAGGGTGTAGTCGATCTTCTTCACCGTTCGGGCGGGGTCGCGCGCCGCTTCCAGCAGCATCCGCGTCGCCGCAGCGGCCATCTCGGCGACAGGTTGGCGCACGGTTGTCAGGGGCGGCGTGCTGAACATCGCGCTGGGCGTATCGTCGAAACCGCAGACCGAAACTCCGCCTGGCGTGGACACGCCCAGAGACGCCGCCGCGTTCAGAACCCCCAGCGCCATGTCGTCATTGCTGGCGAAAATCGCGCTGGGCCGACGGGTGCTTGTCAGCAACGCCTTCCCCGCCCTTTGGCCCGAAGCAAAGGTGAAATCACCCTCGACGATCAGTTCAGGCTCGGTGATCAAATCATGGGCCGAAAGCGCCTCTTCATAGCCCAGACGCCGGGCCTGGCTGGCAGGATAGGCGGCTGGCCCCGAAACGAAACCGATCCTGCGATGCCCCAGACCAATCAAGTGAGCCGTCATGTCCGCCGCGGCCTTACGATCATCCATGAAGACGCGCATGCCCCGGCCCAGGTCGCGATCCGCCCCCAACCGCACGAAGGGCGTGCCGTTGCGCTCAAGGATATCCAGAACGGTCGGATCATCGGCATTGGGCGGGGTCAACAGGACGCCGTCGGGCCGCAGCGAACGCAACAGGGCCGACAGCCGCGCCTCCAGGCTGGACGCGCCATAGTCCACCAACTCCACGAGCAGATGGTATCCAGCCTTGCGGCACTCAACGAGGGCGCCAAACTGAAGACGGCTTAGGTAATCGCTGCCACGCCCGCTGCGCCAGTGCTCCAGCGTCAGATCCGCATCAACAAAGGCCGCGATCAGATAGGAGGACGATCCGGCGAGTGTTCTGGCCGACAGGCTCGGTCGATAGTCCAGACTATTGACGGCGTCCTGAACCTTGGCCTGGAGCGCCGCGCTGACATTGGGCTCGCGGTTGAGCACGCGTGAGACCGATTTGATGGAAACGCCGGCAAGAGCGGCCACATCATAGATTGTCGCCGGCATTCTGGACCGAGTCCCTGCTGACGACCGCACCCCGTCGCCGCTTCGAATATGTCCTATGCCGTGTTTGCGGACGGCGTCGCAAGATTTCGCTCGCGAAGCTTGGCGACAATCGCCACAGTTTAGCACCATGCAGACTGTTGATGATGTTGAACGGACGCCCACCACGCGCGTCTCTGCGGGGTTCATCGCCGTTCTGACCCTGGCCTATATCGGGGCCTATATTGCTTTTGTCCCTCTTCTCAGCCTGCTGACGCCCATGCAGGCCGAAGCCATCGCGCCTGCTGACAAGATCGGCCTGCTCAGTCTGGTGACTCTGTGGGGCGCGGTGACGGCCAGCGTCGCCAACTTGGCCATCGGCTGGGCCAGCGACCGCACCGCCAGCCCTTTCGGCAAACGGCGCCCGTGGGTGCTTTGCGGCCTGATCGGGGTCGTCTGCGCCTATGCCCTGATCGCCAGAGCCTCCACGCCGCTCGCCCTTCTGGCGGGCGTCATGACCTTCCAGTTTGCCTTCAACCTGCTGTTCGCGCCGCTCCACGCTGTCTTCGCCGACATGGTGCCCGACGACCAGAAGGGTCAGGTGGCCGCCTTCATCGGCATAGCCGCCCCCATCGGCGCCGCAAGCGGGGTTCTGATCGCGGCGCCCGCCCTGTCCGATATTTCAGCACGGATGAGCGCCCTCAGCCTGCTGGTGATCCTTTGCATTCTGCCGCTGCTGGTCATCTGGAAAGAGGCGCCGTCCGCACCGGTTCGGCGGCAAATCAGGGACGCCGCGCCCTCCCCCATAATCCGAAAGGGACTTGATCTCGACTTCGGGTTTGTCTGGACGTCACGCTTCTGCTTCCAGATTTCCGTCAGCGTGATCAGCGCCTACATGTTGTTCTACCTGGCCGACCACGCCCGGTACGAAAGCCAGTTTCCTGGCTCGACAGTCGAGAGCGGTCTGGCGCGGCTGATCGCCTTCTCCACGTTTCTTACCCTTGCGGCAGGCTTTGTCGGCGGATTGGTTTCAGACCTTTTCGGCCGTCGAAAGCCCTTCATCCTGCTGTCGGCCGTCCTGATCGCGGGCGGGCTTCTGATCTTCGCCTTCTATCCCAAATGGCCGGGACCGCTTCTCGGCTATGTGCTCTACGGGCTGGGCTTCGGACTTTACACGACGGTGGACACCGCCCTGGTCGCCCAGATCCTCCCCTCGCGACGCCATACCGCCAGGGACCTGGGCGTGATGAACCTGACCAACACCCTGCCCGCCGTCCTGGCGCCCGTGCTGGCTATAGCCGCGCTGGGAACCGACCGCTCCGACTGGCCCATGCTGATGATGGCGTGCGCAGGCATAGCCTTGCTGGGCGGCCTGACCGTAGAAGGTGTCAGGCGCGCGCGATAGTTGACATTACGACAGCGCTGTCAAATTCGAAATCAAGGCCTTAAAATGGGCGGCGGAGGGTCCATTCAATGAGCAAGACTTGGTTCCGCGCCGCCGCATTCGCCGCCGCCGCGCTTCTCGCATCCACGGTCGTTTCGGCCGCATCGGCGCAGACCGCGCCCCCTGTCGTCCAGAGCGCACCCGCCCCAACGGCGCGTGAAGCCGCCGCACAGATGGGCAAGGGTTTCAACCTGGGCCAGATGTTCGACAACAGCCAGCATCCGGCGACGCTGGAGGCCGCGCGCCCCAAGATCGACGCCTATTATGCGCGTGGGTTCCGTAACCTGAGAATCCCCGTCACCTGGACCGAAGAGGTCGCCGGAACCACCCTTGCCGATCCTGACACGGGCCGCATCGACCGCTCCGCTCCGCGCCTCGCCGCTCTGACAGAAGTCATCGACTACGCCCTGTCCAAGCCCGGCCTCTATGTGGTGCTCAACGCCCACCACGAGAAACGCCTGAAGGAAGACGGCAAGGCTCAGGTGCTGGAGCAGCTGTGGTCGGAAATCAGCGACCTGTACGGCGATCGCGACCATCGCCTGATGTTCGAAATCCTGAACGAACCCCATCTGGCCAACCACGACCCGATGCCGCCCGCCACGCTGCGCAACATGACGGGACTGGCTTACGACAAGATCAGAGCCAGGGACGCAAAACGCATCGTCATCATCGGCGGCAATCAGTGGTTCGGCGCAGCGGAAATGGCCCAGGCCTGGCCGAACCTTTCCAAGGTCGGCGGCGGACGCGACCCCTATGTGATGGCGACCTTCCACCACTATAATCCCTGGGCGTTCGCAGGCGACAATCAGGGCGACTACGCCGACGCCTGGACCGACGCCGACATTCGCGGCCCCATGGAGATCATGGCGCAGTGGGCCTCCACCACCGGCGCAGGCATGCCCGTCTACATCGGCGAATGGGGCGTCGGCTGGCACAGCCGCCTGCCGACCATGAACTGCAACAACGTCCGCCTGTTCTACAGCCGCTTCCAGGCCAAGCACGCCTCGGAAATGCACATGCCCACAGCCGTCTGGGACGATGGCGGCTGGTTCCAGGTCTTTGACCACGCCACCAATAACTTCCCCAGCAACCTGATCGACTGCATCGACGGGTCCTGCACATGGGCCAGTCAGGAACGCTTCAACCCGGCCTGCCTGTAAGCTCTCTGAGTGACGCCAGTTGGAAGATATCTGGAAGCAACAGGCCGCTAAAATAGGGTTGAAGGCAATATTCGGCGCTGGAAAACCAATAGGCTGTAAGCGCCAGAACACGTCATCGCCGCTCTGCCAGAAAAGCGACATTCCTGCCCTTTGCCGACGGTCCGATTTAGTCCACCACACGGCCCTGCTTGACTCCTCCCAGGGATAAGAGCGCATATAGAACAAATGAGGAACATTTGTTCGCAACCTGATGCGTTGGCGGCGCTGAAGAGCCGCCTTGAAGCCCTAGATCGATCCGGCGGTCGTCGTGTCGGCGTGGGCATGCGCGCGGGAAGTGACGACGCCTTCGCACCTTTGGCCGAAGGCGTTCTGCACGATCTCTATGCCTCCGCCCCAGTCGACGCCGTGGCGGTCAGCGCCTTCGGCCTGGGCATGGCGCTGCGGGCGGCGGCGGGGCGTCCCATCGTCTGGGGTCTGCATGAGATGATGGCCCAGGAAGCAGGTCGGCCTCATGGCCCGGGCCTGCATGAGATGGGCCTGTCGCCACGTGATCTGTTGCTGGTGCGGACACGCGACGTGCAGACCCTGTTGGCCGTCGGCGAAGAGGCCCTGCGCAATCCCGCCGTAGGAGCGGTGCTGTTGAGCGCCTGGGGAGAGGCCAAGGCCTTCAGCCTGACGGCCAGCCGTCGACTGGCTCTGGCGGCCGAGACGGGCGGCGCAACCCTGTTCCTGGCGCGGGCGGGCGCCCTGCCCTGCCCCAGCGCCGCCGAGACCCGCTGGTCGGTGGGTTCTTACGCTTCAGAACCTCTGGAAGGCGGGGCGCCGGGACGACCGTCTTTTTCGGCGACCCTGCTGCGGCGGCGCGGCGGCGGGGCGACCGGAACCTGGATCATGGAGTGGGATCGTGAACAGCGAACCTTCAGTCCGCCCGCGCCGCTATCTGGCGGTCTGGTTCCCCTGGCTGCCCAGCGACCGGCTGCGGCGACAGGAACAGCGGCCCGCCGCGCCGCCTGAGGACGCGCCGCCTGTCGTCCTGGCCGAGAAGATCAAGGGCGCGCTGAGGCTGGCGGCTGTCGATCCGGCCGCAGCGCGAGCGGGACTGTCCCCCGGCCTGGCGCTGGCCGATGCAAGAGCGCGGACCCCCGCCCTGCGCGTCGTCGCCTATCGACCGGACCTCGACGACGCCCTGCTGGCGCGGGTGCTGGAGGATTTCGGTCGCTTCACCCCCATGATCGCGCTGGACCCGCCGCACGGCCTAATGCTGGACGTGACCGGCTGCGCCCATCTGTTCGGCGGCGAAGCAGACCTGATCCGGACGATCCAGACGCGCGCCGAACGCGCCGGTCTCAAAGCCCGGTGCGCCCTGGCGGGGACGCCCCAGATTGCTCGCGCCCTCGCCCGTTTCGGCCCCGCCGGCCGGTTCGAGCCCGGCCAGGAACGCGCCGCCGCGCGTCGCCTGTCGGTCACAGCGCTGGAACTGCCGGATAAGGAGGAACAGGCCCTGCGTCGCGCAGGGCTCAAACGTCTGGCTGATCTGGACGACCGGCCCCGCGCGCCCTTGGCCGCTCGTTTCGGCGCCGACTTCCCCACCCGTCTGGCCCGAGTTCTAGGCGACGAGGACATGCGCATCACCCCGCATCGCCCGCCCGCGCCCGTGGTGGTCGACCGCGTCTTCTTCGAGCCGATCTCGGCGCCCGAGGACATCGAACGGGTTCTCTCTGACCTGCTGGTCGAGACCGTGGACCGGCTGGATCAAACGGGCTTGGGCGGCCGCGCTTTCGAGGCCGGCTTCTATCGCGTGGACGGCGAGACGCGCCGCATCGTCGTCCGCACCGGCCGTCCGACCCGCGACGCCGCCGCGACCCTGCGGCTGTTCCGCGAACGGATGTCGGCCCTGGCCGCCCCGTTGGACCCCGGCTTCGGCTTCGACCAGATGCGGATGTCCGCGCTCTGGACCGAAGCCCTGGCGCCCACCCAACAGGGGCTGGAGCGCGAAACGCCCAGCGAAGAGGCCTTCAGCCGTCTGGTCGACCGGCTGACCGCGCGTCTGGGACCGGAGGCGGTGCTGCGCTTCGAACCCTTCGCCTCGCACATTCCCGAGCGCGCGGCGCGGCTGATCCCGGCTGCCGCCGGTCATGGCGACGAGACCTGGCCCGACCTTGATCCCGACGATCCGCCCTTGCGGCCGCTACAGATGTTCGACCCGCCCCAGCCCGTCGAGACCCTGGCCGAGGTCCCCGACGGCTATCCCTTGAAGTTCCGCTGGCGTCGCGTCCTGCACGAGGTGACGCGCGCCGAGGGGCCCGAGCGTATCAGCGGCGAATGGTGGCGCGCGCCTGGCCAGCGCACTCGCGACTACTACCGGGTTGAAGACCGCGAAGGCCGTCGCTTCTGGCTGTTCCGCCAAGGTCTCTATGGCGAAACGGCCGAGCCGCGCTGGTTCATCC
>NZ_JABAZW010000037.1:10052-18729 GCF_018608325.1 Brevundimonas sp. | reverse complement strand
GCCTGTTCGCATGAGCGCGCCCGATCCTTGTGGCGACTACGCTGAGTTGGCGACGGCCAGCAACTTCTCCTTCCTGCGCGGCGCCTCGCATCCCAAGGATCTGGTGCTGACGGCGATCCTGCGCGGCCACGTCGGACTGGGGTTGGCCGACCGCAACACCGTGGCGGGCGTGGTGCGGGCCTGGAGCGCGCTGAAGGAGATTCGTGTCGAGGGCCTGGCCCCGCCGGACAGGATGCGCGAGGGCGGCAGTCCCGGCGAGATCGCCTTCATCGAAAACCCGCTGAACGATCCCGCCCTGTCCGAAGAGGTGAAGCGCCGCGCGGCGGACTTCCGCCTGCTGACCGGGGCGCGACTGGTGTTCAACGACGGGACGCCGGACGTCATCGCCTATCCGGAGACCCGGGCGGGCTGGGGCCGACTGACGCGTCTGCTGACCCTGGGCAACAGGCGGACGAAAAAGGGCGAATGCGAGATTGGCCTGCGCGACCTGCTGGCCGATACTGAAGACCTGCTGCTGATCCTCGTCCCGCCGAACGGGATGTCGGAGCTGGAGGAGGTGCTGACCCGCATGACCGAGGCGGCGCCGGGCGCTGTCTGGCTGGGCGCGGCCATGCACAGGCGCGGCGACGACCGGCGACGACTGGCCCGGCTCAAGATGATGGCGGAGCGGGCCCATGTTCCTCTGCTGGCGCTCAACGACGTTCTCTACGCCGCCCCGGATGACCGCGACCTGCAGGACGTCCTGACCTGCATCCGCGAGGGCGTGACCATCGAAACCGCCGGCCGTCGGTTGGAGACCAACGCCGAACGCTGGCTGAAACCGTCAGCCGAAATGATGCATCTGTTCCGGGAGGCGCCCGAAGCCATACGCGAAACGACCGCCCTCCTGTCGCGCGCGACTTTCGATCTGTCTGAGCTCAGCTATCAGTACCCGGAAGAGCCAGTTCCGCCCGATTGGCCCCCGCAGGCCTGGCTGGAAGAGCTTACGGGCCGTCACGCCGCCATGCGCTATCCCGCCGGCGTTCCTGACAAGGTGCAGGCCCTGCTGGACAAGGAACTGGCCTTTATCGCCCGCAAGGACATCGCCCCCTATTTCCTGACCATCTTCGACATCGTCCGCGTGGCGCGTGACAAGCGCATCCTGTGTCAGGGACGGGGTTCGGCGGCGAACTCGGCGGTCTGCTACGTCCTGGGCATCACCTCGGTCGACCCGATGGAGTCCGACCTGCTGTTCGAACGCTTCCTATCCGAGGATCGAAACGAACCGCCCGACATCGACGTGGATTTCGAGCATGAGCGGCGTGAAGAGATCATCCAGCACATCTACGAACGCTACGGCCGCCACCGCGCCGGCATCGCCTCCACCGTCATCCACTTCCGCCCCCGAAGCGCCATCCGCGAGGTGGGCAAGGTTCTGGGCCTGACCGAAGACGTCACCGCTCGTCTGGCTTCCAGCCACTGGGGCAGTTGGGGAACCGAGATCGGCGACCGCCACGTTGTTCAGGCGGGGCTGGATGTGGCCAATCCCATGATCGCCCGTGCTGTCGAAATGGCGTCCCGCCTGCTGAACTTCCCGCGCCATCTCAGTCAGCACGTCGGGGGTTTCGTCCTGACCCAGGACCGGCTGGACGAAATGGTTCCTATCGGCAACGCCGCCATGCCCGACCGCACCTTCATCGAATGGGACAAGGACGACATCGACGCCCTGCGCCTGATGAAGGTCGATGTCCTGGCGCTCGGCATGCTGACCTGCATCCGCAAGGCCTTCGATCTGATCCGCACGCATGAGCATGAGGACTGGGAACTGCACACCCTCCCGCGCGAGGATCCGGCCGTTTACGACATGCTGTGTCGGGGGCAGTCCATTGGAGTCTTCCAGGTCGAAAGCCGGGCCCAGATCAACATGCTGCCCCGGCTGAGGCCCCGCTGCCTGTATGACCTCGTCATCCAGGTCGCCATCGTCCGCCCCGGCCCGATCCAGGGCGACATGGTTCACCCCTATCTACGTCGCCGCAACGGTGTGGAGGAAGTCGTCTATTCCTCGCCCTCCCCCGACCACGGTCCGCCCGACGAACTCGAACAGGTGCTGCACAAGACCCTGGGTGTGCCCCTGTTTCAGGAGCAGGCGATGAAACTGGCCATCGTCGCCGCCGAGTTCAGCGACGGCGAGGCCAACGGCCTGCGCAAGGCCATGGGCACCTTCCGCGGCGACGGCAGCCTGCATACCTATGAAACCCGGATGGTCGGGCGGATGGTCGAACGTGGCTATGATCCAGCCTTCGCCCAGCGCTGCTTCGAGCAGATCAAGGGCTTCGGCTCCTACGGCTTCCCCGAGAGCCACGCCGCCAGCTTCGCCCGTCTGGTCTATGTCTCGTCGTGGATCAAACACCGCCACCCCGCGGCCTTCGCCTGCGCCCTGCTGAACAGCCAGCCCATGGGCTTCTATGCGCCGGCCCAGATCGTGCGCGAGGCGCAGGAGGTCGGCCGGGTCGAGGTGCGCCCCATCGACGTCTCTCACAGCGACTGGGACAGCAGTCTGGAAGGGTCTGCGGACGCCCCCATCCTGCGTCTGGGCCTGCGCCAGATCGACGGCTTCAGGGGGGATTGGGCCAAGGCCCTGTCGGCGGCGCGAACCGAGACGCCCTTCACCGATGTCGAAACCCTGGCCCGGCGCGCCGAATTACCCGCAGCCGCCATGCGCAAGCTGGCCGACGCCGACGCCTTCCGCTCCCTGGGCCAGGACCGTCGCGAGGCCCTGTGGGCGGTGCGCCGCCTGCCCGACGACGCCCCCCCTGCCCCTGTTCGCGGCGGCCGAGGCGCGCGAACGCGGCGCTCGCGAACTGGGCGCCGAACCTGACGCCCAACTTCCGCTGATGCCGCTGGGCGAACACGTCGCCGCCGACTACCAGACCGCGCGTCTGTCGCTGAAGGCTCACCCCATGGCCATCCTGCGTTCCGCCTTCGCCGCCGAGCGGGTCCTGACCTGCGCCGCGACCGAGGCCAAACGCGGCGGCTCCCTGGTGCAGGTCGCGGGCGTGGTGCTGGTGCGTCAGCGACCGGGAAAGGGCAACGCTGTCTTCGTCACTCTGGAGGACGAAACCGGCATCACCAACATCGTCCTCTGGGCGCGGATGCTCGACCAGTACCGACGCGAGATCATGGGCGCCCGTCTGATGCAGGTCGAAGGCCTGGTCGAGAAAAGCCCCGAAGGCGTCGTCCACGTCGTCGCCCGTCGCGTCATCGACCGCAGCGCCGAACTGTCCCGCCTGTCAGAAGACCACGAGACCGACATCCAACTGGCCCGCGCCGACATCATCGCCCACCCGCAACCGCCGCGACACCCGCCGCACCGGCATCCGCGGCACGTGTGCATCCTGCCGGGATCGCGGGATTTCCACTAAACACCATAAGCGGTCATTGGTCTCTACGCCGTAACGAGCGAGCAGATAGTTGGGCGTGCGTGTCTCCCGCCGCCCCGCGCCCTGTCCCCCGTTCGCCATCACCCCCTCGGCTCCGCCTCATCGCCCCGCGCTCCCTGCCCACCGATGACGACAGAAACCTCACCGGATCGCGCCAGTTTTGCGAAGATGGCCAGTTCAGTCCTCGCAGACGGCGTGGGCCTTATGCCGTCTGGAGCATCCCGGTCAGGTGCTCATGCCGGGCATGGCTCAATCGGTATCCGGACAACAGCACCGCACAGGCAATGGCGGCGATAGTCGGCGTCAGGCCGTTCAGCGCGTCAATGATGGTTGTCGTTGTCGCGTCGGGCACCACGCCTGGCGCGTAGCCTGCTGTCGAAAGCCATGAGCCCAGCATCAAGCCGCCATGAACCAGATCAGCGACAAGGTGCCGCTCGCTCCAACTCCGGTCGGAGTCATGGCTCCACAAGCCAAGCACATGCTGACGAGGCCAAGCCAGAACAAGAAGATAAAACCAGCGCCTTATACAGATCCGCACCGAGCAATTCGGCAGACGCAGCGGCCTCGCCGATCGCATGAAGTACGATGAGAGGTGCTTTCTGATCGACACTGGGTTCGCCACAGCCTGCATCGTTCCGTCTGCGTGAACGAGCAGGTCACCAAGATAGGTGAGCGGATCAACTCGGGGCCTCGCATGCGGATTTGAGCACCGCCTTGGATCGAGCGGCATCAGTACTGACGCGTAAGGAAAGCCGCTTTACCCAGAATAATGCCCCAAGAGAGCTTGCCTCCAAGCTCAAGGCTCTGAATTCCGCTAAGTAACGAGACCCAGCGAGGTTCGCCTCGTAGCGATGAGGTTCACGACCTCGACCGCGACAAGACGTTTCGCCCCCATCGGGCTTGCTTGGCGCAGTCCATTGCCGAGCGCAAAAAGACTAGCCTAGCAGCAGACATCTCGAACCGACGCTTAGATTCAGAAGGCGACTCTCCATCAAGAACAAACGCTGCCGAAATTTCAAAACGAATGCAAAAACCACAAAACACGACCGAGACGAACTCTCTAAGTCATTGAATTTGGAGCGGGTGAGGGGAATCGAACCCCTGACATTCAGCTTGGGAAGCTGACGTTCTACCTCTGAACTACACCCGCGCCGGGCGGTCGGAGCAGCGTCGCATGGACGGCTCGACCTGTGATCCCTTAGCGGCGCGGGCGGTTCGGCTCAAGGCGAGATGCGGCGGCGGACCGCCGCATCCTGATCTTACTGTACGGCTTCGACGGTGACGCCGCGCGACTTCAGGATGGCCTGGACGCTGTCCTCTCCGGCCAGGTGGGCGGCGCCGACGGCGATGAAGCTGGTGCCGGAGCCTTGCAGCATCGTCTGGATCTGGTTGGCCCAGTCCGTGTTCCGCTCGACCAGCAGCACCTTGTAAAGCTCGGGCGAGTCCGACTTCATTTCCTGAACCGCGACGCGGTCCAGAGTGGCGACGTCGCCCTGAGCCCAGGCGCTGACCATGGCATCGAGCACAGTCGTGGCCTCGTCATAGTTCTTCAGCGTCTCGCGCAGGAAGGCCAGTTGCGTGTCGTCGGGCAGGTTGGCCAACATGCCGATCTGATTGTCCAGCGTCTCGAAGCCGTGGATCGGCTTTCCCGCCGCCTCGGCGCGCGCCTTCAGGGCCATTTCGACGCCGGACTTGGGATCATAGCCCGCCTTGACCAGAGGGGCGACCGACAGGCTGAGCGCGGCCAGCCAGGGCTTCATGATGTCCATCTGCGCCGCGCTGGCGCCGATGGCCTTGGCGGCCTCGTCCAGTTCCGCGACTTCCTCGGGCGTCAGGCGGCTGCTGAGCGGCGTCTGCGGCGACAGGCCGTGCTGCTGGATCAGGGGGATGATGGCGGCCTGATCATCGGGATTGCTGATCTCGAACCAGATGTCGGAGGCGCTGTCGAAGGCCTGGGTCACGCGCGGGCTGGCCCAACCGGTCGTCGGGCGCAGCACATGGATCGAGCCGAACAGATACAGGGTCGAATCCGCATCCTTGACCACCCACAGGGCCGGACCTTGCCCTTGAATGGCGGGATGGGCGGCGGGGGCGGCATCCTGGGAATGGGCGTGGGCCTGACCAGGGACGCCCGAGAGGGCTAAGAACAGGGCCAGACCACCGGCGGCGCCGACGGCGGCGCGGGCAAGGTTGGCGCAGGAGGTCTTGAGGACGGCGGACAGCTTCATGGAGGCTCCTTGATCGTCGTGGATCAGATGTGGATTTTCAGGATCAGGCCAGGCCGCGGCGCAGGCTGACGGCGAGAGAGGCGGTGAGATAGATGGCCATCAGGACGGCGTAGATGTCCCAGGCGGTGAGCGGCGTGGCGACGCCCATACGCTCGGCGGCGGCCCAGATGAAAAGCAGACCCTGCCCCAGGAAGAAGGCGATGGTCGCCGTCTCCAGCACCGAGCGGCGCAGCAGTTCGTCGGCCTGCTGATAGACGCGCCAGTTCATCACCGTATGAGCGACGAACAGCACGGCGATGGCGGCGACGCCAAAGACTGGCGACAGACCAATCAGGCTGAACACCATCGGCAACAGCAGGATGACGCCAGAAAAGCCCATAACCAGGGCCTGGAAGCGTGCGACCGCGATCTCCTCAGCGGACGCTGCTCCCTCCAGCTTGTACATGCGGCCAAGGCGGCGGGCGTCCAGGCTGGTGATCAGCACCGCAATCATCCCGAAGATCAGACCGCCCGCCAGCAGGCAGGCCAGCACGTCAGACCATCTTACGTCGGCCGCAGGCAGGGCGTGGGGAAAGACTTCAGCGGCGAGATGACCCACGCCATAGCCCGCCACGCCGCAGACGGCGACAATCAGGGCGAAACCGCCGAGCGGGCGAGCCCATTGCGGCACGGATTTGGAAGACAGGTTCGTCATGGCGAGGTCCTATTCCGAGAAGATGGATTCGATGGGCTGTTCGAAGATCCGGGCGATCTTGAACGCGAGCGGCAGGGAGGGGTCGTAGCGACCGGTCTCCAGCGCATTGACGGTCTGACGGGATACGCCCAGCACCTCGGCCAGATGGGCCTGAGACCAGTCACGCTCGGCGCGCAGAACCTTGAGACGATTGTTCATGGCTCAGCCCCGCATCCGCGCCAGCCACCACCACGACCAGACAGCGACATAGCCGATCATCATCGGCGCCAGCATCAGGGCCGCGCCCGTCAGCATGTAGTCGACCGGCTGTCCGCCCGTGCCGATGATCTTGGCGATCACGTCGCGCCACGGGCCCGCCGAGGCGAGAATGAAGGCGATGCCGCCGACGCACATGCCGCCCGACCCGCCCCAGTACCAGGCCGACTTGTGGGCTTCGCGCGCCGCCTCATCGATGGAGCGCATCCATTCGGCGCCGATCCACAACGCACCCGCCATCATGCCCACGGCATAGATGCCGAACACGGTCAGTATGGCCACGCCGTCAGCAAACCAGCCTGCCTTCTCACCGTAACCGGCGAGAATCGCGCCGGGTATCAGAAACCCGATGCCTGCGCCCAAGGTGATGGCGGTCGCCTTCGTTACCTTCGACCATTCGCGCATTCGTCAATACCCCTTGTCTAAATGACAAGCGTATTTGTCACAGCATCTCAAGCCTTGTCAAGCGAGCTTTCCACATTTCCTGGCGCGCGTTTCAATCGCCGGTCGGCGCGATCAGTTCCGGGCGGCTGATGATGCGGGGCGCCGTTTCGACAGGCGCCAACTCCGGCAGAGCCTTGCCCTCATGATCGACCTGCAGGTCTTCGAAGCGGCGGGCCGAGACCATGACCTGGCTTTCCAGCGAACCGACGAACTGGTTGTACTTGCCGACCGCCTGATCCAGCGCGCGGCCGACGGCGGAGGCGTGGCCGCCCATGACCGACAGACGCTTGTAAAGTTCGCGCCCCAGAGCAGCGACCTTGTCGGCGTTGGCCGCCTGCTCCTCGGCGCGCCAGCCGTAGGCGACCGCCTTGCACAGGGCGAACAGGGTCGAGGGCGTGGCGATGACAACGCGGGATTCCATGGCGTTCGACAGCAGATCGGGGTCGTGATCCAGCGCCGTGGCCAGGAAGCTGTCCCCCGGCACGAACAGGACGACGAAATCCGGGCTGGGCTTGAACTGGTCCTGATAGGCCTTGGTCGACAGCTGGCGGACGTGGGTCTTCAGGCTGGCGGCGGTGCGCAGGCCGACCGAACGGGCGCGCGCCTCTTCGTCCCCCTCGCCTTCATCAAAGGCCAGCGGCACCTTGGCGTCGATCACGAACATGCCGCCGCCGGGCAGGCGGACGATGAAGTCGGGACGATTCTGACGCCCCTCGTCGTCGGCGCTGGACGTCTGTTCAGTGAAGTCGAACCGACCGGCCATGCCCGCGGCCTCCAGCACATTGCGGCAGGTCTGTTCGCCCCAGCGCCCGCGCCGCCCGGTGTTGCCGCGCAGGGCCTCGGTCAGTTTGCGGGCCTCGTCGCGCGTGGCCGATGAGGCCGTCATCAGGGCCGCCAGTTGTTCGCGCAGACCGCCGGTTTCCTCGGCGCGGGTCTTTTCCAACGCAGCGACATGCTCCTGGAACTTGGTCAGGGTGTCGGCGACAGGCTTCAACTGGGCCGCCATCCGCTCGCGCGCCAACTGGTCCTGCGCGCGGAAGGTCTCGGTCGCGCGGCTGACCATCTGGTCCGCCACCACCTGCGCCGATTGCGCCGCCTGCGCGCGCAGCAGTTCGCCCATGGTGATCCGGCTTTCCTCGACCAGATCAATCCTCGCCTCAGCCGCCGCCAGATCGCCGCGCGTCCTCTGCCAACCCATATAGGCCCACAGGAAACCGCCCCCCAGAGCGGCGGCGAGAACGGCGAGAATGAGCGAGAGCGTGTTCATGCTCCGTTCCTAGCGGGAGTCGCTGCGGTTTTGAAGCGGAGGGGACATTTCAGGAACATCGGCGGTCCGCTGACGTTGATTTGACTGCATCCCTTCATTCGATGAGAGGCGCCCATGACACCCCTGGAACCCAACCGCCATGACAAGGCCGCCGATGCGGTCCACGAAGGCCGCCCGGTCGAGGCTCAATATGTGCGCGGCGGACGACGCAATCCGCGCATGCTGGTGCTGCTGTTATTGTCGACCGGCGCGGTCGCCATCCTGCTCCTGGGCATGTGGCTTTTGTCCAACAGCGGCTTCAAGGGCGAGAACCAGACCGCCAGCGAACAGGCGGCGCAGGCGCGGACCTTTGATGACGCCGGCAGCATTC
>NZ_JABAZW010000037.1:7703-10042 GCF_018608325.1 Brevundimonas sp. | reverse complement strand
CCGCCGCTGAAGCGCCAGCCCGTTCGACCGACAATCCAAGTCCGGCGCCCGCGGGTCAGACGCCCAACTGATCGACTTCAGGCGGGACGGCGCGCCCGCAGGGCCTGAACGATGGTGCCGTCGTCCAGCCAATCCAGTTCGCCGCCCACCGGCACGCCGCGCGCCAGAGACGTGACCTCAACCTCCGGCCCCGAAATCCGCTCGGCGACATAATGGGCCGTGGTCTGGCCGTCGACGGTCGCAGGCAGGGCCAGCACGACCTCGCGCACGCCGCCGCCCCGCACCCGCCCGACCAGTTCGGTGATGCGCAGATGCTCAGGCCCCACACCGTCCAGTGCGGACAGCAGGCCGCCCAGCACATGATATTTGCCACGAAACGCGCCGGACCGCTCCATGGCCCACAGGGCGCCAGCCTCCTCGACCACGCAGATCAGGCCGTTGTCGCGCGAACCGTCCGAACAGATGGCGCAAGGGTCGCGGGTGTCGGGCGCGCCGCACACCGAACAGGACACGACCTTTTCCGCCGTCTCGGCCAGAGACGCCGCCAGCGGCACCAGCAGTTGCTCGCGACGTTTCAGCAGGGCGAGGGCCGCACGTCGCGCAGACCGCGGGCCAAGCCCCGGCAGCTTGGCCAGCAGCGAGATGAGCCGTTCGATTTCCGGCCCGGCGGACGCAGCCATCAGAAGAGTTTCGGCATTCCGGGAATGTTCATCCCAGCCATCGGACCCGCCGCCTCACGCATCAGGGCGTTGTTCTGCTCATCCAGCTTGCGCTTGGCGTCAGCATGGGCGGCGACGATCAGGTCGGCCAGAATCTCGCCCTCGCCGGGCGTCAGCAGGCTGTCATCGATCTTGATCGCCGTGATCTCGCCCGGCCCCTTCAGGGACACCGAGACAAGCCCGCCGCCCGAGGAGCCCTCGGCAGAGGTTTCGGCCATCTTGGCCTGGGCGTCCTGCAGCTTTTGCTGCATCGCCTGAGCCTGCTGCATCAGTTGGGTAAGGTCTTTCATACCCCCTAGATAGGGCGAACGGCGCGCGCCGCACAGGGGGTTCGTTTCGTGGCGCTTCGTCGCGTATGGAAACGATGAATTGCCGGATTTGCACTTGCAGCAAATTTCAGAAGGCCTAATTAGCACCTGCACTCGTTGCTAATCTAATCAGGACGCCCTCCCAATGGCCTATGATGCCGTCACCCAACGCGACGCCCCGCTTTCGGACGCCGCCCTGTCGCAACTCTTCACTGAAGCCCGCACGCGCAACGCCTGGAGCGACCGCGCCGTCGCGCCGGAACTGCTGCACAAGCTATACGACCTGACAAAGTTCGGCCCCACGGCGGTCAACGCCACCCCGGCCCGCTTCCTGTTCCTCACCTCAGACGAGGCCAAGGCCCGTCTGTCGCCGCACATGAGCGAAGGCAACCGCGCCAAGACGCTGCAGGCGCCGGTAAACCTGATCATCGCCCAGGACATCGACTTCCACGAACATCTGGACACCCTGTTCCCGCATGCTCCGGGCGCCAAGGACTGGTTCGGTGAAGAAGCCGGTCGTCGCGAAACCGCCTTCCGCAACGCTTCGCTGCAAGGCGGATACCTGACCATCGCCGCCCGGGCCCTGGGCCTGGACGTCGGTCCGATGTCCGGTTTCGACGCCGCTGGCGTGAAGGCCGAGTTCTTCGCCGACAGCAATGTCGAGCCGAACTTCATCATCAACCTGGGCTATGGCACCGACGAGAACCTGTTCCCGCGCTCGCCGCGCCTGTCGTTCGATCAGGCGGCGAAAATCCTCTGAGGCAAACCGCCCTCCAGAAGATCAAAGGCCCCGGACGCTGGTCCGGGGCCTTTTGTCATTTCAGTCTTCGTCATCGCCCGCGTCGTCGGGGATTTCCGGGGTCACCACCGTGGGGGCGATCCGCTTGATCTCGCCCAGGGTCGCACCGGGGAAGGCCTTCAGCACCGCGACCACGAACGGATCGGCCTCGACCGCCGCACGCTCGGCCGCGCGGGCCTTTTTCTGTAATTCGATCAGGGTCTCGCCGCCCCCCTGACCATTGGCGGCGATCAGCCAGGTGCGGCCGGTCCATTCCTTCAACCGCCCGGCCAGCTTGCGCGCCAGTTCGATCGGCGCGCCCTCGACGCTTTCATAGACGATGGCGCCGGGCTTGAACGAGACGGGCTTCACGAACCGCTCGACATCCATCTGCAGGCCGATTTCGCGCTTCTCGCCGATCAGGGCCACGACCTGTTCAAAGCTTTGCGGGGCGGGCAAGGCGGCCTGGACCACCGGACGCGCGGCCAACTGGGCCGAGGCGCCGCCGCCCCCGCCGCCGCCGCCGCCGCGCGG
>NZ_JABAZW010000037.1:0-7693 GCF_018608325.1 Brevundimonas sp. | reverse complement strand
CCGATGGGATCGCCGGACTGCAGACGTTTCAGCGCCTCTTCTGGTCCCGGCAGATCGGAGGCATAGGCCAGACGCACGATGGCCATCTCGACCGCATCGGCGGGGGTGGGCGCACGCCGCACCTCGTCCAGCGCCTTCAGCAGCATCTGCCAGGTCCGCGACAGGGTCGCCGCCGGAATGGCCGCGCCCAGAGCCGTCAGCTTCTGCGCCTGATCATTGGGCAGACGGGTCGCGTTCGGGCCCAGCATCTTGGCGACCGAGGCCGCGTGGCAATGCTCCAGCAGATCATTGGTCACCTGCACCGGATCGGCGCCGAAGCCGTACAGGGTGCGGAAATTCTCCAACGCCTCGGGCGTGCGGCCCGCCATGATCGATTCGAACAGGGCGATGGTCTGGGTCCGGTCCGCCAGACCCAGCATGTCGCGCACGGTGTCGGTCTTGACCATCTGGCCGCGCTCGGCCTGAACCAGCGCCTGATCCAGCAGCGACAGGCCGTCGCGCACCGAACCCTCGGCGGCGCGTGAGATCAGGGCCAGGGCGTCCTGTTCGATCTTCATGCCCTCGCGGTCAGCGATCCGGCTAAGATGTTCGACCAGGATCTCCGGCTCGACGCGACGCAGGTCGAACCGCTGGCAGCGGCTCAGGATCGTCACCGGCACCTTGCGGATTTCGGTCGTGGCGAAGATGAATTTGGCGTGGGGCGGCGGCTCTTCCAGCGTCTTCAGCAGGGCGTTGAACGCCTGCGTCGACAGCATATGGACCTCGTCCAGCACATAGACCTTGTAGCGCGCCTCGACCGGCGCATAGCGGACGCTTTCCAGGATGTCGCGGATGTCGTTGACGCCGGTGTGCGACGCGGCGTCCATCTCCATCACGTCCATATGCTGACCGGCCATGATGGCGGCGTCGTGCCGCCCCTGCGCGCTCAGGGCCAGCGAAGGCCGGTCGATGACGTCGGTCTCATTGTTCAGCGCCCGCGCCAGCAGACGCGCGGTCGTGGTCTTGCCGACCCCCCGCACCCCCGTCAGCATGAAGGCGTGGGCGATCCGGCCTGTCGCGAAAGCATTGGTCAGGGTGCGGACCATGGCCTCCTGCCCGATCAGGTCCTCGAACGTGCGCGGGCGATATTTGCGGGCCAGAACCTGATAGGCGGAGCCGTCGTCGGCATGGGCCTCGATCTCGGACGGCGCAGTCTTAGGAGCGATCTGGGGGGTAACGACGGGCGCAGCAGCCACCGGCGCAGCGGCCGGTTCGGGCGCCGGAGCGGGCGCGCCGAACATGTCGTCGGTGTTCTCGTCGCGTTCGACGACGTCGTCCTCTTCCCAGGGCGGGCCGTCAAGGCTGGGGTCATTGTCCGTCATGAGGCGACTCTTACAATGGGCGACCGTCGCCGCGAAGCGATTCCCGCCTCCCCTGTTTCGTCATTCCGAGCGAAACGCGGCGAAGCAAAGCGCTCAAGCCGCGAGCGACCGCGTCGCGAGCATAGCGCACTCAAAATGTAGGGAAGTAGAGACCGCGACCCGAAGGTGAATTCGTTGTGGCTGCTGCCTTCCGGCCCTGACCAGATTGGCGAAGCCTTCGCCCGCGATCTCCGAGAGGGGATATGACGGCTGATGCGATGAGAATCAAGTCTTCTCGCCCCTCCCACAGCGGGGCTACAAGGACGCATGGCTCATCTGAACATCTTCGCCGGCAATCCGCTCGATCGGGCTGGCGACCTTCGCAACGATCCCGAGTGGCTGGCCGAGCAGGCGGACAAGCCTTACGCCCAGGCGATGGTCCTGTGGGAAGGCCGCCCCCTGATCGAGGATCATGCGGACGGTCCACGTCTGGCCTGGGTGTCGATGTCTCATGCCCGCGACATGGTCCGCGACCGCGAACTGTTCCTGGGGCTATGGAGGGACGAGCCGGTCTTCGCCGTCGAGTTTGAAGGCTCCATCGACCCGGCCGAGGGGGCGGTGCGGGGCATCGGCGCCTTTCATGAAATGCGGGCCGCCGCCGCCATACTGTCGGCGACCGAAGCCGCAATGGCGGGCGGAGCCAAGAGCCTGTTCGACTGGCGGCGCAAGCACGGCTTCTGCGCCAACTGCGGCACCCTGACACAGACAGCCTCAGGCGGCTGGAAGCGCGTCTGCCCGGCCTGTGGGACCGAGCATTTCCCCCGCGTCGATCCGGTCACCATCATGCTGCCCGTCTATCAGGGCGGACCAGAGCCGATCTGCCTGTTGGGCCGTCAGGCCGCCTGGCCGCAGGGTCGGATGTCAGCCCTGGCCGGTTTCCTGGAGCCCGGCGAATCAATCGAGGAGGCCTGCGCCCGCGAGGTGAAGGAAGAGGCGGGCCTGACGGTGATCGACACCGCCTATCACTCCAGCCAGCCGTGGCCCTTCCCGTCGCAACTGATGATCGGCCTGATCGCCGAAGTGTCGGACAATCAGGCGCAACCGGATCAGACCGAACTGGAATCCGTAGCCTGGCTGACGCGGGCCGAGGTTCGGGCGGTGCTGGCGGGCGAACACCCGACGATCCAGGCCCCGCCCCCCTTCGCCATCGCCCACAGCCTGATCAAGGCGTGGGCCGACGAGGCTTAAGGCTCAATCGGCGTTCACCCTGACACCGTCATTCCGGGGCGTCCGAAGGACGAACCCGGAACCCAGGGGGCTCGCATCAGGCGCTGAGCAGCCAACAGCGTAATTGTAGCCTTGGGTTCCGGGTTCTTCGCTTCGCTCAGCCCCGGAATAACGAAAAAATCTAGGCCAGCGCCCGCGCTGCTTCGAGATCCGCAGGGTTATCGACAGACAGAGGCGCCTCGTCGATGACGGCGGCCCAGATCTGCATCCCCATTTCCAGGGCCCGCAGCTGCTCCAGCTTTTCACGCTTCTCCAGCGGCGACTGCGGGGCGGCGCAGAACCGGTTCAAGGCTTCGCGGCGATAGCCGTAGACGCCGATATGGCGCCAGATCGGCGCGTCGCCATAAAGGGTTGAACGGGTGAAATAGAGAGCGCGGGCCTGACGTTCGCCTTCGGCCAGGGCCAGCACGGCCTTGACCACATCGGGATTGGCCCGGTCCGAAGCGTCGGCCTCTGCCGCCACCAGGGTCGCAATGTCGCACGTCGGTTCGCCATGCAGGATGGCCGCACAGGCGGTGGCCAGTCCGGGGCTGGCGAATGGCATGTCGCCCTGCACATTGATGACCGCGTCGAAATCGCCTTCCGGGTCGATGGCGTCCACCGCGGCGCGGATACGGTCGGAACCGCTGGGCAGATCAGGATCCGTCAGGATGGCCCGACCGCCAATGGCTTCGATCGCCTCCACGATCTCGGGATCGCCCGCCGCGACCGCGACCAGCAGGCCCGAGGCCTCGGCCTGCTGATAGGCCCGAACGATCATCGGCACGCCCCCGATATCGGCCAACGGCTTGTTCGGCAGACGGGTCGCCGCCATGCGAGCGGGTATCATTATCAAAGGATTCATCGGCTTCCCTGACGACTGTCGGACCCGTCATGTGCCGGGCGCGGTTGCGAAGGCCGCGCTACCGTGCCAGAGACGCCAAGGCAAGAATATGTCCGGGGCGTGTTTTGCGAGGGGCCCGGAGCGGCAGAGGGAATCGACCAGGCGCATGAGCGGCGATCTGAAGTGGAACAAGATTTTCGGTGCGGCCCTGGGGACGGCTTTCGTCATCCTGGTCGTGCAACAGGCTTCAGGCCTGATCTATCATTCTGAGCCTCCGGCGAAGATGGGCTATTTCGTCGACGCCCCCGATGAGGCGGCAGGCGGCGCAGCGGAAGTGGAGCTTCCGCCCGATTGGGGCACGGTTCTACCGACGGCCGATCTGGCCGCTGGCGAGGCGGCGTTCGCGCGCTGCCAGGCCTGTCACGACGCGCATCAGGGCGGCGCCGACAAGATCGGCCCGAATCTTTACGGCGTGGTCGGCGGCCCGGTCCTGCACCGCGCGGGCTTCGCCTATTCGGACGCCATGACCAAGCACAAGGCTGATGTTCCGACCTGGAACTATGACGCCCTGAACAGCTTCATCACGGCCCCGGCTAAATATGTGCCCGGCACCAAAATGTCGTTCGCCGGCATCCGCGACACCCAGACGCGCATCAATCTGATCGCCTGGCTGCGCACCCAGGGCTCGACCAACGACCCGATCCCGGCGCCCGATCCTTCGCGTCAACCGGGCGCAGCCGCTCCGGCTCCGGCTGAAGGCGCGGCCCCGGCTGAGGGCGCGGCTGGCGCAGAGGCTCCGGCGGCTGCAGCAGCGGCCCCGGCTGAAGCTCCGGCTCCCGCCGCAGCGCACTGATCCAGCGACTGAATTGAGAAGGGGCGGCTCGCAGGAGCCGCCCCTTTTTCATGTCCGTTCGTCTTGAACCTCAGAGACGGCGGAAGACGGCGGCGGCGAAACCATCGGCGACGAAGCGCGCCTCGACCTCGGTCAGGGTCTCGATCACCACCCCGCCGCGCGAGCCGGTCGAGTGGATCAGACGCTCACCGTCGATCATCAGGGCCGAGTGCCCGGTCCAGTCGTGATCACCCTGAGGCGCCATCCAGACGACAATGTCGCCGCGCTGCAGTTCATCCGCCGCAACCGCCCGGCCCAGTTCGGCCTGAGCATGCGAACGGCGCGGACCTGCCAGACCACAGGCCAGCAGCGCCTGCTGCACCAGACCCGAGCAATCGGTTTCAATCGAGGAGCGCGCGCCCAGCGCATGCGGGCGGCCCAGCAACCTTTCAGCCACCGCAACCGGATCACGTTCGAAATCGCCGACAGGCGCCAGATCGGCCTCGGCCAGACCTTCCGCCTCGATCACCAGCGAATTCAACGGCAGAGCCGCATCGACGGCGGCGACGCGGCGGGTCGCCAGCGGCGCCCCCTCTTTCAAACTGTCCAGCACGACCCAACCGACCACGCCGTCACGACGCGCGCGCCCGAAAGCCCGTCCGCCAACCGTCTCCAGCACGTCAAAAATCTCACCGAACAACAGCTGGTCGATGCGCTCGTCGGAGGACGAGAACAGGTCCGCCACCGGCGCCCGGCAATGCATGGCGTCCGTCTTGCGATACCGGTCGGCGCGCACCAGCCCTTCCAGCGCCTGTTCGGCGAGGTCGGAACGGGCGAGCAGATCGCCGGGCGGAAGAAGGTCGAGGACGTCGGTCAACGTGGGCTCGCGTCTATGGAAACCCCAGACTATCCACTGATGGCGAACCGCCCGTTAACAGCCGACGATTTTCTGAGGACAATCAACAGAACCGCGTTCGGCTTGTTTGGCTGTCCGCCTTGAATGGGCAAGGGGCGCGCCCACATCGCTTCCATAGGGTGAACACATCTGGGGGCCGCACGTGCTGCCGATATCAAGCCTGCTCATCGTCTTCGGATTGACCCTTTTTGACCGAGGACCAATCGGCGCGGCGTTAAGACTTTTGCTGGTGGAGACGCCCGTGCGTCACCTGTCCCGCACCTCGCGCGGGCAGGTTCTCGGTCTGCTTCTGATCATTGGCATTGGCGTTCTGGCCGTCGCCCTGTTCGAGGCGGAAGGCGTGCGGATGTACGCGATGGCCGCGCCCGAACTGACGGGCTGGGCGCTGATGTTCGACGTGACCGTAGTTTTCGACATGATGGTCCTGGCCATCGGCCTGCGCGCCGCCGCCAGTTGGCGCGGACTGCTCCGCCAGACACAGGCTGCTACCCGCGTCGCGACCCGACTGATGACCACCGCCGTCAGGGGCGTACGGACGCGCACACGTCGCATCCGCACACCTCGCCCGCCGTCTGGCGGTATCAACGACATAGAACCAGAGGCGGCCTTTGCCTGACGATCAGGCGGTGTAGCGCGCCTTCAGCATGGCGTAGCAAGCCCGCAGCGCCTGCGCCTCGGCGCCCTCGGGGTATCCGGGACGGGCGCGGGGGTTCCAGGCGAAGATGTCCATGTGCGCCCAGGCGCCGGTCACGGGTGCGAACTTCTGCAGGAACAGGGCGGCGGTGACCGATCCGGCCTGCGCCCAGGCCGAGGAATCGTTCTTCATGTCCGCGATCTCGGTGTCCAGTGCGGCTCGGTATCCGGCCCACAGCGGCATCCGCCACAGAGGATCGCGCACCTCAGCCGCCGCCGCCAGCAAGCCCGCCGCCAACGCTTCGTCATCCGTATAGAGCGGCGGCAGTTCCGGCCCCAGCGCGATACGCGCCGCCCCGGTCAGGGTGGCGAAGTCCAGCGTCAGGTCCGGCGCATGTTCCCCCGCCCGCGTCAGGGCGTCGGCCAGGATCAGCCTTCCTTCCGCGTCCGTATTGCCGATCTCGATGGTCAGACCTTTTCGGCTATTCAAAATATCGCCGGGACGGAAGGCGTCGGCGGACACCGCATTCTCAACCGCCGCCACGATCACCACCAACCGCACGGGCAGGTCCGCCTGCATGACCAACCGCCCCAGAGCCAGGGCATGGGCCGATCCGCCCATGTCCTTCTTCATGTTTCGCATCCCGGCGGCCGGCTTCAGGTCCAGACCGCTGGTGTCGAACACCACCCCCTTGCCGACCAGCGCGACCAGCGGCAGCAGCCACGCGGTGAGCGTGAGCCACGAGCGTTGCAGCGTGTCCGCCAGCTGCGGGCGGCGGTGCACGCCCACCAGGCAGACCGCCAGCACCAGCGGCATGACGCCGAGCACGAAACGGGTGGATTTGACGACCCGGCCGACCGCGGTGATGCCGATCATGCCGAACATGGCGCTGGCGGCCCAGAACAGCAGCCAGACCGCCAGGGCGAGGCCGCCGGCCAGCGCCAGCTTGACGGTGTTGCGCCAGGCGGCGCGGAACACGGCGGGATAGTCCCAGCCGGGCCGGGACGGGTCGAGCGCCTGGATCAGCGGCAGCAGCATGAAGCCGCTGGCGGCGGTGATCAGCGTCGCCAGGGACCGGGAGCCGCTGTCGGTATAGGGCAGGGGCTGCGAGCCCAGCAGCGCGACCAGCCCGTACGCGTGCAGCGCGGGCAGCACCAGGCCGTAGGCCGCCAACGCCAGCAGCCAGCGCCTGCCCGCGCGCATGCCGGCCAGCATGGCGCCGGCCAGCGGCACCAGCCAGATCCATTGGATCGCGAACAGGGTGGCGAACAGGTTGTGCCATGGCCAGACGCGGTTCAGCAGCGCGGCATGCAGCGCCAAGGCCAGCAGCGCGCCGAGCGCGCCATAGACCAGGATGGTCTTTTCGGGAGCCGACAGGCGGGAAGGGGTTGCCATGGGGGTTAGAAGTCCTCGCTGCGCCAGACCTTCAACACGCGGCCGAAGACCTCGAAATCCATGCCTTCGGTGATGTCCCAGGCGTCGTACTTGGTGTTCTCGGATTTGGCCCTGACCACCAGGCCAGTGGCGGTGGGAATGCGTTGCAGGCGCTTGATGAAGCCTTCGCTGCCGACGCGGAAGAAGTAGATGGCGTCGTATTCGACGGCCTGCACGCCGCGGTCGACGATCAGGGGATCGCCGGGGTTGAACATGGGGCGCATGGAATCGCCGAACCCCGTGACGATGCACAGGTTCTTCGAGGCGGAGAAACCCCGCACGTTCTTCTGCAGCCATTCAGGGCTGACGTTCCAGCTCTGGATGACGCCGGGCTGGTCGCGCAGTTCCAGGCCATTGCCCATTGCGCCGCCGGTGTCGAACTGGGCGATGAGGACGTTGCCGTGATCCGGCCTGCCCAGCCGCGCGG
>NZ_JABAZW010000157.1 GCF_018608325.1 Brevundimonas sp. | reverse complement strand
CCCAGGAACCGCGTCGCCACCAGCATGACCGCCGTATGGAAGATGGCCACCGCCACGGCGTAATCGGTCACCGTGTCGGCGATGAAGATGGCCGCCACGGCGAAAATCAACGCGGCCAGCACGACGGCGTAGTTCGATCTGATCCGTGCGCCGGTCGCCAAGCCTGCAATCTCCGTTCTGACGCCCAGCTTAGGTCAAGGCGCCGGTCTTGTCGCCCGTCCGTCAGGCCTCGGCGATGCGCCAGCGGGCGGCGGTGATGCGGGGTTCCAGGCTGAGGTGGCCGACGATCTGTTCGACCAGACGGTCCTGACGGTTCTCGGCGTGGATGGCGGCGCGGACCTCGACATTGGTGGAGCCTTCCAGATCGGCGCTGACCAGTTCGCGGATGTGCAGCGTCTCGCCCAGCCTGCCCAGAAGCAAGGCGCGAACATGGGCCTCTGCGTCGCTGCGGCAGACCACACTGACGGCGTAGCAGCTTTCCAGTTCGGTATGGCTGACCGGCTGGCGATCCAGCAGGCGCACCAGCGGCCGCAGCAGGGCGTTGACCGCGATGATGAAGGCCGTGGCGACGGCGGCGTGGAAGAAGAAGCCCGCCCCGCACATGGCCCCCACCGCCGCCGAGCACCACAGGGTCGCCGCCGTGTTCAGGCCACGCACATTCAGCCCCTCCTTGAAGATGATGCCGCCGCCCAGAAAGCCGATGCCGGAAACGATCTGGGCCGCCACACGGGTCGGGCTGGCGTCGCCGTCGAATTGGGCCGAGAACTGCACGAAGGTTGCGGCGCCCAGGGCGACCAGCGTGTTGGTCCGCAGGCCCGCCAGCCGCTGACGCCACTGGCGTTCGAACCCGATCAGTCCGCCCAGCAGGAAGGCGCCGCCCAGCGCCAGCACCGCCTGCCCCAGGGTGTTGAAATCGTGCATGTCCCGTCCTTTCGTCTCAGTTCCAGCGGGGACCGGCGCCCCGGAAGGTCAGCCCCAGCGTCAGCGTCGTCTCACGGCCCCCGTCCGGCAGGCCGACCAGCAGATCGACGTCCACCGGCCCCCGGTGCGGCGTCCAGCGCAGCCCGGCCTGAACGCCTAGCGGGTCTGCGTGACGTTGATACGTCTCCGCCATCAGCAGCAGGTCGGGGCGCAGGTCGTATTCGATCTGGGCGCCATAGAAGGCGGCGTTGCGGCGCTCGGCTGACGGGTTGTGGTCCCAGGCCAGGTTGGCGTTGAAACGGGCGCGATCGCTGATCCTGATCGTGACAGGCAGGGTGACGGCGGCGCCCTCCAGCGCGCCGGTGCGGAGGCTGTAGTGGGCGGCGGCGCCGACGGCCCAGTCGATGCGCGCGCCCTCGGTTCCAAGGTTCAGCTTCAACGCCGGTCCGACGGTCGTGTCCCAGCGGCCGTCTTGGCGCTCCCCGATCATGTCGCCGCCGATCTCCAGACGCGGCAGGGCCTCGAAGGTGCAGGCGGGCGAGGCGTTGACCAGTCGGCTGTTGCGGCTCCAGGTCGTCCAGCTTTCGACATGGCACCTGGCGTCTCGACCCCGGCGTCGTCGATGACGTGCGGCCCGGCTCCGGCGTTGGCCCTCGGCACGCCGATCAGGAAGAAGGCGCCCAGCAGCGCCAGATAGACGCTGAGGACGATCAGCCGACGCCAAACGAGGCGCAGGATGGACAGGGAGGCGTAGCGGGTGAAGACCGCATTTCGAACGCGGGCAGGACGGGTGAAGGAGGGGAGGATGCAGGACATGAGAAACGCTTTCGGCAGGGCGACGGCAGGCAGCCGTCATCGGGCCGAAACCGCGCTCAGTCGGTGTCGGCCGGGTTCAACGGGGCGGCCTTTCGACCGCCCCAACTGGATGGGTCGTCCATCGGGTCTGGCTCTGGGTTCAGCGGGGTAGGATCAGTCTGGACAGGGCCAGACGGTTGAGGCGACGGGCTGCACGAAGCAAGGCCGCCGTCTCTGCGGCGTTGAGGACATTGGCCCGTGTCAGGAGCAGGGTGATCCTGAGCAACAGGCGGGCGGCGACCGCAGCGGGCCAGCCGATGCGGCGGGACAGGTCCAGCCGGTCAATCACCCCTTGCAGCAGCGAGGGTGTGACGATGGCGGGCAGGGCGAAGGGGCGGTGATGGGCAAGATCACGCATGGGCGCATCTCCTGTCGGTGAAAGGGGGCGGTCGGGGGCGAACCCTGCCGACCGCCCGTTGGTCAGCTCAGATCAGAACCGTAGGTCAGAACCATTGGCCGAAGCGGCGCACATAGAGGGTCTTCACGCCCTGCGTCAGGACGCAGTAGGCCAGCAGGGTTCCGACCAGCCATGGGAAATAGGCCAGCGGCAGAGGCGTCAGTCCGACCATCGCCCCGACCGGTGAGAAGGGCAGGTAGATGCCCAGCGCACAGACCAGAGCCGTCGCCAGCAGCACCGGCAGGGCCGCCGTGCTTTGAACGAAGGGGATCTTCTGGGTGCGCAGCATGTGCACCACCAGCGTCTGCGACAGCAGGCCCTCGACGAACCAGCCCGACTGGAACAGCGACTGCATCTGCACCGAGTTGGCCGCGAACACGAACCACATGACCGCAAAGGTCGTGATGTCGAAGATCGACGACGTCGGCCCCATCCAAA
This sequence comes from Brevundimonas sp., assembly GCF_018608325.1. GTDB lineage: Bacteria > Pseudomonadota > Alphaproteobacteria > Caulobacterales > Caulobacteraceae > Brevundimonas. The sequence goes on along the minus strand of NZ_JABAZW010000157.1, from coordinate 7,963 downwards.
CCATGAAGCGGCCGATGTTCTTGGCGTCCCACTTGCGGGGCTTGGTCAGGAAGGCCTTGTCCATCTTGTCCCACGGCAGGGCCAGTTGGGAGAAATCGTACATCAGGTTCTGGATCAGCAGATGGATCGCCAGCATCGGCAGGAAGGGAATGAAGGCGCTGGCCACCAGAACCGAGAAGACGTTCCCGAAGTTCGAGCTGGCCGTCATGTTCAGGTATTTGATGATGTTGCCGAAGGTCTCGCGCCCCTTGATGACGCCTTCCTCCAGAACCATCAGGCTCTTCTCCAGCAGGATGATGTCGGCGGATTCCTTGGCGATGTCGGTGCCGCTGTCGACCGAGATGCCGACGTCGGCGTCGCGCAGGGCCGGGGCGTCGTTGATCCCGTCGCCCAGGAAGCCGACCGTGTGACCATTGGCCTGCAGGCTTTTCAGCACGCGCGACTTTTGCAGCGGCGTCAGCTTGGCGAAGACGGTGCGCTCCTCGACCATGCGGGCCAGGGTTGCGTCGTCCATCGCCTCGATGTCGCGGCCCAGAACCGGCTCTCCCGGCTCCAGCCCCACCTCGCAGATCTTGGCGGTGACCACCTCGTTGTCGCCGGTCAGCACCTTCACCGTCACCCCGTGCTCGGCCAGGGCGGCGATGGCGGGGCGGGCGGTTTCCTTGGGCGGGTCGAGGAAGGTCAGGAAGCCTTCGATGACCAGATCGGCCTCGTCCTCGACCACATAGCGGATGCGGGCCTGATCGGCGGGCACGGCGCGGGTGGCCACGACCAGCACGCGGAAGCCGTCGGCGTTATAGCCGCGCGCCATCTGCTGCAGGCGTTGGCGCTCGGCGTCGTCCAGCGGGCGGGTCGCCTGACCGTCGCGCACGGCGGTGGAGATGGCCAGCATCTCCTCGACCGCGCCCTTGCAGATCAGCACCTGACCGCCCTGATCGTTCTCGACCACGATGGACAGGCGACGGCGCACGAAGTCGAAGGGCAGTTCATCGATCTTGCGATAGGCGGCGGCGGAAGTCAGGGCGTCCGGCCGACGGTCGGCGAAGTCCACGACCGCGCGGTCCATCAGGTTCTTGACCCCGCTCTGATGACGGCTGTTCAGCCAGGCCAGCTGCAGCACCCGGTCATCGGCTGCGCCCGACAGGTCGAAGTGATGGGCCAGAATGATCCGGTCCTGCGTCAGGGTGCCGGTCTTGTCCGTGCACAGAACATCCATGGCGCCGAAGTTCTGGATGGCGTTCAGGCGCTTCACCACCACCTTGCGGCGCGACATCGCCATGGCGCCCTTGGCCAGGTTGGACGACACGATCATCGGCAGCATTTCCGGCGTCAGCCCGACCGCGACAGCCAGGGCGAACAGGAAGGCGTTCATCCAGTCGCCCTTGGTGAAGCCGTTCACCAGCAGGACGATGGGAACCATCACCAGCATGAAACGGATCAGCAGCCAGCTGACGCTGTTCACGCCCCGGTCGAACGCCGTCTCGGCGCGCGACCCGACGATGGCCTTGGCCAGTGATCCGAAATAGGTGCGCGGGCCGGTGGCCACGACCAGAGCCGTCGCCGTGCCGCTGACGACATTGGTGCCCATGAAACAGGCGTTGGGGTGGTCCAGCGGATCGCTGTCGGCGTCGACGGCCGCGTCGGCGGACTTGGCCGAGACGGCGCCCAGGGTGTCATATTTCTCGACCGGAATGGCCTCGCCGGTGAGGGCGGCCTGGCTGATGAACAGGTCGCGGGAATCGAGCAGGCGCACGTCCGCCGGCACCATGTCGCCCGCCGACAGATAGACCACGTCGCCGACGACGATCTGGGCCATCGGGATTTCGCGCAGTTCGCCGGTGCTTCCGGCTTCGGCGCGGCGCATGACGGTGGCGGAGTTGCCGACCATCGCCTTCAGCGCCTCGGCCGCCTTGGCCGAGCGGAACTCCTGCCAGAAACGCAGCACAGCGCTGAGGGCCACCATCACCAGGATGATGACCACCCCGATATAGTCCGGCGCCTCGCCCGCCCGCATCGGCAGGATGATGTCGGTGACGCTGCTGATGGCGGCCAGGGCCAGCAGCACGCCGATGAAGGGGTTCTTGAAGGCCAGCACAAACTGCACCAGCGCCGACAGACGGCGCTCGCGCGCCACCACGTTCGGCCCGTCTTGCATCAGACGACGCGCGGCATCCTCATTGGTCAGGCCGTCGGACGAAATGGGCATGACGGCGACGTCGGACTGAAGCCAGGCAGGGGGCAGCCTGTTCCGGTCGACGGGGCGGGACTTCTGGCCTGCGGGCTTGACGGTGATGTTCATGGCTTGGGTCTCCTGCTGTCGTGACGACAGGCAGCGCGAACCCGCCGCACGCCGCGAGGCGCACAGAGGATCCGGGCCGTGCATCACGCACGGCCGGGGTAGGGAAAGGATCAGGGTCGGTCAGGCCCGCACGGGGGCACTGGCGTCCGCTAGGGCGCGCGTTCTCGCGGCGGATGCAACAGGGCCGAATGCGGCGGCCTGCGCAGGATGCGGATCGGGCGGTTCATGGTCAGAACCCACCCTCAATGCTGCGCGCCTGATAGGCGGCCAGCACCATCCCTGCCCGGACGAACCATGGGCGGGCCAGAGGGATTTTTGGTGTGCTGCGCGGACGCGCACGCACGTCGGCGGAACGCTTATGAGCGAATGCGGCTGGCCGCCGCACATGGATTGCGAGGTTCATGTCTCTACTCCTTGACGGCCGCACAGCCATCAAGACGAGACCGATCCCTCAGCCTCGTCTCAAACCCTGTGCGTGGCCATCTGTCGACTACTGTCGCTTGGCATTTCGGGTTTCCTGTTCACGTCCAGCCGATGATCACCGACTGAACAGCTTCTATCTAGCAAATCCGGGCGTTTAAGCCATGCCGCACAGGTTTACGGCGGCGTCTCTTTGGGATGTGCTGTTTATACCAAGGTATAAGCAACGCTATCGCATTGTCATCGGGGTTCGTGGAGGCAAGAAAAAAGGCCGCCAGGTGAAACTGGCGACCTCTGATCCTATGATTGTTCGGTGCCTCAGAACCTAAAGCTGGCTCGCAGAAGCAGCGAGTAGCGGACGTAGTCTTCCAGCAATTCCGCATCGCCGGTCAGTGACAGCATGCCGAGTTCGTTGCCGAAGTTGACACGGAAGCCCAGGATCAGGCCGCCGCCTTCGATGGCGTCGGGATTTAGGGTGAAGGACTGGCCGCCGCTGGCGAAGCGCGCGATGGTTTCACCGGCATCGACCGAGATGTTCTGGCGGTAACCGATGCGCAGTTCAGGGCGCAGCCAGCCGTTCTGGCCGAAGCCATAGCCGATGTTCATCGCCGCCACGGCCGAGAAGATGTGGCTGTCGCGCGAGTCGATATCGAGGTCGAAGCCGTCGCCGCCGCCCTGTTCGCTGCGGGCGTTTTCCGAGAGGCGGAAATATTCGGCATAGACTTCGGGGCGCACGTTCAAGCGGCCGAAGTTGCGCTCATACGAGGCGCCGCCAGCCGCCGCCGCGGTCCAGCCATGCCAATCGGACTTGTTGTTCAGATACAGACCTTCCGCGACCAGTGAACGCTTGGCGTTGAAGCTGGCGTAACCGCCTGCCGCACGGGCCCAGGTCGTCCAGTACTGGCCCTGAGCGCGCCAGTAGAGGCCCAGCTCCAGAAGATTGGCGGACAGGACTTCTTCCGCCTTGGATTCCGGTTCCTTGATGTCCGAAGACGTGAAGGCGGCGGACAGGCCGAAGGCGCCGAGGTTTGTGCCCTTTTCTACGCCGCCCGCGATGCCGAAACCTTCGGAGCGGAAGCCGTAGGAGTCCGTCTTGTCCTTGTCTGCGTAGAAGTTGATTTCCTGAACCCATGCGCTCGTTTCGCCTGGTGCCGCGGTGGCGTTGCGGCCGGTTAGGGCGCGGGTCACGGCATCCACACCTGCGGACAGTGACATCAACGGACCGCCCGAATGATCAGGCAGCATCTGTTGGTAGACGTCCATGAAAGAGTCACGGCTGGTACGCGAGAGGAAAAGGTTTTTCAGCGCCTCATTCGACCCAAGTGCGCCATAGACAGCGTCGAAAGCCGAGGCTTCCACCGGGATCAGATCGGCCTCTGCGGCAGTGCGGCGACGGGCGTCAACGTACAGCTTGCCGCCTGCCACATCGATGTCAGGGGTTACGACATAAAGATAAGGCGAGTTGGCAGTGAGCTGATCTTTATTAATGTTGCCGACATTGAGAGTGCCAGCTTCAATGATCGCAAATTTTGTCGGTCCTGCGAGTAGAGAGTTGAAGCGGACGCCGAGCTGAGCGCCATCTGCAAACGTCGCATTTCCACTGACCTTGAATCCACCTGTCTGGTTTGCGGCAGGATCCAGCATGACAACCAGGGTGCCGTCTGCACCGACGTTCAGGTTGGAGATCGAAGAAGCAGTCTTCTGCGTCGCGTTCAGCGTGCCCTTGGCAATGTTGATGTCGAGTTGGCCGTCGCTGGCCGTAACTGCGCCGGATACTGTCGCCCCGCCCAAGATGTTCAGACGATCCGCGCCCGCGCCAAAGGCGATGTCGCCGACGACTGTGCCGTTTTCGATACTCACCAGATCATCGCCATCGCCTAGTTTGATGTCACCAATAATCGAGGCGAATTTTTTGTCTTCTTCCTTGGTGTCTGCCGGTTGGTCAGGCGCGACCTGACGGAGGGTTACGCCAGTCGTGTTGGCGGACAGATCAATGGCCGTTGCGTGACGATTGCCAGCTGTGGAGTTATCCGCGTCTGTAACAAACCCAACGACAAGGCTTCCTTTGTTCGTGAACTCGTTCAGGGAGCCGGACAGGTCGCGAACCCCGTACACCGTGCCTTTGTCGCCATTAATAGCGGAACTGATCGCGCCGGTGTTAGTGAAGGACGGCAGGTTGGCGCCCACACCGATCTGGACAGCAGTAGCAGTATGGTCGCCAGAACCGACGATACCTGCCTGAATGGTGTTTGTGTTGACCAGCGTGGGAGTCGTAACGCCAGACCCTATCCAGATGGTCGTCGCATCAGCGTCCTTTGCGGAGGCCGTGATCGTTCCCTCGTTTCTGACGCCGCCATTCACGGTGACAGATTGGCCACTTGTCGTGCCCAATTGTAGGGCGCGGGCGTTGACGCCAGTATAGATGCCGCTGCCGGTTACCGTGCCACGGTTGACGAAACCATAGGCGTCATTGCCAGTACCCGCGACGCCAAGCGTGATCGCTTGAGTTTCTGAACCGATCTGGATCGCCGGTGCGCTGCCGAAGGATGCAATCGATGGAGCAGTTTGCCCTGCGACAGGCTCGCCCTTGTCGTCGTAATCAACGGTCAGAAGGACGCCCTTGGCGACATTGGCGGCGATAGTTAAGGCCGCGCCGCCTTGCAACAAGTCATTGGGATCGAGGTCTTCGAGGTAGATATTCTTGTCGTCTGATGTCCAGCCTGTAGGGCGAGCGGGAGGAGGCGTGGTGAAGCGATAGCCAGTTGTTGCAATAGCTGATCGGACTTTCACGCCACCGCTGATGTCGCCCTCAAAAGAAGCGCCCCGGGCATTAAGTCCAGTGCCAGTGATGCCACCAGCGAGGAGGACATTGCCGTCAATAGCACCGGTCGCTCTTAACGCATAAGTATTGTCGCCGACAACTCCTAGTACGCCCAGCATCGACAGATTGCCATTCAGTGCCGATTCGATCGACATGGCGTAGCTATTGTTGCCTTCGACCTTGATCGCTCCGCCGGTGCCGACCTCGACATTTCCAATGAAGGCGCCTGGTCCGGTGACGCGGACGCCGTAGCGATCCGTTCCCGTGGCGAAGGGTTTGTGCAACTCGCTGGTTTCCAGCGTGTCGGTGATGTTGATGGCGCCGTCCAGCTTGATGCCGCCCGTGCGTCCGCCTTGAGCCAGGATGGCGGTCGCGCCGTCATCGGACTTGAGCATCGAGATCGAACCGCCCGCATCGACGGTGACCGTATTGTTCGAATCCAGAGTGACGGCCGCGCCGCTGGTCAGGTTGATGCTGCCGCCGCTGGCGATTCGGACGTTGTCGGCTGCAGTGCCGGTGGCGTTCGATGTGCGGATCGGCGTGGTGCGCTCCGACGAGATGACAATCTCGGCCTGAGCGCCAGCAGCAGCCAACAGGGGGGCGATCGCTACGGCGGTCGCAAGCAGAATACGCATTCGAAAGAAAACCCCTGGTGGTCACACGATCACAAGATGGGCGACCCTTTAGCAGGGTATGCGCCAGCCTTCCTCAAGTTTATCGAATTTGAGGCGAATGCAAGGCCATAGGATTTTCCTTGAGGGCCGACATGGCGTCGATTGCTGTGTTCAGCTGCCTTTTGCGCCTATGTTCTTGCGTTGGGATCGGACGGATTTCTTGTTGCTCCTATTGAGCTTTACAACGGGCGGGTTTACGGGCGGCGAAATGGTCAAGCGCATATCCGCGCCACGCATCCAAACGACGCCCCCGGCGTTCGGCAGGCCCGACCAGGCGAGACGATTTTCATGAGCATGACCGACCTTGAAGTTCAGGAAAGCGAGCTGCGGCTTATTCCTGGGCTGGATATCGAGGTTGCGGAGACGCTCAGGGCGTTGAAGATCGCTTCTCATGATGATCGCCCGCGGCTGGTGGACACCACCATGCTGTTCGCGCCGCGCTCAGGGGGTGTGAAGCGTTACCTCCTGTCGAAGAAGGCCTGGCTGGCGGAAAACCGTCCGGGCGTTGCTCATTCCCTGATTGTTCCTGGCGCACGCCATCGGGCGGCGGCTGACGGCATTGTACGGCTGCGGGCAACCAAGCTGCCGTTCGGCGACGGTTACCGCTGGCCCAGTTCGGTCAGGCGCTGGAGCGCCTGGGTCGCTGCAAGTAGGCCGTCGGTCATCGAGGCGGGCGATCCCTATACAGCAGGGCAGGGCGCACTGGAGGCGGGGCAGCGGGTCGGGTGTCCGGTCGTCGGCTTCTGCCATTCGGATCCCGCTGGTTTGGCCGCTCTGCATTTCGGCGAATGGGCCAAGAAGCCGGTCCAAAAGCGTTGGGCCAAACTGTTCTCTCAATTCGACCGCGTCGTGTCCCCTAGCCGTTTTATTGCACGACGGCTGGAGGAGGCGGGCGTAGGCAATATCGTCATTCGTCCGCTGGGCGTTGAAATCGACACCTTCCGGCCCGAACGCCGGGATCGCCAATGGTTGCTGGACGAGCTGGGCCTGGGCGCCGACGCGCGCCTGCTGTGCTTTGCCGGACGGCCCGCCAAGGAGAAGAACGTCGATGTCCTGATCGAGGCGGTCCAGAAGCTGGGTGCGCCCTATCATCTGGTGCTGGTCGGCGCTGGTTCGGGAATGCCGGCCGAGGATCGCGTGATCTCAATGCCCTACGAGACGGACCCGAAAGCCGTCGCCAAGATCATCGCCAGCTGTGACGCCTTCGTGCACGCCAATGATAAAGAGCCGTTTGGCCTGATCGTGCTGGAGGCCATGGCCTGTGGCCGTCCGGTCGTTGGCGTCAACGCGGGCGGTGTTGCAGAAACGGTCGATGAATCGGTCGGGCAACTGGCGGCGCGGGCTGAGGCTGACGACTATGCCCAGGCCATTGAAGCCCTGTTCGAACGCGATATCGAGGCCATCGGCCGGGCGGCGCGTGAGAAGGCCGTCAGCCAGTTCGCGTGGAACCGCGTGTTTGAAGACCTATGCATGGTCTATGGCGACCTGACGGGCGACGCCGCCTTCGTAAGGTCTGGTGAGGCCCGCGCCGCCCACTGAGGCGGCGTTTGGTCTAATCCGTCGCCAAGGGCGTGCGCGACAGCGCCAAGGCCTGTCGATTCGATATGATTCTTGATGTGCACGGTGTGCGAAAACACGTTGCGACGACCGCAGGGCGGGGCGCGCCACTTCTTTATCTTGTTGAACTGAAAAGAAGTGGCGCGAGTGACGGGGCTCGAACCCGCGACCTCCGGCGTGACAGGCCGGCAC
>NZ_JABAZW010000076.1:6173-10670 GCF_018608325.1 Brevundimonas sp. | reverse complement strand
CGTAACTAACCCAAGGACTCTGGTCGCCGCTGGATGAAAATTCAGAGGCACGTCATAGGATACACCGGCGCCATCGACATATTGACCACGGGTTCCGCCCTCATACTGGGCGCTTCCTGTGGAGGGCATAAGTATAGCGGCAGGCGCCTGACCGACAGCGAAATAGGTATAAGCTCCCCCCACCGGATTGGGCGAAATCCGTCCCAGTTGGACGTAGTCCAACCCGCCCTGAAGCACCGAAGTGATGTCGTAGAGGGTCAGCGTGCTGCTATCGCCGGGGACAAAAGCACCATTGATGTCACGCACAACGTTCGTGGCGACGCGCACGGAGCCGAGGCCATCGTTGCGGCTTTGCGGATTAGTGTAGTGTTTATCGATAACCGATGCGCCGTCCAGGTTTCTGAAGCTGTAGACATCATCACTGGTGTCACTGGTTCCACGACGATCAATCGTGAACAACGAAAACGCAGCGTTAGTTGGCGCGCCATCAACACGAACGCCAACCTGAGGCCCCATAACCTGGATCGATCCAGGCTGGCAGGAGAGCGCCGAGGGCGTAGTCGAGCAATTGGATGCGTATGGCGGTGGCGGTGGTGGCGGCGTCACGACACCACCTCCAGCACTCGAACCCCCTCCACCTCCGCCCCCACATGCGGAAAGAGAGATGCCAGCCGCAAACGCAACCAAAGACACTTTTAGCTTTGAAATCATGATGCCCTCTAGCCAACAGAGTTACATGAACTCGCTATTGCAAACAACAGCCTCGAACTGCGAACCACACAACCACAACATCCTTGAGTTGCAGACTTAGCATCAGCACCCGAAGGTTCGAGCGCAACGAACATTGCCTCAACCATGCGCCCTTGCATCGCACTTCGTTTCCCCCGATGCCCCCTCCCATGCGCTCCGTCCTCTTCGTCTGTCTCGGCAACATCTGTCGCTCGCCTCTGGCGGAGGCCGCCCTTCGCGCTGAGGCGCAGCGGTTGCGGATGGATCTGATCGTGGAGTCCGCCGGCACAGGCGGCTGGCACATCGGAGAGGCGCCCGATCCGCGCGCTCAGGCCGTGGCGCGCAGGCATGGGGTCGATATTTCAAGCTATCAGGGGCGGCAGGTGAAGCCTGCGGACTTCCGTCGCTTCACCCACATAATCGCCCTCGACCACGACAATCTGGCCAACCTGCGCCGCATCGCCCCCGCAGATGCGACCGCCGAACTCAGCCTGCTGCTGGACCATGTGCCGGGCCGCGAGGGTCAGGCGGTGGCCGACCCCTATTTCGGCGACGACGACGGTTTCGACGTCACCTGGGCCGAGGTCACGCAGGCGGCGCAGAATCTGGCGATCAAGCTGCGCGGCCGGTGAATCGGCTGCTGATCCAGCGCCAGATGCGCTTGCGCGCCTCGACCACCGACACGCCCAGCAGGGCCGCCACGGTCCAGAACAGCGCCTCGGTCGACACCGCCGCCACAATCGCCAGGGTGATCCGCGCCCCGCGATCCACGTCCAGATGAAGCCCGATCCCCAGCGATATCCAGGCGCACACCGCCGCGACCAGCAGCAGTCCGGCCAGCACCTTCAGGAAGCCCTTGCCACACGTCAGCACGCCGGGCTTGGTCTTGCCTGCGGTTCCGGTTTCAATCGTCATGGCGAACTCCTTTGGTTTTTCGACGCCTGACGTGAAAGTCTCGAGGATTGTCCGAGTCTTTCATCCCGACCGACGATTTCACGGAGACCGCCGCGCTTGGGACGCGACCAGACCTTTGAGGCCCTGCTGAGCGAACATGGCGCCATGCTGCGCCGGATCGCCTCCGGCTATGAGGCGGACCGCGAGCGCCGCCGCGAGCTGGAGCAGGAGATTCTGCTGGCCGTGTGGCGGGCCGTGCCCAAGCATCGGGGCGAGGCGCCGCTGCGGGCCTTCATCGCCCGCGTCGCCCATAACCGCGCCGTCACCCATGTCGCGCGCGAGGCCGCCGAACCCCGCCGCCAGCCTCTGGATGAGGCCGCGCCCAGCAGCGACCCCACGCCCCATGACACAGCCGAGACGCGCGACATGCACCAACGGCTGGAACAGGCAGTGCGCGCCCTGCCCCTGTCGCTGCGCCAGCCCGCCCTGCTGACGCTGGAAGGGTTCACCCCCGCCGAGATCGCCGACATGCTGGGCCTGAACGCCAACGCCGTCTCCATCCGCCTGACCCGCGCCAAGGCCGCCCTGCGACAGGCGCTCAATCCCGGCGACACAGCCCCTGAGGTTCGCCCATGACCAACCCCAATGACGACTGGTCCGACCTGACCCAGACCTGGACCGAAACCGCCGCCGACGAACCGGCGCTGGACCTCGGCCTGATCCGTGATCTGCAAAAGCGCGACCGTCTGGCGCGCCTGAACTTCGCCGGTGAAATCGCGGGCGGTGTCGTTGTCGTCGCCATCGTGATCTGGAGCACATTTGTGCGGGGCCTGCCATGGTCAGCGGGCCTGACAGCGTTGGGCTTCGTCGCGTTTGCGCTGGTCATGACCCTGTGGTCCCGGCGCGGCGATCCCGGCCTGCTGATCGACACTCCGCAGGCCGCCCTGCGTTCGGCCATCGCGCAGGCCCGCACCGGCTATCGTTGGGCCTTGGCCGGGGTGGCGATCAGCATGGCGGCGATGGTCTTCCTGCTGGCGGTGCAGAACCTGCTGCCGGGCGCACCGGGGCCGGATGCGCGGATCATGCTGGGTTTCGGTGTTTTTCTTGTCGCCTGCATCGGCTTTTACCTGCGTCACGCACGACGCTGCCGACAGCGGATGGCGGCGTATCAGGATGCGCTGAACGCCCTGACCGATGCAGGCCATGCCGATTGAAACCCCGGCTGCGTCTGGTTAGGTTGCCCCTTCATCTGTTGGGACTTTCATGTCTGAGAATGTGTTCACGGCTTGAGGCCCGGACGCTGAAAATCGTCTGAGGCCGCACGCAACGCCCCGCGTCTGAACGATCGACGCCGGGCGCATGACGACGCCTGTCCCGGACAATCCGAAAATGAACATCTCCCGTGCGGAACAACGCACGCTTCACGCCCTGGCTCAGGGCGGACGCATCCTGCTGGAGCGCGACGATCAGGGCCGCATCATCGCCGCCCGCTGCTTCACCCGCGAAGGTTGGGTGCTGGAAAGCTGCGACCTGTCACAGTGGCGCAGCCTGAAGCGCAAGCGCGTGATCATATCGCGCAGCGGCGGTCCCTATGTGGTCAATCGCGACGGCCTGAGCCGCCTGCGCAGCCAGTTGGACAACCGCACCTCAGGCCGAGGCTTCTGACACCCTGAGAAAAAGGACGCGCGCGGCGCCATAGTCGCGTGCGTCCAGACGCTCATAGCCGGGCGTGTCGATGTCCGGCTCGTCCGAGCCGCGCTCGAACACCACGATGGCGCCGGGCTTGAGCCAGTTACCTTCCAGCAGGCGCGCCAGCGTCTGTTCGCCCAGACCCTTGGCGTAGGGCGGATCGAGGAAGGCGATGTCGAACGCCTCGCCCGCCGAGCCGGGACGCACGCCCAGGTCGGTGGCGCTGCGCCGATGCACGCGCGTGCGTCCCATCAGGCCATAGGCGTCGGCGTTCTCACGAATGGCGCCGCGGGCGTCGTCTTCGATCTCGACGAACAGGCAGAAGGCCGCACCCCGGCTGACGGCCTCGAACCCCAGCGCGCCCGAACCGGCGTACAGGTCGATGACACGCGCGCCGTGCAGCGTCTCGGACCACGACGCGTGTTCCAGCACATTGAACACCGCCTGCCGCGCCCGGTCGGACGTGGGACGGGTGTTTTGGCCTTCAGGCGTGGTTATGGCCCGGCCCTTCAGCGATCCGGCGACGATCCGCATGGATCAGGCTTCCTGCGGCGCGTGCATGGCCGCCAGTTCGGCCAGGGTGATGCGCGGACGCTCGCCCGCCATCGCATAGTTGGCGGGTTTCAGGTCGATGCAGACTTCATCCTCGAACGCGAAAGCGCTCGGATCATCAAAGGCCTGGGCCGACACCATGGTCATGCCGCCCGAGCGCAAGCGCCAGAACAGGTTCGACCCGCAGGTCGGACAGAACTGGCGCTCGCCCCATTCGGACGAGACATAGGTCGACAGCGCGCCCTGAACCTCGACATCATCGCCGCAGTTCACGCTGAGCGACACCCCGCCGGACGTCTTGCGGCAGGTCTCGCAGTGGCAGGCGTGCATCCCGCCGTGCGGAACGGCGGTGAAGCTGACGGACCCGCAGGCGCAGCGGCCGGACAGGGACTGGCTCATCGTCTGGTCTCCGCCTTGGCCTTAGCGCGGCGAGCGGGGCTTGCCGCCCGGTCCGCGTCCGCTGGTGCCCGAAGGGCCAGCAGGCTTGCCGCCCGTGCGGGGCTTGAAGTCACGACCGCCGCCGCCAGCGCCCGAATCTTCTCAGGGCGCGGAGGCTGAGGAGAAAACTCCGGTGCGTCGAGCTGTTCTTCTTCGGTCACATCGCCGTCAGCATCGCCAGCCAGGTTAAAGATT
>NZ_JABAZW010000076.1:5122-6163 GCF_018608325.1 Brevundimonas sp. | reverse complement strand
GCGCCCGACCCGCCAGTGCGCGGTTTGAAGTCGCGCTTGCCGGTGTCAGGGCCAGCCGTGCGCGGCTTGTATTCACGCTTGGGGCCGTCACCACCACGCGACGGTGCGCCGTCACGGGGCTTGAAGGTGCGGGCCGGACGCTCGCCATCCTCACGCGGCGTATAGGCGCGCGCGGGGCGGTCGCCATCTTCACGTGGGCGGAAGCTGCGGGCCGGACGATCACCGTCTTCACGCGGACGGAAGCTGCGGGCCGGACGTTCGCCGTCGGTCGGCGCGCCTTCACGGGGTTTGAAGGTCTTCTTAGGATGGCCGGTGCGCGGCGCAGTCTTGGCCCAGCCTTCCTTCTTTGGCGGACGCTCGCGGCGCTCGACCGCATCGGCCTGAGCCGTTTCGGCGGCGCGGACGCGGCTGGGCTTGCGCGACGGGTCCGACATGGCCGAGCCAGAGCGTCCCTTGACGATGGGCGTCGAAATCCGGCGGCCGGGGATGGGTGCAGGCGTCTCGACCGTGTTGCCGGTCGGCAGGTTCTCGGGGCGAATGTATTCGCCCAGCAGTTCGCGGATCACGCGCGGGCCGACTTCCTCGACCGAGCCGATCGGCAGCACGTCCAGACGGAACGGACCATAGGCCAGACGGATCAGGCGGTTGACCGTCAGGCCGACCGATTCCAGCACCTTGCGGACTTCGCGGTTCTTGCCCTCGGTGATCGAGACCGAGATCCACAGGTTGGCGGGGGCGCGACCGTCGTCGGACTTGCTTTCCTTGGCCTTGTCCAGCGTGGCCTCGATAGGACCATAGGAGACGCCGTCCACGACGACGCCTTCCTTCAGCGCATCCAGCTGCGCCTGGGTGATCTTGCCGCGCGCACGGGCGCGGTACTGACGTACCAACGATGTCGATGGCAGTTCCAGCGCCCGGCTCAACTCGCCGTCGTTGGTCAGCAGCAGCAGGCCTTCAGTCGCCAGGTCCAGTCGTCCGACCGAGATCACGCGCGGCAGACCGGCTGGCAGAGCGTCGAACACCGTCGGGCGGCCCGCCGGG
>NZ_JABAZW010000076.1:0-5112 GCF_018608325.1 Brevundimonas sp. | reverse complement strand
GGTCGTTGTGGCTGGTCAGCAGGCCTGCAGGCTTGTGATAGCGCCAGACGCGGGTGGATTGGGTCGAGCCGATAGGCTTGCCGTCCACGGTGATCACGTCGTCGCGTGTCACCAGGGTCGCGGGCGTGTCCAGGATGCGGCCGTTGACCGCCACCTTGCCCAGACCGATCAGGCGTTCGACCTCACGGCGTGAGGCGATGCCGGCGCGGGCCATCGCCTTGGCGATTCGCTCGGCGCGCAGCGGCGTTTCCGGCGTCTTGGACGGCTTTCCGTCCCGGCCAGCGCCCCTGTCGGCACGTGGACGGTCGCCCGCCCCTGCCCGGTTCGGCTTGTCGCCAAAACGCTTTGGGCCGTCTTCGCGAGGGCTGCGTGGCTTATCGCCAAAGGATTTCGTCCCGTCACCGCTCTTGCGGGGACCGGAGGATTTAAAGGGCCGAGGCGACCGTTCGTCTTGACGGGCGCGGGGCTTCTTGTCGTTGTCGTCTGTATGGCGGACCATGATGAGCGGTTCATGCGCATGGCGCTGGACCAAGCGCAAGCGGCGGCAGACGCAGGAGAGGTGCCCGTGGGTGCAATTCTTGTCGATCCTGCCTCAGGTGAGGTAATTTCGACCGGCGCCAATGGTCCGATCGCAGCCCACGACCCCACAGCACACGCAGAGATCGTAGCCATGCGTCGCGCGGCGACGGCGCTTGAGAACTATCGGCTCACCAACCTGACCCTGTATGTGACGCTGGAGCCGTGCGCCATGTGCGCGGGCGCCATCAGCCACGCCCGAATCGGCCGCGTCGTCTGGGCGGCGGATGATCCCAAGGGCGGCGGCGTCCTTCACGGCCCCCGCCTGTTCGAACAGCCCACATGCCACTGGCGTCCAACTACGGACTCGGGTCTTCTGGCCGAAGAATCGTCCAGCCTTCTGAAGACCTTCTTCCGTCAGCGACGGGGAACGGCTGCAAAGAACGCACGTTAAGACGCGGCGCCAAGCGGCGCTGTAATCCGAAGGAGATCGCCTTGTCGAAGTTGGGCCTGCCGTCGTCGGTCGCTCTCAGCGGCCTTGCCGTTCTCAGTCTGCTGGCGGCCTGCGGCCCCAATCCGAACCAGGCCCCGCGTACCGGCGACGAGGTCAAACAGCGCGCCATCGACGCCCAGACCGCCCGCCAGCGCACGGGCGCCGAGATTCAGGACCGCACCCTGAACCGCGTGGTCCACACGGTTTACCTGTGTGACAACGGCGAGCGCCTGTCTGTCGATTTCGACAATCCGCGCCAGATGGCCACCGTCCGCAACTCATCCGGCGAGGCTGTCGACCTGTTCCAGGAACGCGCCGCTGACGGCATCTGGTACCGCGCCTCCAACGTCGAACTGCGCGGCAAGGGCGTTCTGGCCACCTGGTCCGTCGAAGGTCGTCAGCCGACCCAGTGCCGCGCGGTGGATTAGGGGTGAATCAGACCGTCATCAAGCGGCGCCGTGACTTGCCCTGCCGACAGCGAACCGCGATACGAAAGCCATGAACTGGCTCAAAGACATGGTACGCGGCAACCTGACCTTTTCGGGCCGCCTCTCGCGTAGAAGTTTCTACCTTTCGCTCGCAGCATTCTACGGTATTGGCTTTCTTCTGCTGCCCCTTCAGTTGGCTGGCGCCGCCGTACCTGACTTGCTCGCCGTCAACATCGTGCTGCTCATCATCGGCATTCTGATGGGATGGTATCTCTTGGGATCATTCGTTCGGCGTCTTCACGACAGAGGGCGTAGCGGATGGTGGCTAGTTTGTTTCTTTGGCCCCCATGTTGTCGCCATCTCAGCGTTTTCCAAGCTTCCGCTCGATAAGCCAGCGCTTGTTATCCTGGCGATGGTCGGCGCCGTTTTCCTCGTCGCCCCATTCTTCGTGTGGGGCCTAATCGAGATTCTTTTCCTGCGTGGAAAGACCGAAGCCAATAGATTTGGGCCCGATCCGCTGGCTGGGGCTTAGTTGCGGGCCTTCTCCAGCATTCGAAAAGCCGCCAGCCTCTGATCTAATTGATCCCGCACGTTCGGCCATTCGTCATCCAAGATAGAGAACACCGCCGTATCGCGCGCCCGACCTTTCCAGGTGGTCTTGTGCCGACGCAGCACGCCCTCGGCCTTGGCGCCCAGTTTCAGAATGGCGGCCTGGCTCTGCGGATTGATGGCGTCGGTGATGATCTCGACACGGATCGCGCCTGAGGCGAAGGCGTGGCCCAGCAACAGGCGTTTGCAAGCCGGATTGATCGGACCGCCGCGCGCCTCGGGGCGATAAAAGGTCGAGCCGATCTCGCAACGGCGATAGGCCGGATTGATCTCATAGATGCTGGTGGTGCCGACAACCACACCGTCCGACAGCCGTCGCACCGCATAGGCGATCCGCGTCCCCGCCTGCATGGCGGCCAGAGCCGAGGCCCACCAGCGGTCGAAATGTTCGCCGTATCCCGCCGTGACCATGATCTCCCAGGCGGCGGGATCACAGTCCAGCGCCACACGCACCTCGTCACGCAGGGCGTCTGTAAAAGGCTCCAACCGTACGAACCGGTCTTGCAGAACCGTTGTGGCGATCTGCATCAGGATGCGCCTTCTTCGATCAGGAAGGCCGAAAGCGCCGCCACAATATCTTGCGACCGTTCTCTCATTAAGGACGATCTAAAGAAATATCGCCGTCCTCCCGCGCCCTCGATAACGATGCGCCCGGGATCGCTCGCACTTCTGTTGACCGAAGCAATCTCAGCGAGCGGGACGACCACATTCCTCAACCCCCGGATTCGCAACGCGCCATTCTCGCTGAAAAGGGCGGCCTCTTCGATAAGGCTTTTCACCAGATGGGTTATGGCCACAGCGCACAACACCGCGCCTCCCAGCACGGCCGGGACCAATGTGAGCACCGCCGTCGCCGGGCTGCGTCGTCCGCCATAGGTTCCTTGACCGACCTCCAACAGCATCCAGCAGCATCCGGCCAGCATCGCCAACAACAATAAGGTACACGCGCAGACTTTTAGCCGACTGTAAGTCGCGAAACGCTTGCCAGATAACATGTAATCGCCCCCCCGACCGACGCCCATGGGTCAGTCTCCCGTGAAAAATGCTCAAGATGAAGACGTCGCGCCTTCTTCGATCAGGAAGGTCCGAACCTTGGCCGCATCGACGCCCTTGGCGACGAAGGCCTCACCGACTCCACGCGCCAGGATCAGGGTCAGCGCCCCGCCCTCGGCCTTCTTGTCGCCCGCCATCAGGGCCAGCAGCCGATCCGCTTCAAACGCGCCCGCCTGTTCCAGCCGCGTCGGCAATCCTGCGGCGGCGACCACCGCCTCGACCCGCGCGACGTCCTCAACCGCACACAGACCCTCGCGCGCCGAATAGCGGAAAGCCATGCAGCAACCCAGCGCCACAGCTTCACCGTGCGCCAGCGCGCCTTCATCAAACCCTACTTCCGTTTCGACCGCGTGGCCGAAGGTGTGGCCCAGGTTCAGCAGGGCGCGACGCCCCGCCTCCTTTTCGTCTTCACCGACCACGGCGCTCTTGATCTCGACCGAGCGGATCACCGCCCGCTCCAGCGCTGCCGGATCACCTGACGCGCCCGCCGCGCCCTCGCCCGCCAGCCAGTCGAAGAAGGCGGCATCGCAGATAAGTCCGTGCTTCAGCACCTCAGCCCAACCCGAGCGCACCTGACGTTCCGGCAGGGTCGCCAGCACATCGATATCGGCCAGCACCAGACGCGGCTGGTGGAAGGCGCCGACCAGATTCTTGCCGCGCGGCGTGTCGATGGCCGTCTTGCCGCCGACCGACGAATCCACCTGCGCCAACAGGGTCGTCGGAATCTGCACAAAGTCGATGCCGCGCATATAGAGCGCCGCCGCCAGACCGGCCAGATCGCCCACGACCCCGCCACCCAGGGCGATGACCACATCCTTGCGGTCCAGCCCGATCTCTAGCAATCGATCCAACACGCGTTCCAGCTCGAAGAAGGACTTCGATCCCTCCCCCGCCGGAACAGCCACGATCTCGCTGCGGACGCCCGCCGCTGTCAGCGACGCCGTCAAGGCATCGGCATGGATGGCCTCTACCGTCTGGTCCGTAATGATGACGGTCCGCCCCTTGGCGATGGGCGCGATACGGGCGCCAGCCTGCCCCAGCAGCCCACGCCCCACCATCACATCATAGGCCGCGAAAGCTCCGCCGCTGACCGGGATTGTCGTCATTTTCTCGTCTCCGCACGACGCCTCTGCCGCCAGTGCCGGCGCAGGTGCTTGTGAATGGCGTCGACCGCCTGTCCGTGAGACCCCTGCCCCACGTCCACGGTCACATCTGCCTCGCCATAGATGGGATAGCGCGCCTCAGCCAAGGTGCTCAGCACCACCATCGGGTCCTTGTCGCGCAGCAAGGGGCGGGTGTCGCGTCGCGCCACGCGTTCGGCGATGACCGCCAGATCGGCACGCAGCCAGACCGTGTCGGCGCGTTCCTTTAGCAGCGCCCGCGTCTCGGCGTTCATCATGGCCCCGCCACCGGTCGCCAGCACAATGGGCGGCCCTTCCAGCAAGCGCCGCATGACCCGTGCCTCGCCCGCCCGGAACTCGTCCTCGCCCAGGGCCGCGAAAATCTCGGTCACCGTCATCCCGGCCGCCGATTCGATTTCGACATCGCCGTCCGCGAAGGGCAGTTTCAGCCGATTGGCCAGCCGCCGCCCTACCGACGATTTGCCCACGCCCATCAGCCCGACCAGGGCTATGGTGCGGCTCGGTCCCGGATTCGCACGCCGCCTCATCCGGCGGCTCCGGCGGAACGGTCGGTCGATTGGACGGCAAAGGCGAAGGCGCAGGCAGGCATGATCGGGAAAACCTCTACACCAAGCCCGACCGTGCGCCATCCGTTCGCGGCATGGTTTGCGCGATGACGCCCCAGATTGAGGCCTTTCTGGAGATGATGGCGGTCGAGCGCGACGCCTCACCCCACACCCTGTCGGCCTATAATCGGGACCTGACCGACGCCGAGACCACGCTTTCCGATGCGGGCGGGCTGATGAAGGCGGATGCAGAGGCCGTGGAAGCCTGGTTCGCCGATCTGTCCCGACGCGGCCTATCCGCCGCCACCGCCGCACGCCGACGATCC
>NZ_JABAZW010000114.1:42440-55172 GCF_018608325.1 Brevundimonas sp. | reverse complement strand
CGGCGCCGCTCGTGGACGAGGGCGCGAGCCAGGGCGTCGTTCTGATTGACGGCGGCGACAAAACCCTTGGCGGGCAGGCCCATGCGCGTGGCGGCGATGCCGGCGAAGGCGTCGCCGAAATTGCCGGTCGGCACCACAAAGGTCACCGCCTCGCCCAGTTGGGCCGTGGCCGAGACATAATAGGGGATCTGGCCCGCCAGACGCGCCCAGTTGATCGAGTTGACCGAGGACAGACGCCCCGCCTGACGCAGGGATTCCTCGGCCAGCAGGCCCTTCACCAGACGCTGGCAGTCATCGAAATCGCCGCGCACGGCCAGGTTCAGGACATTGTCGGCTTCGACCGTCGTCATCTGCTTGCGTTGAACCGGCGACACGCGGTCCAGCGGGTGCAGCACGACCAGATTGACCGACTTGGCGCCCGCAAAGGCGCGCACGGCGGCGGCGCCGGTGTCGCCGGAGGTGGCGGTCAGGATGGTCAGGCGTTCGCCCGAGGCGGTCAGCGCCTCATCGGTCAGGGCGGCGACCAACTGCATCGCCAGATCCTTGAAGGCGGCGGTCGGGCCGTGGAACAGCTCCAGCACGAACAGGCCGGGCTCCAGTTCGACCAGGGGCGTCACCAGCGGATGGTCGAACCCGGCGGTCAGGCGGTCCAGCGCCCGGTCCAGCGCGCCGTCAGGCAGGGCCTCGCCGATGAAGGGCGAAATCGCTTCCAGCGCGATGGTCTTGTAGTCGGCGCCCTTGGTCCAGGCGTCGGACGAAAGCGTGGGCCAGATGGTCGGCATATAGAGGCCGCCGTCGGGGGCGATGCCGCGCAGCAGGGCGTCGGAGAAGTTGGTCTCAGGCGATTTGCCGCGGGTCGAGATGTAACGGGCGCTGGAGGTGCTCATGATGTCTGAGGTCGTAGCCAGACGGGGCGGCGGCGTCATCCGCTTTTTGGGCGATTTTGTCGGGTTTTTACGGGTTTGCGTCTTTCGCTCCGCACATCGCGGCGTGTGGTGGGCGCGCGATGCAAAATCCTGCCTGAAATCGGTGTCGCGAGGACGCGTTGTGGGTGCGCGGGACCATTCCCCCGCTGGCGTCGCGCTCCGTGACAGTCCATGGGATTGGTCATGAGACGACGCGATCTTCTGATCCGGCTGGGGCTGATCGCCGGGGGCGTGGGCGGGGCCTGGTGGCTGCGCGACCATGTGCTGTGGCGTGAACCGAAGATCGTGTTTCCTGCGGATGGATCATCGGGCTGGCTGGCCTATGCCGAGCCACGCGCCACGACGCCGACGGTCGAGGTGACGATCAACGGTCAGAAGCTGCGGGCGCTGATCGATTCTGGCGCCCAGTATTCGGTCATAGACCGTTCGCTGGTCGCGGTGCTGGGCCTGACCCACATGTTCAATATCCCGATGGTGGCCTACGGCGTCGGCGGCGAGGCGCAGGTGGGGCGCGGCACGACGCTGGATGTGGCTGTCGGCGGGATGCGTCTGGAGGGGCTGAGGGCGGCCATTCTGGGGCTGGGGCCGTTGGCCAGCGCCGATGGTCTGGAGGCGCCGCTGATCCTGGGGCAGGACGTGCTGCGCAACCTGGTGCTGGAACTGGACACGACGCAGAAACGGGTCCGGTTCCTGAGGCGCGAGGGCTGGACGCCGTCGCGTGATCTGGCCGCCGTCGAGGTGGCGCGTGCGGGCAAGGCGCTGCAGGCCTCGATCACGGTCGAAGGAGCGGTGGTTGAGGCGGTGGTGGACACCGGGGCCTCGGCCTTGCTGGCCGTCACGCGAGAGACGGCGGAGGCAGTCGGCCTGATCGACGGCCGTGAACGGACACCGGGTCAGAGCATCGTTCTGGGCGGGGTGGTCGGGGCGGAGACGGTCACCGTCCGCACCCTGACCATCGGCAATGAACTTCATCGCCAGGCCTCGGTGGCCATCTATGACAATGTCGCCGTGCCGGGGTTTCCCAAGGCCTTGATCGGCATGGCGGCGTTTGAGGATCGGCGTGTGGTGCTGGATCTGGGCGGGCCGAGGCTGTTCATGACGCGCCCGCTGGAGATTACGGTGGGGCGGTAGCCGACCCAATCTTTCGTCATTCCGGGCGAGGGGCCCCTTGGCCCGCAGACCCGGAGCCCAGCGGCGCCGTCAGGCGAAATCCAAACGCCGCACGGCGTTTCAGTACAGAGCCCGCGACAGGCTTGCGCTCGCGCGTGCCGCTGGGTTCCGGGTCTTCGCTGCGCTCCGCCCGGAATGACGAAAAAGGAAGGCGTCAGCCCTTCAGCGCCGTCGCCACTACGTCCCGCGCCTCGGCCTGCACCTGGGCCAGATGGTCGGGGCCGTGGAAGGATTCGGCGTAGATCTTGTAGACATCCTCGGTGCCGGACGGGCGGGCGGCGAACCAGGCGTTGTCGGTCGTGACCTTCAGGCCGCCGATGGGTTCGTCTTTGCCGGGGGCCTTGGTCAGGATGGCGGTGATCGGTTCTCCGCCCAGCGCCTTGGCTGTCACGTCTGACGGGCTGAGGGCGGCGAGGCGGGCCTTCTGCTCGCGGTTCGCAGGCGCATCGACACGCGCATAGGCGGGGGCGCCGTAGCGGTCGGTCAGGCCCGCGTAGAGCTGGCTGGCGCTCTGGCCTGTGCGGCCCTGAATCTCGGCGGCCAGCAGGCACAGCAGGAGGCCGTCCTTATCGGTGGACCAGACGGTTCCGTCGCGGCGCAGGAAGGAGGCGCCCGCAGACTCTTCGCCGCCAAAGCCGACGCTGCCGTCCAGCAGGCCCGGCACGAAATATTTGAACCCGACGGGCACTTCCAGCAGGCGACGGCCCATTCCGGCGACGACCCGGTCGATCATGGATGAGGATACCAGCGTCTTGCCCACCGCCACCTGCGCGCCCCAGTCGGGACGGTTGGCGAACAGATAGGCGATGGAGGCAGCCAGGAAGTGATTAGGGTTCATCAGCCCGCCGTCGGGCGTGACGATGCCGTGGCGGTCGGCGTCGGCGTCATTGCCGGTGGCGACGTCATAGGTCGCGCCGCCCTGCATGATCCTGATCAGATTGGCCATGGCCGACGGCGAGGAACAGTCCATGCGGATCTTGCCGTCCGTATCCAGCGGCATGAAGGCCCAGCGCGGATCAACGGCCTCATTGACGACGGTCAGGTTCAGGCGGTGACGATCCGCGATCTGACCCCAATAGGCGACGGCGGCGCCGCCCAGCGGATCCGCGCCGATACGGACCCCTGCGTCGCGGATGATGTCCAGATCCAGCACGCTGGGCAGGTCGTCGATATAGGCGCTCAGAAAATCGAACCGGCCCGCCTCGGCATAGGCCTTGGCAAAGGGGACGCGGCGCACCTCGGTCAGGCCGTTCTCGATCAACTGGTTGGCGCGGGCGGCGATGGCGCCGGTGGCGTCGCTGCCTGCCGGGCCGCCAGAGGGGGGATTGTATTTGATGCCGCCGTCGCGGGGCGGATTGTGCGACGGGGTGATCAGGATGCCGTCCGCCTGGCGCGTATTGGCGCGGTTGTAGGTCAGTATGGCGTGGGACACGGCGGGCGTCGGGGTGAAGCCGTCGCGCGCGTCGATCAGAACCTCGACCCCGTTGGCGATCAGCACCTCCAGCGTCGTGCGCCAGGCGGGTTCGGACAGGCCGTGCGGATCGCGCCCGACGAACAGGGGGCCGCTGATACCCTGCGCCGCGCGATACTCTGCGATCGACTGGGCGATGGCCAGAATGTGCGTCTCGTTGAAGGCGCAGTCCAGGCTGGACCCGCGATGGCCCGAGGTGCCGAAGACAACACGCTGGGCCGGGTCGCTCATGTCAGGTTTGATCGTCTGATAGGCGCCCAGCAGGGCGTTCAGGTCGATCAGGTCTTCGGGTCGGGCCAACTGGCCAGCGCGGTCATGCATGGGAGCAGTCTATAGGTCTGGGCGTCGGGTTCAACGCATGAGCGGAAAGGCGGACGTCAGGGTGACATCCGCCTTATGGCCAAGCTTTGCAACCGTGGGGTTACAGTCGGTCAGGCGCCGCTGAAAGTGTCGCAGGCGGCTGGATCGCCCGACTGATAGCCGCGCTGAAGCCATTCGACACGCTGGGCCGATGAGCCGTGGGTGAAGCTTTCGGGTGAGACACGCCCGCCCGCCCGACGTTGCAGGGTGTCGTCGCCGATGGCCTGTGCGGTCTTCATGCCTTCCTCGATGTCTCCGGGCTCCAGGGCGACCTGGCCGTTGGAGACGGCGGAGGCGTTCTTGGCCCAGACACCTGCGTAACAGTCGGCCTGAAGCTCCAGCGCCACGGAATACTGGTTGGCCTCGCCCTGACCGCGAGCCCGCTGTTGGGCGCGGCGGACCTGATCGGAGGTGCCGGTCAGGGTCTGGACATGGTGGCCGAACTCGTGGGCGATGACATAGGCGCGGGCGAAGTCGGCGCCGGACGCACCCAGTTTGGTCTCCATCTCCTGCCAGAAGCCCAGGTCCAGATAGACCGTCTGATCCGTCGGGCAATAGAACGGCCCCATCGCCGCCTGACCCATGCCGCAGCCGGTCTGGGTGCCCTGGGTGTAGATGACGACCTTGGGCGGGGTGTAGCCCTTCAGCTTCTGGGCCCAGACGTCATTGATATTGCCGCCGATCACATCGACGAACCGACCGGCCTGATCCTCAGGCGTGCCGACCTGGCCCTGCTGTTCCGAAGCGCCGACGCCGCCTAGCTGGCTGGCCAGCTGGGTCGTCGTCGAGGGATCAATGCCGAAGAAGAAATAGCCGATTAGGGCCAGAACCCGCGATGGCGCCGCCGCCCATGCCGCGCCGATCCTCGACGCCGCCGCCGCCCGTCCGTCCGCCTTGCCAACGCATGTGCGTTTCCCCTCGTCTGATGACCTAAGCTAGGCCCGAACGCGGGTGAAAGGGAAGGGATGCGTCAGTGCGGACGATCCAGCCAGTCGTCGATCTGTTTCATGCCGGATTGGGTCTGGTCCAGACGCGCCGCAGCGCCTTCACGAAGACTGCGCTCCTGCTCCAGAGAATACAGCGGACGGGCCACGTGCCAGTCGCCGATCAGGGGGTTGTCGGACGGGCCTGCGGCGCAGGCGTCAGCGTCGGTTGGCGCGCGGCCTCGATCTCAAGGCGGCGCAACTGGGTTTCGGTCTGAAGCTGGCGGGCGAAGGCGGCGTTGGCCTCGGCCTGATTGCGCAACCGGTCGTTCTCATAGCGGTGTTGGTCGGCGATGGCCGCAGGGGCGCCGCCCGGATAGGCCGCATAGGGTGGCTGATAGGGCGGATAGGTCTGGGCCAGCACAGGCGTGGCGCTGGCCGCCATCAAGGCCGTCAGGATCAGGAACCGTTTCATTGGCCGGATATGGGGATGGCCAGCGCCTCGCCAAGCGGCGCCGCATCAGGGCATGGACCAGACGGAGGCGCGCTTGATCTCCTGATCCTCCAACTCCCGCGTCGTCGGAACGCGATATTCCGCCAGGAAATCCAGCCCTGTGCGCGGAAAATAGGTCCGCCCCGGATCACCGATCAGGACGCGGGCGCCTGAAGCGCGGGCCTGCGCCAGCCAGGCCAGAACCGTCTCGGTCATCGGTTTTTCGTAACAGATGTCGCCCGCGCAGATGACGTCCACCTCGGGCGGTGGGTTGTCCAGCAGGTTCCGGCCGGTGAAGCTCAGGGGCACCGTATTGGCCTCGGCGTTGGCGGCGACGGCCGCCTCGCAGAAGGGGTCGATGTCGGCGCACAGCACCGAAGCCGCGCCCGCCTTCATCGCCGCCACCCCGACCAGGCCCGATCCAGCGGCGAAATCCAACACCCGCTTGCCCGCAACCTCATGCGGGTGATCCAGAATATAGCGGCTCAGCGCCTGTCCGCCTGCCCAGGCGAAGGCCCAGAAGGGCGGCGGCACGCCCATCTCCCCCAGTTCTTCTTCGGTCAGACGCCAGATCGGCGTGATTTCGTCGGCCAGCCACAGCGAAATCTCCGGCGCGTGCGGCACGGGCTGAAGCCGCGTGTTCTCGCGGATGAAGGCGGCGGGGTCAGCGACGGTCATTCGCCTGAATAGCCTTGTCGGGAGATGGCGAGAAGGGCGGGATGAAATGTTCGGCGTGCCTGACATAAAGTCAGGTTGACATTACATTTGTTCGATGTCAGGTTGGCCTTACAGAAAGGGAGGTGACAATGTCGGAAAAAGTCAAATCCACCACGCCTGCACATCGGCGTTACATCACCAGAATGATGGCCTTCACGGTCCCCTATGTGGCGATCTGTGTGGCCATGATGACCACCAACGCCTTTGACGAAATCATGGGCAAGCCCATTGCCTGGGTTCTGGCGGCGGTGGTGTCCGCGCCCGTGATCGGCCAGATCTGGGCCTTCCTGTCCTTCATGCATGAAAGCGATGAGTTCGTGCGCGGGGTGATGACGAAACAGTTTGTCCTCGCGACGGGCCTGACCCTGGGCGTTGCGGCCTTCTGGGGCTTTGGCGAGAGTTTCGCTGGCGCCCCGCACATCCAGACCTGGCTGGTTCTGCCGCTGTTCTGGGCGATGTTTGGCGTGGTGTCGCCCTTCATCAAGTCCAGCAAATGAAGAACAGGCTGAAACTGCTGCGGGTCGAGCGCGGCTGGACCCAGGAACAGCTGGGTCAGGCGCTGGGGGTGTCGCGACAGGCGATCATCGCGCTGGAGACGGAACGGCACGATCCGTCGCTGGATCTGGCCTACCGCATCGCCGCGACGTTCGAACGTCCGGTGGAGGATATCTTCGAGAACCCCCACGCGGGCTGACTAAGGTCCAATCGGGCTCCATTCACCTTGCCCCACTGTTAGTCATTCCGGGGCTGAGCGCAGCGAAGAACCCGGAACCCAGGGCGGCAGTCATGCTGCTGAACAGGTTTCACGTCGGTTGCGTGCTTCCTGGGTTCCGGGTTCGTCCTATGGACGCCCCGGAATGACGGTTCTGGGTTGAGTGTCGATCCTTCTACAAAGTCAGAATAACCTTACATCAGGAGACTGCAATGAAGTTCGTCCTTCCGGGCGCGCGCCCGGTGTTGTGCGCCCTGTTTCTGGCCTGCGCCGCCGTTGCACCGGTTGACGCCGCACCTGCGGGCGCTGAAACCATGACGGCTGCGCCCTTTGTCTCTGACCGGCTGTCGGTCGAGGTGGTTGGGGCGGGGCCGGACGTGATCCTGATCCCCGGTCTGGGGTCATCCCGCGAGGTCTGGCGGGCGACGGCGGATCGGCTGAAGGCCACGCACCGGGTGCATCTGGTGCAGTTGGCCGGGTTCGCGGGCGAGCCGTGGACGCATGGCGACGGGGCCTTTGTCCAGCCAGCGGTCGATGAACTGGCTCGCTACATCCGGGATCAGGGCCTGAGCCGACCTGCGGTCATCGGGCATTCGCTGGGCGGGCTGAGCGGTCTGTTGCTGGCGCAGCAGCATCCCGATCTGGTCGGGCGGCTGATGACGGTGGACAGCCTGCCCTTTTACAGCGCCATGTACGGACCGAGCGCCACGGCGGACAGCGCGCGGCCCTTCGCCGATCAGGCGGCGGCCATGATCATCGGCGCTGATGATGACAGCTTCCGCACCCTGCAGACGCAAACAGCCCAAAGCCTGTCGAAGACGCCCTCGGAACAGGACCGGATTGTCGACTGGTCGATGGCCAGCGACCGCCACGCCCTGGCCTCGGCCATGAAGGATGTGATGACGACGGACGCACGGCCCGGTCTGGCCGCCATGACAACGCCGGTGACGGCGCTCTACGCCGCCGACGCGGACGGCGGGCCGCCGCCTGCGCTGGCCGAGGCTGTGTGGAGCCGTGAGTATTCGGCTCTGCCGGGGGTACGGCTGACGCGCGTGGACGCCAGCCGTCACTTCATCATGGCCGCCCAGCCGCAGAGGTTTGCGGAGCTGGTCGACAGGTTTCTGACCGAATGATCAGTTGCGGGGCGTCACGTCCCCGGCCTTGACCGGGGCGCCCGCGAACTCGTCGGCGTAGGCGGGGGCCAGCAGGCTGCGGAAGGCGGCCTGCGGCACAGCCAGCCAGTAGTCGCCGTCAGAGTGCGGGCCGATCTGGTAGGAATCGAACAGGAAGGTGATCCCACCGATCTTGCCCGGCGTCGAACCCGGCGTCAGGAAGAAGGGCGTCGCGCTGGCCTTGGGGCAGGACCACATGCCCTTGGCGCCGACGCTGACGCGCTCCGATCCCGGCGAACGGGCCTGTTTGGCGGCGTTGGCCGCGTCGCACAGGGCCTTGTCCAGAACCGACAGGTCGGCGCCCGGACGGAACAGGTCGTTGACGCTGATCCGCTTCTTCAGGCCCTTGTCCCAGATGACCGAGGCATAGGTCTGATTGGGGTGGGCGCCGCCGGTGTATTCGAAGTTGGTGCGGGCCAGGCTGAACAGTTTGGCGCTTTCGCCACCCTGCGAATAGGTGATCGACTTCTCATACGGGTTGGGGCCTGCGCCCGCCTCGCTCAGGTCGGCCTGGGCGCCTTCGGAGAACTGGTTCAGTTCGCGCACAGCATCGGCGTACAGCGGGCCTTGCAGTTCCGGCTTGTCGGTCACGCCTGCGGGAAGGGCCAGCTTGACCGTCGCATACTGGTTCTTGCTGTCATAGGCGGTCGGCGTGGTGCTGGCGGCGGCCGCTGCGGGCGCCTTGTCCGGCGCAGGTGCGGGCGCGGCAGGCTTTTCATCGCGGCGCTGGCAGGCGGCCAGAGTGGCGGTGACGGCGACGGCGATCAACAGGGTGCGGGTGGAGAGAGACATGCGGCGCTCCTTCATGACGACAGGCCGATGGAACCGAGGACGATGGCGGCGAGCAGGATAAACCCAGCTTCGCGGTTAGACCGGAACAGAACGAGCGCACGGGCGGGATCGTTGCGGTCGATGCGAACTATTTGTCGGATCAGGTGCGCGGCGTAGAGGGCCAGGCCCAGGAAGAACAGCGGCCCAAGACCCGCCGCCAGACCGGCTGCGCCTGCAAAGGCTGCGGCCAATCCATAGAAGGCGGCGACGCCGGGTTGCACAGCCGAGGCCAGCCGACGGGCGGATGACTTGACCCCCACCATGGCGTCATCCTCGATGTCCTGCAGGGCGTAGATGGTGTCGTAGCCCAGGGTCCAGAAGATGCCGCCGATGTATAGAGCTACACTTGCGCCTGCGATGGCATCTGGGCCGAAGCAACTGGTGATGGGCGTTATGCCTCCGTCGATGGAGGGAATGCTGCGCACGGCGGCAACAGCGGCAGCATAGCCCATCAATGCGCCCCAGTTGAAGGTCAGGCCCAGCCAGGCCTGGGGCCACCAGGTGATCCGCTTCATGAAGGGATAGGCCGCGACCAGGATCAGCGATCCGAAGCCAAGTATGATGGCAGGTATGGGGAGGGTCAGCAGGATCAACAGGCTGATCAGGCTGCATCCGATCACGAAGGCCAGCGCCTGTCTGACGCTGATCAGACCGGCGGGAATGGGACGCAGGGCCGTGCGGGCGACCTGGGCGTCGATCTTGCGGTCCACGATGTCGTTGAAGGCGCAACCGGCCGAGCGCATCAGCACAGCGCCTATGCCGAAGCCGACGAACAGCCACAGGTCATACAGGCCGGGCGCATGACGATACTGGGCCAGCGCCAGCGCGATCCCCTGCCAGCCGGGCAGCAGCAGCAACCATGTGCCGATGGGGCGATCCAGCCGCCCCAGCTTCAGCCACGGCTTCAGCCCCTCCGGCGCGTGGCGGTCCACCCAGTTGGAGCCTGCATCGGGAAGGGGCGCGGAAGTCATGGTTGTGACTTAACGGGAATGGAGCAGGGGGTGAAGGGCGAAGAAAAAAGGCGGGAGCCTTGCGGTCCCGCCTTTTGCCCTCGTGCGGCTGAGATCAGCCTTGCGAGATCGAGCCTGAGCCCGAGACATTGGTGACCAACTGGGCCGGGCGGGTCGACAGATCGACGTCGCCGGAGCCGGAGATGGTGATGCTGGCCTTGCCTGTCGGGGCGATCTGGGCCGTGCCGGAACCGGCGACGTTCACGGTGGCGTCGGTCGTCTTCAGGTCGTCCAGATAGGCGTCGCCCGAGCCGGAGATGCTGAGGTCCAGCGCATCGGTGCGGCCCGTGACAGTGACATCGGCGGAGCCGGAGATGGCCACCGCCAGAGACGGCTGGTCGAAGTTGGTCACCGACAGGTCCGATGATCCCGACACCTCGAAGCGGCGTACGTTGGGCGTGGTGACCACGACCTTCAGTTCGTCGCGTTCGGAACGGGCCGACAGCGTGCCGTTGTTCCAGCCGAAGACGACACGTTCGTCGCCATTGGCCAGATAGAGGCGGCCGTCTTCAAGGCGGACCCGGTCAGCCAGACCCTTGGGGCCGGTGATGACGACGGTGTTTTCCGGTCCCTGGACATATTCGACGTTGATTGCCGATTCGATTTTCAGGGCTTCTCCGCCGGTCCAGGGCAGGGAGCGGGTGGTGATGGGGCCAAGATCCTCGGTCCCGCCGCCCTTGATCCGTTCGAAGCGGACGCTTTCGCCATTGTTGTCTTTCAGGGTCCACGACCAGCCGTGGCGCTGGAGGTCGTGGCCGCCGAGGGCGGCTGCGCCGCCCAGGGTGACCAGGCACAGCACCAGGGCGGCGCCGGCGATGATGAACAGGGTGCGGATCATGCCGAGGCTCCCGAGGCGGGGGTTGAGGATTGGGCTGCAGCCGCCTGCGGCTCAAGCGCGGGCTTCAACAGGCGGTAATGCAGACGGGCGTACCAGACGGTGGCGTTGACCAGCCAGATGGTGACGATGGTCAGAAGGGCGCCGATGAAGACGGACCCGGCCATCAGGCCCAGTCCCATCAGTATGGCGGCGAACGGACCGCCAGGGAAACCGGCGAACGGCCCCGCGACCATGACCACGCCGCCTCCGATGAACAGGGCGATGGCGGCGATGAAGAAGCCGAAGATGGTCCCGACCACGCCCATGGCGATGGGCAGCAGGATCAGGATGTCGATGGCCCCCAGACCCAGCACCGCGAAGATGGCGCCCGCAGCGGCGGAGGGGTTTTTCTCCTGATGCCAGCGCTGGATGCCGGCCTCGGCCTTCAGTTCGCGGGCCAGCCGGACCGGGTCGCCCAGAGCGGCGGCGACTTCGGCTTCGGTGCGGCCAGCGGCCAGACCGTCGTCGAAATGGGTCTCATAGTCGGCGATGATGTCGGTGGCGGTGGTGGTCGGCAGGCCGACCAGGCCGTCTTTCAGACGGGCGATGAATTCTGCGCGCGTCATTGAGCGGCTCCCTCCTTGGCGGCGGCGTCCTTGGCCAGAATGGCGTCGACGGCCTGTGTGAATGTGGTCCATTCGGCGGATTGGGCGGCCAGGGCCCCCCGGCCCGCATCGGTCAGACGATAGTATTTGCGCGACGGTCCGGCGGATGATTCGACCAGATAGGTCTCCACCAGCCCGTCGGACTGCATCCGGCGCATCAGGGGATAGATGGTTCCTTCCCCCATGCCGATCGCATCAGCCAGTCGGCTGGCGATCTCGTAGGCGTAGCTGTCCGCCTGGTTCAGAAGGGCCAGGACGCACAGTCCCAACGCCCCCTTCTTCAGCTGTATCTCGATGGTTTCAGGCACCTCGGCGTCTCCTCTGGTGGGGATTGAGTACGGCAAGGTATCTTGCCATGCAAGGTAGCTGTTCAAACATGACACCGATTTAATCTGGGCGAATGAGTGGCGACTTCTCGGCGCAGGTGCGTTGATCGCTTGGCAAGCCTAAACCGATCCGATAGGTGACCGTGATCGACAGGCGTGGAAAATGCGCCAGTGTGATTACTTGCGAACTATTCGCAAGTGTCTGCTGCAGAACGGTTTTATGGGGAAATCTCGTATGGGGATGGGCACACGAGCCCGAGGAACGCTCAAGGGCGCCGTCGCCTCGACGGTCCTGGGCGCCGGCCTGGCGATCTTCGCCGCTGCGCCGACCTGGGCGCAGGATCTGATGGGTCAACCGACGCCGGGCGGCATCGGTCTTCAACCAGCGGCCGCGCCGCTGAAGCATGACGCCATCTGGTTCCACGACATCATTCTGATGCCGGTCATCACAGCCATCACCGTGCTGGTGCTGGGTCTGCTGGCCTGGATCGTCTTCCGCTACAACCGCCGGACCAATCCGGTGGCTGCACGCTGGAGCCACAACACACTGATCGAAGTGATCTGGACGGTTCTGCCCGTCGTGATTCTGGTCTTCATCTCGCTGTTCTCGTTCCGCCTGCTGTTCGCCTATCACGACATGCCGACGCCGGACCTGACGGTGAAGGTCACGGCCAACCAGTGGAACTGGGGTTACGAATACCCGGATCAGGGCGTGTCGGAATACATCTCCAACATGCTGCCGGAAGATCAGCTGGCTGAACGCGGCCTGCCGCACAGCGTCTATCGTCTGGCTGCGACCGAACCGATGGTCGTGCCGGTCGGCAAGACCGTTCAACTGGTCATCACCGCTTCGGACGTGATCCACGCCTTCGCCCTTCCGGCCTTTGGTCTGAAGATCGACGCCGTCCCCGGCCGCATCAACACCACCTGGTTCAAGGCTGAACGCACCGGCGTCTTCTATGGCCAGTGCTCGGAGCTGTGCGGCGTCGATCACGCCTTCATGCCGATCGAAATCCACGTCGTGACCCAGGCCGAGTTCGAACAATGGATCGCCTCCAAGGGCGGCTCCATGACGCCGAAGGTCGCTGAGGCGCCTGCTGCTGCTCCGGCAGTGGAGGCCGCTCCGGCCGCTGAAGCTT
>NZ_JABAZW010000114.1:40164-42430 GCF_018608325.1 Brevundimonas sp. | reverse complement strand
CGCCGCAGCGGCCGCCCACTAAGAGGCGAACAGATTATGGCTGACGCTATCGCTACCCGTGACGCGACCCAGACTGGGGCCGCGCACCACGACCATCACGACCACCCCAAGGTGGGCTTCTTCACCCGCTGGTTCCTGTCCACGAACCACAAGGACATCGGCACCCTGTACCTGCTGTTCGCCATCATGGCGGGCATCGTCGGCGGCGCCCTGTCAGGCCTGATCCGCTGGGAACTGGCCGAGCCGGGCATCCAGGTGTTCAAGGAAGGCACGATCGTCCAGTATCTGGGCCTCGTGGAGGCTTCCAAGCACGGCTATAACGCCACGGTTACGGCCCACGCCCTGATCATGATCTTCTTCATGGTCATGCCCGCCATGATCGGCGGCTTCGGCAACTGGTTCGTTCCGATCATGATCGGCGCGCCGGACATGGCCTTCCCGCGCATGAACAACATCTCGTTCTGGCTGCTGTTCTTCGCCTTCGTGCTGTTGATCCTGTCGATGTTCGTCGACGGCGGGCCGGGCAAGGGCTTCGGCGGTGGCTGGACGGCCTATCCGCCTCTGTCGACCGTAGGCCACGTCGGCCCGTCGTTCGACCTGGCCATCTTCGCCCTGCACGTCGCAGGCGCCAGCTCGATCCTGGGCGCCATCAACTTCATCACCACCATCCTGAACATGCGTGCGCCGGGCATGACCCTGCACCGCATGCCGCTGTTCGCCTGGTCGGTTCTGATCACCGCCTTCCTGCTGCTGCTGTCGCTGCCCGTTCTGGCCGGCGCCATCACCATGCTGCTGACGGACCGCAACTTCGGCACCCACTTCTTCGATCCCGCCGGCGGCGGCGATCCGATCATGTACCAGCACTTGTTCTGGTTCTTCGGTCACCCGGAAGTGTACATCCTGATCCTGCCGGGCTTCGGCATCATCAGCCACATCGTCTCGACCTTCTCCAAGAAGCCGATCTTCGGTTACCTGGCGATGGCCTATGCGATGGTCGCCATCGGCTTTGTCGGCTTCGTCGTGTGGGCGCACCACATGTACACGGTCGGCATGAGCGTGAACCTGCGCGCCTACTTCATCGCTGCGACCATGATCATCGCGGTGCCGACGGGCGTTAAGATCTTCAGCTGGATCGCCACCATGTGGGGCGGTTCGATCACCTTCAAGACGCCCATGCTGTGGGCCATCGGCTTCATCTTCCTGTTCACTGTCGGCGGCGTGACCGGCGTGGTGCTGTCGAACGCCGGCATCGACTACAGCCTGCACGACACCTATTACGTCGTGGCGCACTTCCACTACGTGCTGTCTCTGGGCGCGGTCTTCGCCATCTTCGCGGGCTTCTACTACTGGTTCGAGAAGATGTTCGGCGTGAAGTACAACGAGTTCCTGGGCGCGCTGCACTTCTGGATCATGTTCGTCGGTGTGAACCTGGTCTTCTTCCCGCAGCACTTCCTGGGCCTGCAGGGCATGCCGCGTCGCTACATCGACTACCCGGACGCCTTCACCCTGTGGAACCACGTTTCCTCGGTCGGCTATGTGATCACGATCGTCGGCGTCGGCGTCTTCCTGATCATGTTGCTGGAAGCGGCCATTCGTCGCCGTCCGGCTGAAGCCAACCCGTGGGGCGAAGGCGCCACGACCCTGGAGTGGACCCTGTCCTCGCCGCCTCCGACCCACCAGTTCAACGAACTGCCGGTGGTCAAGGCCGACGACGAACACTGATCCCAGGCAAAAGCTGAAACAGCGGGCCGCTCTTTCCAACGGAAGGGGCGGCCTTCTGCTTTTGGGTGTGCTATGCGGCCCGCACAGATGACAGAAGTTCAGACAACACCCGTTCTCTCGACCTCCCAGCCGGAGGATTTCTTCCAGCTGCTGAAGCCGCGCGTCATGTCGCTGGTGGTCTTCACTGCAGCGACTGGCCTGGTCGTGGCGCCGGGGTCGATGAACCCCTTCGTCGCCGCCATCGCCATCCTGTGCATCGCCGTGGGCGCAGGCGCAGCGGGCGCATTGAACATGGCGCTGGAGGGCGAGACAGACGCCCTGATGCGCCGCACGCGCGGACGCCCCGTCGCGGCGGGACGCGTCCGTAAAAATGATGCGATGGCCTTTGGCGTGGTGCTGAGCCTGTTCTCGGTCATGCTGCTGGGCATGAACACCAACTGGCTGGCGGCGGGTCTGCTGGCCCTGACCATCGTCTATTACGCCGGTTTCTACACCCTGCTGCTGAAGCGCCGTACGCCCCAGAACATCGTCATCGGCGGTGCGG
>NZ_JABAZW010000114.1:37879-40154 GCF_018608325.1 Brevundimonas sp. | reverse complement strand
AGCGTTGAGGCGTGGATTTTATTCCTGGTGGTGTTCCTGTGGACCCCGCCGCACAGCTGGGCGCTGGCGCTGTATTCGGCGGGCGACTACGCCAAGGCGGGCATTCCGATGATGCCGGTGGCGCGCGGCGCCAAGTCCACCCGCCTGCAGATCCTGATCTACACCCTGATCTTCGTGCCGGTGGCGATCGCACCTGCCGTCGCGGGCATGGGCGGGCTGATCTATGGCGTGGTGTCGGGCGTCGGCGGCCTGGCCTTCCTGGGCCTGGCGGTCCGTCTGTTCCGTTCGCGTGCGGGCGATGAACCTGACAAGGCTGAAGCCGTGGGACGTGAAGCCGCATTGTATGACGTGCGCGCTCAGGCCAAACCTGCGCGCGACCTGTTCGCCTTTTCCATCCTCTATCTGATGGCGCTGTTCTCGGCGCTGCTGGTCGAGGCCCTGTCGGGCCTGGGAGTGTAAATGATCATTCTGTCCCCTGAAGAAGTGCGCGCGCGCAAACGCCGCAATCTGTGGATCGCCCTGGGTCTGGTAGCCTTCATCGTTCTGGTCTTCACCACCACGGTCCTGCGCCTGCAGCAGAATCAGGCCGATGAGCGTGCGCTGCTGGAAAGCCAGTCGGCCGGAGCGACGAGGGTTGTGAAATGAATGCCGGCCGCAAGAACCTGATCGCCATCATCTGCGTCTTCACCGTGATGGGGATGACCGGCGCGGCGTTCGCGGCGGTGCCCCTGTACAAGATGTTCTGTCAGGTGACCGGGTTCGGCGGCACGACGATGAAGGCCGATGTGGCGCCCGACACGGTGCTGGATCAGACGGTGCTGGTGCGGTTCGACACCAATGTCCGCGGCCTGCCCATGACCTTCAAGGCCGAGCAATCGACCCAGCGGGTGCGCATCGGTGAGACGGGGCTGGCCTATTTCGATGTGACCAACACCTCGGACAAGCCGATCATGGTCCGCGCCAGCTACAATGTGTCGCCGGAATACACCGGACCCTATTTCCAGAAGCTGCAGTGCTTCTGCTTCACCGACCAGACGCTGGCTGCCGGTGAGACGCGCAAATTCCCGATGCAGTATTTCATCGCCCCCGAACTGGCGACGGACCGCGAGGCCAAGGGCGCGCGCGACATCACCCTCAGCTACACCTTCTATCCGTCCGTCGACGCCCCGACCGCGTAAGTGGCCAAGCCCGGTGTTGATTTCCCCGGCGTCGGCTGCGGGCTGGTGATCCAGCGCGCCGACGGTCGGGTTCTGCTGTGCAAGCGGCTGAAGGCGCCGGAGGCGGGCTTCTGGAACATTGTGGGCGGCAAGGTCGACATGATGGAGCACTCCGCCGAAGCCGCCCGACGCGAAGCCGAGGAGGAATCAGGCCTGAAGATCGGCAGTGTCGACTTCTTGTGCCTGTCCGAGGAGATCATTCCCGCCGACGGCCAGCACTGGGTGTCGCTGATGTATCTGACCCGCGACTTCACCGGCGAGCCGTCCCTGACTGAGCCGGACAAGCTGTCGGACATCGGCTGGTTCGACCTGAATGATCTGCCGCAGCCGCTGTCCGCCTTTTCGGTCAAGGCGTTCGCCGCCCTGAAGGCGCAATCCATCTAGGTCAAACCGGCGCCGTTTGCGTCGTCGCGCGTTCCGGCTCAGCCTGTCGTTTCGACAGGCGATAGGGGAGGCGGCGTATGCGTGGTCTGGACTTCAGTTCCTGGCAAAATCTTCTGGTCACCATATTGGGGCTGGCGCTGGTGACGCTGATCGGCATGGGCATCCGGCTGGTGATGATGTTCACCATCCAGCAACGCCGCGAGCGGATGAACCGCCAGATCAACGAGCGGCTGAAGACCCTGATCGCGGCCTATAAGGTGCTGGGCGGCTCCTTCACCGGCGACCTGACGGTGGACCCCACCCACAGGCGCGCGCTGCGTCAGGCCGATCCGGCGCAGGCGTCAGTTGATCTGAGCGCCGTCACGGTGGAATCCTCCGACCGGGCGCGGCGCATTCGCGATGCGGTGGAGGCGGCGCTGTCGGACATCATCCTGCTGGGCACCGAACCGCAGGTCAGGCTGGCTCAGCGGGCGGCTGTGGAACTGGTGGCGGGCCATCCTGTCCAGACCCATGACCTGGTGGTGTCGTTGCGCGACTTTATCCGCGAGGCGCTGCAACTGGACCCCATTCCCAAGGACATCGTTATTCCCACGCAAGGCCCAACCCGCCCCGGCTCAGCAGGCGGCGGCAAGGGCGGGGCTGGAGGCCAAACTGGTATGTTCCCATGAATAGTG
>NZ_JABAZW010000114.1:9517-37846 GCF_018608325.1 Brevundimonas sp. | reverse complement strand
CGGCGGCATGGGCGGCGGTGGCATGGGCATGGGAGGCGCAGGCGGCGGGGCCAATGACGACACCGAGCCTGACGGGCGACCGCGCTGACGCGGACAGGCCATGATGTCGCGGAAAGGTGCGCCTTTTCCCGCAGTTGAGGCCAATCCGGGCTCGGATCAAGGCGGAAAGGCGGCGCGGCTCTGGCGTCGTGGAAAAGGGGAGGCTATAGCCTTGGCATAACCGAATTTTCGCCGACCAAAGAGACGCGATTCATGGCCGACGCCCACGCTCTTCCGCAGCACGATTACCACCTGGTGCCACCCAGCCCCTGGCCGCTGCTCTCTTCCGCCGCTGCAACCATCATGTTCATCGGCGCCGTCATCTGGATGAAGGGCCTGGCCCCTGCAGACGCCGGCCCCATCGCCGCCAACTTCCTGGCCAAGGGCAAGGCCGCCATCTTCTTCGCCGGTCTGGCGGGGGTTCTGGTGTCCGCCTTCGGCTGGTGGTCGGACGTCATCAAGGAATCCAAGGCAGGCGACCATACGCCCGTCGTCTCGATCGGCCTACGCTACGGCATGATCCTGTTCATCGCGTCGGAGGTGATGTTCTTCGTCGCCTTCTTCTGGATGTTCTTCGACATGGCCCTGTTCCACGAATCGCGGGCCCTGACCCCGGACGTGGGCGCCTGGGCGGACACCGCCAAGGCCTGGTCGACGTGGCCGCCGAAGGGTGTTGAGGTTCTGTCGCCATGGCAGCTGCCGCTGCTGAACACCGTGACCCTGCTGCTTTCCGGCTGCACCGTCACCTGGGCGCACCACGCGATCCAGACCGGTGACCGCAAGGGCGCCAAGCTGGCCCTGGCCATCACGGTCGCTCTGGGCGTGCTGTTCACCTGCGTTCAGGCCTACGAATATCACCACATCCTGCACGAGAAGCTGTTCTTCAACGAAGAAGCCGTGAACTCGGGCCTGTATGGTTCGATCTTCTTCATGGCCACGGGCTTCCACGGCTTCCACGTCCTGATCGGCACCATCTTCCTGGCGGTCTGCCTGATCCGTCTGCTGCAGGGCGATTTCACCCCGCAGAAGCATTTCGGTTTCGAAGCCGCCGCCTGGTACTGGCACTTCGTGGACGTGGTCTGGCTGTTCCTGTTCGCGTTCGTTTACGTCGTCTTCGGTTGATCGAAGACACCACTGAAGACCTGAAGGCGGCGCGGGACGAGGGATCGTCCCGCGCCGTCGTCGTTTCCACCCAGCCGCTCAAGGCTGCGATTCGCGGTCGATGCCCGCGCTGTGGCCAGGGCGCGCTGTTTCAGGGCTTCCTGAAGGTGCGCCCCGCCTGTGAGGCCTGTGGTCTCGATTTCTCGCGGATCCAGACCGGCGACGGTCCCGCGACCTTCATCATGCAGATCGCGGGCTTCATCGTCGGCTTCTCGGCCCTGTTCGTCGAGATCAGGTTCCATCCGCCCATGTGGGTGCATCTGATCGTGTGGCTGCCCCTTGTGGTCGCGCTGTCTCTGGCGTTGATGCGGCCTGGGCGAGGGCTGATGATCGGCCTGCAATACCGGAACCAAAGATGAGGCGTTTTCCCTGGATCCTGACCGTGCTGACGGCCCTGGCGTTGGCCCTGCTGATCGGGCTGGGCGTGTGGCAGGTCGAGCGCCTGCAGTGGAAGGTCGGGCTGATGGACGCGGCGGACGCGGCGGCGGCGAAACCGCCCGCGCCTCTGGCTGATGTTCTGGCCGAGGTTCAGGGGCAGGGTGATCTGGAGTTCCGCAAGGCGCTGATGGTGTGCCGGGGTCTGGCCACCGCCCCCTATGTCGAGCTTCAGACCATCCACGACGGCAAGCCCGGCGTGCGCCTGATCTCGGC
The DNA here is from genome assembly GCF_018608325.1 of Brevundimonas sp. GTDB lineage: Bacteria > Pseudomonadota > Alphaproteobacteria > Caulobacterales > Caulobacteraceae > Brevundimonas. The sequence continues at coordinate 35,995 of NZ_JABAZW010000114.1, read as the reverse complement.
CTGTCACCCCGAGGGGCAGGATTTCAGCCTGCTGATCGATCGCGGCTTTATCGCTGAAGAGGTTTCGGCCCGACCGCGTGTGATCGACAGCACCCTGCCGCTGGTGCTGGTGGGAGAGTTCCGCACCTTCTCCAAGCCCAATGGCATGACGCCCGCGCCCAGCAACGGCCGCTTCTATGGCCGCGACACCGAGGCGATGGCCAAGGCTCTGAAGGTGAGCGGCCCAGTGCGGCCCGAGGCGGTTTACGCCATCACCCAGACCAATCCCGAGATCGAGGCGCTGAAGCCATCCGCGCCGCCCGCCGCCTTCACCAACAACCATTTCGGGTATGCTTTGACGTGGTTCGGGCTGGCGATTGTGCTGGCGGGCTTCTATGTGGCCCTGCTTCGTCGCAGGCAAAAGAAAGACACCCCCTGACCGCCTCTCTGCACACCCTGTCCAACGGCGTCCGCGTCGTCTGTGATCCCATGCCCGGCCTGAAGACTTTGGCCGTCGTCGTCACCGTCAAGGGCGGCGCGCGGTGGGAGGCTGAGAATCGTTCCGGCTGGTCGCACCTGTTGGAGCATCTGGTCTTCAAGGGCGCGGGCGACATGGCGGCGCGCGAGATCGTCGAGCGGATCGAGGCCGAGGGCGGCACGATCAACGCCGCGACAGGCTATGAGCGGACCAGTTTCGAAGTGCGTGGGCTGGACGGCTCGCTACCGCTGGCCATGCAGGTGCTGTCGGATCTGGTGTTTCGCCCCACGCTGGACCCCGCCGAGATCGAGCGGGAAAAGGATGTGGTCGCACAAGAGATCGCCGAGGCCTTCGACACGCCCGACGACCATGTCTTTGAAATGGTCCAGACCCGCGCCTTCACGGGCCAGCCGATGGGCCGTCCGATCCTTGGCTCCATCGCCAGCCTGAAACCTGCCGACAAGGCGACGGTCGAGGCATGGCGCGCACGGCTGTATTCGCCGGACCGGATGGTGGTGGCGGTGTCGGGCGCGGTGGACGAAACCGAACTGCTGGCCCTAGCCGAGCGCTGGTTCGGCGACGCTGTGGCCACCCCGGTCGACGCGCCTGCGCCCGCCCTGTTTGTCGGCGGCCATGCCAAACTGACGCGCAAGATTGAGCAGGCCAATCTGGTCTTCCAGCTTCCGGGCCTGTCGGCGACCGATCCGGGCCTGTCGTCCATGCGGCTGTTCAGCGAGATTCTGGGCGGGGGCATGGCCTCGCGCCTGTTCCAGAGCGCGCGGGAAGAACGCGGTCTGGCCTATGCCATCGACGCCTATCAGGAGCCGTATGAGGATACGGGCGTGCTGGGCATCTATGCGGGCGCGGCGGCGGATCGGGCCAGGGAACTGGCCGAGGTGTCCGCAGCCGAGGTGCGGGCGCTGGCTGAAAGCGGACCGACCGAAAAGGAACTGTCGCGCGCCAAGGCGGTGATGAAGGCCGGGCTGTGGATGTCGGACGAAAACCCGATGAGCCGCGCCGGACGCAACGCCGCCCAGACCCTGATCTTCGGCGCGCCCGTGTCCAGCCTGTCGATGACCGAAAAGCTGGAGGCCCAGAGCATCCAGGATGTGCGCGCGGTCGGCGCCCAACTGTTGTCCAGCGGCAAGGCGGCCAGCGCGGTGCTGGGGCCGAAGTCGGCGTCGGCGGCGGGCGAGGCCTTTGCGACGGCCCTGTTCAGCCTCTAGCGGAACCGCAGGTGGGCGGCGGCGGTTAAGCTGACGCTTCGGCATGACGCCGGGGCGTTCAACTCCGGGAGTGTTCCATGTCCGTCCGTGTCGCCCTGATCGTCGGCAGCCTGCGCGAAGGCGCCTATTCGCGTCATATCGGCCAGGCGATCAAGGAGCTGGCCCAGCCCGCGCTGGACTTGATCCCGATCGAGTTCGGCGACCTGCCGCTCTATAATCCCGATCTGGATACGGATGCGCCGCCCGCCGCCTGGACCCGGTTCCGCGAGGAGGTGGCCACGACCGAGGCCGTGCTGTTCGTGACCCCGGAGTACAACCGCTCCGTCCCCGGCGGCCTGAAGAATGCGCTGGACGTCGGCTCGCGCCCCTATGGCCACAGTGTGTGGCAGGGCAAACCCGCCGCCATCGTCAGCGTCTCGCCCGGCGCCGTCAGCGGCTTCGGCGCCAACCATCATCTGCGCCAGCCTCTGGTCTTCCTGAACATGCCGACCCTGCAGCAGCCAGAGGCCTACATCGGCAATGTCGCCGCCCTGCTGGACGAGCATGGCAAGCTGACCAACCCCGGCACGCGCGACTTCCTGAAGGCCTTCGCCGACGCATTTGCAGTGTGGATCGACAAGACCAAGGCCTGACCGACAAAAGAAAACGCCCGGCCTTTCGACCGGGCGTTCCCTTGGCTTAAGCCGATCTGGCTTTTAGGGGCAGCAGGGCGCCGTGCCGCCCTGGCAGCAGGCGGCCAGAGCGTTGCAGCAGGAAGCGACCGCGTGGACCACGGTCTCGGGCGAAGCGGCGAAGGCGGCGGTGCCCGAGGCGAGCAGGATCAGGCCTGCGATGGCGAATGCATTTTTCATTTTCAGAATTCCAAGATTGATTGAGTGTCTGTGTCGATTTGGACGTGTGTCGCTCAACGCGGCGGCGGATCGTCTCTATCGACGACGGCAGACGTCAGTCTTGGGTGGTGGGGCAGGTAGGCGACCGGCTCGAACGTAGCGACCTTGCTGGTCGTGACGGGCGGGGTCAGCAGGGCGTGGCAGATGACCGCGCAATCCTTGGCGCAGACCAACACGCCCTTGTTCGGAGTCTGATCGCCCGTTTGATCCCCGGTCTGGCCCATATCCATGTCGGCACAGGCGGCGGACATGACAGGCGTGGCGGTGAAAGCGGGGGCCGCGAAGCTGACCGTCGAGACCATGAACATGGCGAACACCGCAAGCGCGGCGCCGACCAGTGCGATCATGTGTCTGCGGATGGACTTCATCTCAGCCCATTGAATGCGACATTGAGGCAAAAATGCAAATGGGTCGGAATGTCCAAGCGGCGCTATCAAGCCGGAGTCTGATTGCAGTGAGAGCAGCCCGGTGAGCCATTTTGTTTTGATCCACGGCGCCTGGCATGGCGGCTGGTGCTGGGGCCGGACGGCGGGCGTGCTGCAGGCTGCGGGGCATCGGGTGACGGCGCCGACCTTGAGCGGACTGTCCGAGCGGGCTGGGCAGGCGTCACGGCGCATCAATCTGAGCACCCACGTCGATGACATTGTCGACCATGTGCGGGGGCTGGGTGATGAACCGGTGACGCTGGTTGGGCACAGCTATGGCGGTTTCCCGGCAACGGCGGCGGCGCGCAGGCTGGGCGAGCGGGTGGCGCATCTGGTGCTGCTGGACGCCTTTATGCCGGTCGAGGGGGAGATCCTGCTGGATCATGCGCCCGCCCTTATCGCCCCATATCGGCAGGCGGCGGATGCGGATGAGGCCTGGAACATCCCGCCCATTCCATCGGCGGCGTTCGGCGTGGGGTTGGAGGATCAGGCCTGGGTCGATGCGCAACTGACGCCTCAGCCGGTCGAGACCTATTTCGAGCCTGTTCATTTGGGCGAGGCGGTGGCCGGTCAGCGTCAGACCTATATCCGTTGTGTTCAGGCTCCGGGCGATCTGCTGGCGGCGTCGGTACAGCGGGCGCGTTCGGACCCAGCCTGGTCCTATGTTGAGATCGATGCGCCGCATGATGCGATGATTTCGCATCCCGGTCTCTTGGGGCGGACCCTGCTGGACCTCTGACACAGAGGCGGAATTGAAAACGGCGGCCCCGTGAGGAGCCGCCGTTTCCGTTAGACGTGTGCTGAGATCAGCCGACGGTCTGGAGCTGGCCAGCCGATTCCTTGCCCGAACGCTTGTCGCGCTCCAGCTCGTAGGAAACCTTCTGGTTTTCGTCCAGGCCGCGCAGGCCAGCAGCTTCAACAGCCGAAATGTGGACGAAGACGTCCTTGCCGCCGTCGTCGGGTTGGATGAAGCCGTAGCCCTTGGTCGGGTTGAACCACTTAACAGTGCCGGTAGCCATTTGTAGACCTCCGTTAGAAGTTGACCGAGGGAACGTCCCTGCGGCCTGTCGGGTCTGAATGGAGCGGCCTGGACTCGTGCGTTCGCAGAGAGAGTGGGCGTTACGCAGAGAGATCGACGAAGGACATTTGCACAGGTCTTTGCGACAAATGCAAGCGGGACCGAAATGACTCATATTGTGAAGTTAAGGGAACAGTACAGCTTCTGCCGCGTTAAGTATTTCTAGGAAAGGCTAAAAATATGAACCGTACCCATGTGGTCGAACGCGCGTATCAGCTGGCACGCACTCCCGAATGCTTGAATACCGGAGATGTTGTGAAGGCCCTGTCGGCAGAAGGCTACTCCGGCGCAGAAATCTCTCATTTTCAGGGCAGCTCGATCCGCGCCGACCTGAACCGAATTTCCAAGCTGCCGAAGGAAAGTCCGGCCTCTGACGCCGCCTGAAGACCGTTGCTGTAACAAAAATCAAGATCGCGTGGGGGCGTCGCCAAGCGTCTTCGGTCGCGTTAATCTGGCGCAATGGCGCTTCTGGACTGGATGAGCGATGTGTCCGGGCCTGTTGTCCGGGGCGACGGCGTGCTGCTGAGGCCGCCGCGCGTGTCCGATTATCCGGCGTGGTCGGCGCTGCGGGAGGCGTCGCGGGACTATCTGCAGCCGTGGGAGCCTGCCTGGGCCGAGGATGATCTGACCAAGGCGGCGTTCCGGCGTCGGTTGTCGGTCTATGGGCGCGAGATGGAGCTGGGCAACGCCTGGCCGTTCTTCGTGCTGAGCCCTGACGGCAAGACTCTGTACGGGGCGGTCACCCTGTCGAACGTGCGGCGCGGCGTCGCCGAGATGGGCACCCTGGGCTACTGGATCGGCCAGCCCTACGCCGGACAGGGGTTTGGAACCGCCGGGGTGCGCGCGGTTGTCGGCTATGCCTTCGACAAGCTGAAGCTGCATCGCCTGGAGGCCGCCTGCCTGCCGACCAATTTCGGATCACGTCGTGTGCTGGAGAAATCCGGCTTTAGACACGAGGGCTTGGCCCGGGCTTATTTGAAAATTAACGGCGAGTGGGCAGATCATCTTCTGTTCGGCCTGATCGAGGACGAATTCGATCGCGACGGTCGTCCGTCGTCCTGACAAAGGGTCCCTACGCTTGAACCCCCGATCCAGATCACTGGCCTGGGACGCCACCACCGCCATCGAGGCGTTGGCGGCGGCCGATACGGCTCTGTGGGTCTGGACGCCTGCCGAAGACCAGATCCGGTTCACCGGGGCGACGCGGTCGCTGGGCCTGGGGCCGTTGGCGCCGGAGTGTTCGGCCGCTGGTTTCGTCGCTTCGGCCCTGCCGCAGGATCGGTCGCTGGCCGAGAAGATGCTGAAACCGTCGGAAGAGGGGACCGAGATTTCGGTCCGCCTGCGGATGCGCGGCGCCGAGACCTGTCTGTGGCGCGGGGTCTGGCTGGAGGATGGTCTGCGGGCGGCGGGCGTGGTGGCGCTGGAGAACAAGTTCGCGGGCTCTGATCTGGATACGCTGACCGGCCTGCTGGACCGTCGCGCCTTTTTGGCGCGCGTGACCGAGATTCTGATCGCGCCTGGCGAATATGAGATGGTGGTCGGCGACGTCGACCGGCTGCGGCGGCTGAACGAAGCTTTGTGCCATGAGCGGACGGACCTGGTGCTGTCAGCCCTGGGCTCGCGTCTGGCCGCGGCCTTTTCCCAGGACGCCTCGGCCGCCCGGATCGGCGAGGACGAGTTCGCCATCATCGTGCCCAAGACGGCGTCCCACACCAGCTATCGGATGCGCGAGGCGCTGGAGCAGCCGCTGCGGGTCGCGGGCTTTGACATCTATCCCACCGTCTCCATCGGCGCCGTGGTCGTCGAGGGCGGGCCGGATGCGCCGGACGCCGCCGAACTGCTGCGTCGGGTCGAACTGGCGGTGGAATCGGCCAAAAGCGCCGGGCGTGGCGGGTCGGCTGCCTATGGCCGTGCTCTGGAAAGCGATTCCCTCAGCCGTCTGGCGCTGGAGGCGGACCTGCGAAACGCCTTTGTGCGCGGCGAGATCGTGCCCTTCTTCCAGCCCATCGTGAACCTGAACACGGGTGCGGTGGCGGGGTTCGAGGCTCTGGCTCGCTGGCGTCACCCCCGCCGTGGCCTTGTGCCGCCTGACGAGTTCCTGACCCTGACCGATGAGTTGGGCATGATGAACGAACTGGGCCTGCTGATGATGACCCAGTCGGCGCGGCAGCTGGCGGACTGGATCGCGCGGCACCCGACGTCGGGCAAGCTGTTCTGCAGCGTGAACCTGTCGGTCGGCGAGATCGAACGCCCGCATCTGTGCGAGGACGTGGCCCGCATCATCAAGGAAACCGGCCTGCCCAAGGGCGCCTTGAAGCTGGAGGTCACCGAAGGGGACATCATGCGCGACACCGCGCGTGCCGCCGAGGTGCTGCAATCGCTGAAGGATGTCGGTGCGTCGCTGGCGCTGGACGATTTCGGCACCGGCTTCTCGTCGCTGTCCTATCTGGCGCGCCTGCCGTTCGATACGCTGAAGATCGACCGCTATTTCGTCCTGACGATGAAGAAGGACGAGGGCTCAGCCAAGATCGTCAAGTCCGTGGTCAATCTGGGCCGCGACCTGTCGCTGGAAGTGGTTGCGGAAGGCGTCGAGAACGCCGAACTGGCCAGCCTGCTGCTGGACGCCCAGTGCCACTACGGCCAGGGCTTCGGCTATGCCCCCGCGCTTCCCGCCCAGGAGGCCGAAGTCTATCTGGCCGAAAGCCTGGCCGATGGATCAGCGCCGATCAAGCAGCGCTCGGCCTGACACCAGTTGGCGGCGTCAGATGTTTAAGCGAACCCGCCCAAGTGTGAGCAGGCCGCGCAAAAATAGCGATCAGCGCGTTTTGGACTTGGGCACGGACACCAGGGTCACGCCCTCGAACTGGCCGACTACGCGGCCCAGGCTGGTGACGCGCGGGTCCTGCATGGCGTCGGACGGGCAGCCCAGCAGATCAGCGCTGTCGTCCAGCAGTTCGGAGGTGGCGAAGGTTTCACCCAGCAGGCGGCAGGGGCCGTCAGGATAGGGATAGCCCTTTTCCATGATCCGCAGGCCTTCGGGGAAGACGAACGGGGTGTCACGCACGGGGCCGGTCGCGCAGCCCGCCAGCATTCCCAGACCGGCAAGAAGCAGAATTCGACGCATGGAACGCACCCCGTTGGTAATCAGCGATCATATTGACAGTTGCGAAGGCTGTCGTCGAGACATGTGCCCGCCACGGCCAAGCTTGTCCACCATCTAGCCAGACCCGCGTGCATCGCACACAGTGTTGTTCATGACCGACGCCAGACTGGAAATCGCTGCAGGCTTCGCGACCGCTCAGGGGCCAAAGCCTGACAATCAGGACTTCGGCGGGGTGCATCTGGGCACGGCGACGGAACAGCGCGAGCATGGCGTCGTCGCGGTCATCACCGACGGGGTGTCCGGCTCAAAGGCGGGGCGGGCGGCGGCGGAGCTGACGACCCGCAGTTTCATCGACGGCTATCTGGACCAGAACCCGCTGAACGGCATCGCGGCCAACGGGATCAAGGCCCTGCGCGGCTTCAACCGCTGGCTCCATTCGCGCGGGCGGATTGATCCGGCGATGGAGGCGGCGGCGACCACCTTCACCGCCCTGATCCTGCGCGGGCGCGAGGCGGTGACCCTGCATGTCGGCGACAGCCGCGCCTGGCATTTTCGCGACGGCGTCCTGACGCGGCTGACTGAGGATCATACCCGCGCCCAGGCGGGCATGGGTCATGTGCTGTACCGCGCCGTGGGGATCGAGGCGGATGTTAAGCTGGACGTGCGCCATGTGGGCCTGCAGCCGCACGACCGACTGCTGCTGACGACGGACGGGGTGCACGGCGTCCTGTCGGATGAGGCTCTCGTGCGGCTGCTGGGGCGGCGCGGATCGCCAGACGCCGACGCCAAGGCGATCCTGGCTGCGGCGACCGAGGCAGGAACCCGCGACAACGCCACCGCCATCGTCATCGATGTGGTCCAGACCGGCGCTCCCGACTGGGAGGCGATCACGGCCGAGGCGGAGGGTCTGGTCATCCAGCCGCCGCCCGAGGTGGGCGACAATGTCGATGGATTCCACCTGACGCGACTGGTGGCGGATGGGCGCTACACCCGGCTGTTCCTTGCGCGCGACACGCTGGGTGACGCCGGGTCGGTGGTGCTGAAATTCCCCAAGACCGCCGTGGTGTCCGAACGGGGCGCGCGCATCGCCTTCCTGCGCGAGGCCTTCATCGGCCGCCGCATCGACAGCCCCAATGTCGGCCGGGTTCTGACACTGGAGACGGGGCGGCAGGGGCGGCTCTATATCGTCCAGCCCTTCTATGCCGGGACCACCCTGCACCGGCGTCTGGCCGAGGATGGCCCGCCCGAGATCGCGCCGGGCATCGACATCGCCCTGAAACTGGCGCGCGGGGTTGCGGCCTTGCACCGGGCGGGGGTGACGCACCGCGACATCAAGCCGGACAATGTGATCCTGGAGGCGGACGGCGGGCTGAAGCTGGTCGATCTGGGCGTCGCCCGCCTGCGCCGCGCCGAGGAGTTCGCCGAGGCCGAAGCCCCCGGCACGCCGGGCTTCAAGGCGCCGGAAATGTATGATGGCGAAAGCGGCAACGCGGCCACCGACCAGTTCGCCCTGGGCGTGACCCTGTACCGCCTGTTCACCCAGACCTATCCATGGGGCGAGGTCGATCCAAGCGATGCGCCGCGTTTCGACCGGGCGTCGACCCCGCCCAGCCGCCATCGCCCGGACATGCCCGCCTGGCTGGACGCCGCCATTCTGAGGGCCGTTTCGACCAATCCCGACGACCGTTTCGATGATGTCGAGGAACTGATCCGCGTGCTGGAGACCGGCAGCACCGCCGCCGCCCCGCCGCCCCGCACCCTGTCCCTGATCGAACGCGATCCGGTGCGGTTCTGGCAGGGGGTCAGCCTGCTCCTGGTGGTGCTGTTGGCGATCTCTCTGGCGACGCGCTAGCGCGCTTCAGGCCCTGCCGCCCTGGCTGGATAACTGCGAGGCCTGAACCCCCATCTGGGCCAGGGCGCGGGTCCATTTGGTGTCGTGATTGGTGTCGAAGATGATGTCCAGATCCGCTTCTGCGGTCAGCCAGACGTTTTCCGCCAGTTCATCCTCCAACTGGCCTTCGCCCCAGCCGGCATAGCCTAGCAGCAGGGTCGAGCGGCGCGGGCCGGACACATCGTCGGTCATGGCGGTCAGGGCTTCGCGCGTGCCGGTCATGGCCAGGCCGTCGCCGAAGGGCAGGCTGTCGTCGCCGATCATCCAGTCGTCGGTGTGCAGCACGAAACCGCGTTCACGATCCACCGGCCCGCCAATCAGCACCGCGCGCCCCACCGCTTCGACGGGGGCCGGTGCGTCCAGCTTGTCCAGCACAGTCTTCAGGTCGACGCCGTCCACCGGCCGGTCGATGCGAAGCCCCATCGCATGATCTGACCCGTGGGCGCAGATCAGTATGACGGCGTGTTCAAAACGCGGATCGCTGATGCCGGGCATGGCGACAAGCAGACGGCCTGTCAGGGAGGAGGCGTCGGTCATGCTGGCATAATCGGGTGGTTAACGGCCGGGCGCAAGACGCTTGACGCTTGCGGACGCGCGGCATGGGTCTATGTGTCGCGCACACGGTTTCATTTCCACCCAGACCTCCCCGGAGAGACTTCATGACCATTCAGATCGGCGACCGCATCCCCGCCGCGACCCTGGCCCAGGCGACGGCTGAAGGCCCCAAGCCCGTCTCGACCGCAGAAATCTTCAACGGCAAGACCGTGGCTCTGTTCGCCGTTCCGGGCGCCTTCACCCCGACCTGCTCGGCGCGTCACCTGCCGGGCTTCAAGGACCATCTGGCCGACATCCAGGCCAAGGGCGTCGACACGGTCGCCTGCATCTCGGTCAACGACGCCTTCGTCATGAAGGCCTGGGCCGAGAGCCAGGGCATCGAGGACGGCTCCATCGTCATGCTGGCTGACGGCAACGGCGAACTGACCCGCGCCCTGGGTCTGGTGCTGGACGGCTCGGGTTTCGGCCTGGGCGACCGTTCGCAGCGCTATTCGATGCTGGTCAAGGACGGCACGGTTTCGCAGCTCAACATCGAGCAGGGCGGCGAGTTCAAGGTGTCCTCGGCTGAGCACCTTATCGCTCAGCTGTAAGTGGTATTGCGTGTATTTGTAACGCGCTTGGATTGTGTTATTTTGACGTGATCCCCCAACTTGGCCGTCGCTCTTCCCCTGGAGCGGCGGCCTTTTGCGTTGAGCCGTGATGACTGACGTCTTCTCGCCGGAAAAGCGTAGCGCCGTCATGAGACGGATCAAGGGACGCGACACCGCGCCCGAACTGGCCGTGCGTCGTATTCTGAGGGCGGCGGGCATCGGCTATCGCCTGGGCGGCTGTGGTTTGCCGGGCAGGCCTGACGTGGTGATGAAGGGACGGCGGACAGCGATCTTCGTCCACGGCTGTTTCTGGCACGGACACGACTGTGCGCGCGGCGCGCGCCAGCCCAAGACCAACGCCGACTACTGGATCGCCAAGATCAATCGCAATCGCGCGCGGGATGCGGCGGCGCGGACGGCGCTGGAGGCGGACGGCTGGCGCGTGGTGACCGTCTGGGAGTGTCAGATGAAGACGTCCGATTTCGCCCCGACGCTGGTGGGCGCCGTTCGGGATCAGGCGGCCTGGGCGGCGTCCGACTGACCATTCTCCACATCGCTGAGAACGTGCTGCAGCGCGCCGATAAGGGCGGGCGGCGTCAGCGGCTTGGGCACGAAATAGGCCATGCCTGCGGCCTGACAGGCGGCGATGTCTTCGGGCGCCGTGTCGGCGGTGACGGCGATGATGGGGGTGCGGGCGTTGGGTCCGGTCCCGGCGCGCAGACGGCGCGTGGTTTCGCGGCCATCCAGCTCTGGCATCCGCACATCCATGAAGATGACGTCGAAGGTGGTCTCGGCACAGCGCTCCATGGCGATCAGGCCATCGGCGGCGGTGGTGATCTCGCAACCCAGCGGCTGAAGGATCAACTGTACGGCGCGGCGGTTGATGTCGTGGTCGTCCACCACCAGCAGACGCAGCGGGCGTTCGTCTTCCTCGCCCTCGGCGGTTTCCGAGGCGTCTTCTATGACCTCATCGACAGGCGGGGCGGGCGCGTCGTCGGCGGGCGCAGGGATGGCGGCATCTGCCGCCGCCGCCGCCGGGGCCGGGGCCGGGGCCGGGGGCAAGGTCACCGCTTGGGTCTCGAACTTGGCGGTCGACAGGGCGCGGGCGATGGCCAGACGCCCGTCGTCAACGGGCGTTGCAGCAGGCGCGGCGGTGCTTTCGCCCTTGGGCAGGAACAGCGAGATGGTGAATTTCGCACCTTCGCCGGGTGCGCTGCGGGCCGTCAAACGCCCGCCCATCAACTCGACCAGATCGCGGCTGATGGCCAGGCCCAGGCCGCTGCCGCCGTGGCGTGCGCTGACCCCGTCGGCGGTCTGGTCGAACGGGGTGAACAGGCGTTCCAACTGTTCCGTGGTCATGCCGGGACCGGTGTCGGCCACCTCGATCAGGATCGAATAGCCGGTCGGCTCCTCGGCCCAGGCGTCCAGCCGCAGGGTGATGGCGCCTTTTTCGGTGAACTTCATGGCGTTGGACAGCAGGTTGTTCAGCACCTGACGCAGCCGCATGGGGTCGCCCCGCACCGAGGCGGGGATGTGATTGGCGCCTTCCAGCCGCAGCCTCAATCCCTTGGCCTCCGCCGCACCACGCCACAGGCGCAGCGTCTGGGCCAGCATGTTGCGCAGGTTGAAATCGACCGTCTCGACCGTCATCCGGCCTGCGCCGATCTTGGAGTGATCCAGCAGGTCGTCCAGCAGGGCCTTCATCATCAGGCCAGCGTCAGAAATCAGGCTGGCGTTGGCGCGCGACTGCGGATCGCTGGCCTTCAGCTCCGATGCGCCGGTCAGGATGGCGCCGATGGGGGTGCGCAGATCGTGACCGATGGCGGCCAGAAAGGCGGTGTGGTCCGCCAGGTCCGCCTCGGCCTTCAGGCGCAGACGGTCCGCCTCGGCGTGGACACGCAACTGGGCCTCGGTCACCTCGCTCATCCGCTGCCAGCTGATCAGGATGTAGAGGGTGTAGAGGACGATGGAGGCGGTGACCGTGGTGATCAGGGCCGGGGTAGCGCCGAAGGCCGCAGCGAAGAAGGGTGTGGCGCCCAGATAGAGCAGATGCGGAGTGATGGTCGAAAGCAGCACGGCCAGCGAACGCGGTGAGTTCATCATGGTGAACAGCATCACCGCCGGCAGCATGACCGACGCGCAGACCCCGCCCAGCGGTCCGCCGATCAGCCACATCGGCACCGCCAGCGATCCGAACAGGGCGGCGTTTGCGAACAGGGACAGGCATCCCAGAATCTTGCGCGCCAGGCCGATTTCCTGGGGCTGGGGCCGGTTCATCGGGGCGAAGATCAGCAGCTCGACGCCCTGCGTCAGCGCATAGAGCACCGCCCACGCCAGGCTGATCGGCCAGCCCATCATGGGGGCGACAACAAGCGCCACACCACAGCCCAGCGTCAGGCGCTGAACCAGGGTGCCGCGGCGATGACGGACAGCGGTTGTCCAACCGCTAGCCACCGTCTCGTCGGTGATCAGCTTAGGCATTCTAGTCCCCAAGGTGCGGCGTGTTTTTCGACCGCTTACCCTCAAGGTCGCATAACGAGCCTAACGCACCGTCAACGGGACGCGCTAACAGCCTCGGAGACTGTGGAAAATCCGTCTGCACGCAGACGGGCGGCCAGATCGCGCTTGATCCGCCCCACCAGACCCGGCCCTTCGTAGATCATGGCCGAGTAGATCTGCACCGCCGACGCGCCCAGTCGGATGCGGGCATAGGCTTCGGCGCCGCTGTCGATGCCGCCCACCGCGATCAGGGGCAGGCGGCCTTGTGCGGCCTCTGCTGCGGCGCGCAGGGCCTTTTCCGCAAAGCGGCGGATGGGAGCGCCGGACAGGCCGCCGGTCTCGGACGCGTGGGCCGATCGCAGGATCTCGGGGCGTTCCAGCGTAGTGTTGGATACGATCAGGCCGTCGATGCGGTGGGCGATGGACGTCTCCACGATCATGGCCACCTCGTCAGAGATCAGATCAGGCGCGATCTTCAGGAAGACGGGGACGCGGGCGGCGGCGTCGGTGGGACGGGCGGCGTCGATCCGGCCCAGCAGGTCGTCCAGTTGCTCACGTCCCTGCAGGGCGCGCAGGCCCGGCGTATTGGGCGAAGAGATGTTGACGGTGAAATACGACGCGCGTCCCGCCAGCCGTTGAAGCCCCGCGACATAGTCGGCGGCCTTGTCTTCCGTGTCCTTGTTGGCGCCCAGATTGGCGCCGACCACCACGCCAGCGGGGCGGTTGTCGAGGCGACCGGCGAAGGCCTCAAGACCGGCGTTGTTGAAGCCCATCCGATTGATGATCGCCCGATCTTCCGTCAAGCGGAACAGGCGCGGCTTGGGGTTGCCCGGCTGGGCGCGCGGGGTGACCGAGCCGCATTCGACAAAACCGAAACCCAGACGCGACAGGCCGCGCAGGGCCTCGCCATTCTTGTCCAGACCGGCGGCCAGACCGACCGGATTGGGCAGACTCAGACCCGCGATCCGGGTGTGCAGGATCGGATCGTCAGCGGGCGGCGAGGGCAGGGGCGTGAAGGCCAGCCCCTTGATCGCCAACTGGTGCGCCGTCTCGGGGTCGATGTTGCGCAGGATGGCGCCGCCCAGATCGATCACGCTCATACTGCGTCCTTGAAGATGATTTCGCCGTCCGTCGTGACCGACAGGGCGCGTGACGCCGTCACCGCCGCAACGGGCAGGGGCGCATACAGATGGGGGAACAGGGCGCCGCCGCGTGACGGCTCCCAGACCAGATCATCGCTGAACTGCGTCAGGTCCACGCTCAGCATCAGCAGGTCCGTCTGGCCCGCATAGTGTTTGCGCAGGGTCTCGGCCAACTGGTCTTCGGTCGACATATGGATATATCCGTCGGCCAGATCGACGGCGGAGCCTTCATAGCGGCCCTCGGCCACCGCCGCGCGCCATTCGTCGGCGGCGACAACCTTGTAGGCGATGTCGGTCATTGGGCGCCCAGCGACCGTGGCGTCAGGAAACCCTCATAGGTGCAACGGCCTGCCACATCGACGGTGAACAGGGCGGCGGCGCCGGGCGGGAAACCGCCCGCCATCCGGTCCAGCACAGCGGGCGAGGCCGCGCTTTCGGTCAGATATTCGACAGCCAGCACATGGACGCCCGGATTGTGCGCCAGCACCAGCAGACAGCCCGCCTCTTCCTCGCTGTTCTCGACAAAGCGGCGGATCACGTCGGACGGGGCGTTGTAGAGGGCGGGCTCGTAGCGGATTTCGACATCGCCGAAACTGTCGTGCATCTGCTCCCAGGTCTCGCGCGTGCGGACAGCGGACGAAACCAGGGCCAGGTCCGGCTTGAGGCCGCGTTCAGCCAGGGCGCGGCCCATCAGGGCGGCTTCGCTGCGGCCGATGGGGGCCAGGGGACGGGCTTCATCACCGCCAGTGGGGGCGGAGGGCTGCGCCTGGGCGTGCCGCATGAGGATCAAACGATGCATGAGCCTCGCCATAAGGCCGTTCGCCTCGGCTCGCCAGTCGCCACTCTGGTCAACTCCGCGTCAGCCATGATGGTTTCAGGCGTCCGGGGCTGGGGTGCGGGCGATGGGCTGCGGCGTCAGGTTCGGGTTGCGGACACGCTGCGCATGGCCGCTGGGCCGGATGCGGGCATAGGTCTGACGCGACGCCTCCAGCAGGATCAGGCCCGCCGCGCCCGGCGCGACACGTCGTCCGACCTGCTCGAATCCGTCCGCCAGTGACAGCAGCGGCGTCCACGGCGGCACATACAGGGTCTGGGACCAGGCGGCGGGCTCCAGTCCCGCCTCGCGCACTAACCGCTCCAACTGACGACGGGTGAAGGGACGGCCATGGCCGAAGGGGGTGTTCTCGGCCCGCGCCCACAGGCCGCCGCGCGCGGCTGCGACCAGAATGATCCGCCCCGTCGGCGCCAGCGCCCGCACGGCCTCGGTCAGCAGGGCGGCGGGATCATCCGCCTCCTCCAGCGCATGAATCAGCAGGATGCGGTCAAACGATCCGGCGGCGAAGGGCAGGCGGCGGTCATCGACCAGCAGGGTGCGGTTGCGCCCGACCGTGGGCCACTGTTCGACGCCCTGTCCGCCGGGCATGGCGGCGACCACGCGGCGGGCTCCGACAAATGCATCCAGCCACGGCGTGGCATAGCCGATGCCCAGCACGTCACTGTTGGTCGCTTCGCCCCAGGCATCGTTCAGTCGACGCGCCAGCAGGCGACGCACCAGGGCGCCGGTCGGCTCGCCGTAGAAGGTTCGAAGCTCGTCGATGCTGCGCCGCATGGGATCACTATAGGCCGGGGATGGGGCTGGCTGCTAGAATACGCGCATGACCCTGGATGTTCACCTGTTCCCGTGCCGCAGCGACAACTACGGCTTTTTGATCCGCGACCAAGCGACTGGTCAGGTCGCCACGGTCGATACGCCGGACGCCGCACGGATTCTGGAGGAGTTGGGCAAACTGGGCTGGGGGCGGCTGGATCTGATCCTGAACACCCACTGGCACCCGGACCATACCGAGGGCAACGAACGGCTGAAGGCCGAAACCGGCTGCGAGATCGTGGGGCCGCAAGAGGTGCGCCGCGTTGCGCCGCTGGACCGCGTGGTCGCAGGCGGCGATGTGGTCGAACTGGGCGAGACGCGGTTTGAGGTGACGGACACGCCCGGCCACACTCTGGGCCATGTGGTGTTTCGTTCGGTCGCGGATGGTGCAGCCTTCGTCGGCGACACCCTTTTCGCACTGGGCTGCGGGCGGCTGTTCGAAGGTACGCCCGATCAGATGTGGTCGAGTCTGCAGACGCTGGCTGCATGGCCTGAAGAGACCGTCATCTGGTGCGCCCATGAATATACGGCGGCCAATGCCCGCTTCACACTGACGCTGGATGACCGGCCCGAGATGCAGGCCTATGCCGAAACCATCTTCGCCGCGCGCGAACGGGGCGAGGCCACCGTGCCGACGACGATTGCGGCGGAGCTGAAGTTCAATCCGTTCCTGCGGGCCAGGGACGCCGCCGACTTCGCCGCGCGACGGGCGGCCAAGGACAGTTTCTAGAGCATGATCAGCTCGGCATCAGGGCGCGGATCACCAGGGCAGACGACGGCCGCCCGCTGACCCCGCGCGAGGGGTCGACGATGACCCGCAACTCGCCACGCATATAGGTCACCGAGGCGCGGTCGCCTTCGGCGATGGTGATCTTGCGCAGGCGGCTGACCTGTTCGCGGGTCGAGGGGCTGCGGGCCACGCGGATCACGGCGTCGGTGGTGACGATCAGGGCCTCGACGCACAGGGCCTCGGACTGGCTGCCTGCCAGATCGATCTGGATCAGGCGGCCCAGCGCCTCACTGACCAGTCCGCTGCGGCGGGCCATCAGGTTGAACAACTGGATCGGGCCCAGGTCCGGCGTCTCCAGGCGCGTCGCCTCGCCCGCCAGCGAGACGGGCGACCCCTGGGGCGTGCGCGTGGAATACAGGGTGATGCCGCCGTCGGAGGTGACGCGCAGAATCTGGTCGCCGTTGTCGTTGCGATAGATGATGTCGCCGCGCGGGGCGGCGGTGGGGCGCAGCACCCAGACCTCTGCAGACCGCTCGAAACGCAGCAGCGGCCGGGGGCCTGAACTGTCCAGAACAAAGGCCTGCCCGGCGCCAGAGACATAACGTCCGGTCTCTGGCGTGCTGCGACGTGTCTGCGCCGCTGCGCCGCACGCATAGATTGTGATGGCGAGTGTCAGCAAGGCGACGACGGCGGTGGCCCCCATCGTCGTCAGGCTTGGCGATTTTTTCGCCCTGACAGTCGCCGTCAACTTCATGAGACTTTGGATGAAACCCGTGCGAGGCGGATTTTAGGCGAAGGTGTGATTCATCCGACCAGGTACTGACCGCCGTTCAACGAGAGTGTGCAGCCTGTGACATATCCAGCACGCTCTCCGACCAGCCAGGACACCATGTCGGCGATTTCCTCACCCTTGCCCAGACGGCCGACCGGAATCTGGCTGATGATGGCGTCCAGAACCTTGGCGTCCATGGCGCCGACCATTTCGGTGTCGATATAGCCGGGCGCGATGCAGTTTACGGTGACGCCCTTGCGCGCGTTCTCCAGCGCCAGCGCCTTGGTGAAGCCGATCATCCCGGCCTTGGCGGCGGAATAGTTGGTCTGGCCGATCTGGCCCTTCTGGCCGTTGATCGAGGAGATGTTGACGATGCGGCCGTGGCCCCGGTCGCGCATGCCGTTGATGACCTGACGCGTCATGTTGAAGACGCTGTCCATATTGACGCGGATCACGTCGGACCACTGGTCGTGGCTCATCTTGTGGAAGAAGCCGTCGCGGGTGATGCCGGCGTTGTTGACCAGAATATCGATGGGGCCGAGCTGGTCCTCGACCTCTTTCACCGCACGGGCGCAGTCGTCGAAACTGCCGACATTGCCCTTGACCACTGTGACGCCCAGCGCCTTTGCAGTGGCCTGTGCGGCCTCGTCATTGCCGGAGTAACCGGCGGCGACGCTGATGCCGTCCTCGCTCAGTCTCTGGACAATGGCCTTGCCGATGCCCCGGGTGCCGCCGGTCACGAAAGCTACGCGCGCCATGTCTGTTCCTTGTCCCTTGTTGCCCGTCTGTGCGGGATCACAAGGTTAAAGGTGTAACGCCGCACAGGTTGCACGCAAGAACCGATTTCCGTTACGGAAACCGGCTCCTGCAGCGCTTTGGGTCGAGAGAGGCTTTTCGCCGCAGGCTCAGGCGGCCAGTTTTTCCATGTCCAGCACGAAGCGATAGCGGACGTCGGACTTCTCCATCCGCTCATAGGCCTCGTTGATCCGCTCGGGCGCGATCAGTTCGATGTCGCAGGCGATGCCGTGCTCGGCGCAGAAGTCCAGCATCTCCTGCGTCTCGGGGATGCCGCCGATCAGCGAACCGGCGATGCGGCGGCGGCGCCACAGCAGGGCTCTGGCGAAGACCGGCAGGCCCTCGGTCGTCAGGCCCAGCATGACCATGGTGCCGTCGCGCGCCAGCAGTTGAACATGGCTGGCGATCTCGTGGGTGGCCGACACGGTGTTGATGATCAGGTCGAACTGCTCGGCCGCCGCCTTCATGGCCGCCTTGTCCGAGTTGATCAGGAAGTGTTTGGCGCCCATCCGCTCGGCGTCGGCCTTCTTGCGGTCCGAGGTGGACAGGACGCTGACCTCGGCGCCCAGCGCGGCGGCCAGTTTGACGGCCATGTGGCCCAGACCGCCCAGACCGACCACCGCAACCTTCGATCCCGGCCCGACCTTCCATTCCTTCAGCGGCGACCAGGTGGTGATGCCCGCGCACAGCAGGGGGGCGGCGGCGTCCAGCGGCAGGCTGTCGGGAATGCGCAGCACATAGTTCTGATCCACCACGATGGCGTCGGAATAGCCGCCCTGGGTGATGGTCTGGCCGACGGCGGCGCCCTTGGGGTCAGGCGATCCATAGGTCTGGGTCATGCCGGGAACGCAGTACTGTTCCTCGCCCTCGATGCAGGACGGGCAGGTGCGGCAGCTGTCGACCATGCAGCCCACGCCGACGCGGTCGCCTTCCTTGAAGCGGGTGACATTGGCGCCGACCGCCGTGACCACGCCTGCGATCTCGTGACCCGGCACGATGGGGTAGCGGGTGCCGCCCAGATCATTCTTGGCGACATGCAGGTCCGAGTGGCAGACGCCCGCATATTTGATGGCGATGGCCACATCATCCGGCCCCGGATCGCGCCGCTCGAAGCTGTAGGGCGACAGCGGCTGGTCGGCGGCGGTCGCGGCGAAGGCGCGTGTGGCGATCGGCATGGGGAAGTCCTTCAGACTTTGCAGGAAGCGCGCCTGAGATGTGACCCGCCCCGACCGACCGCAAGACGGGCTGCGGTCTATTTCAGCTTCCCGATCAGCGCCCGAACCGTCGCCGGGTTCCGTGCTTTGCTCAGCCCGGGAGTAGTGATGAACCCTAGCCGTACAGTTCCGGGATGAGGCCGCGGAGTTTTGCGCCGGGCGCCCAAAGGGCTGCGTTCCAGCCGCGTGCGCGTGCGGCCTGCACATTCTTTTCGGTGTCGTCGATGAAGGCGATGGCTGCGGCGGGCAGGGCCACGCGCTGCTCCACCGCCGCGTAGAAATCCGGTGACGGCTTCGAAACGCCCAGCTCGGCTGCATAGTGGATGCCGTCAAACAGGTCGCGAAGTCTGAGCGTGTCCCAGAGGTAGGACGCGCGCTCATGCTCCTGAACGGCCGCCAGATGCAGCGGTGTTCCAGACGCCCGAACATCCGCGAGCTGGCTCAGCAGGGCCTCATCCAGATGGGCGTCGCCTTCAAACCAGTAGTCGATCAACTGACTGCAACTGACGTGCGGCGCGATCTCCGCAAGCGCGGGCGCCAACCTGTCACGAAGAGGCGCACGACCATGAACAACATCATCCCAGCATGGCTTGAAGAAGCGGTCCTGCAGCGCATGACGCGGAATGCCCAGATCCTCTTCTATCCGGGCGGACCATCCTGACGGATCAGGGTGACGGACCACGACGCCATCGACATCCACCATCAACACAGCTGGTTTCATCAGTGCTGCAAATGCCCCGCTTGGAAAGGGTTCATTGTGCTGATTTACGATCCGTCGGCAACGGGCGAGCGCTGTTCCGTGTGTCCCGTTAAATTAATCCAGAACGGGTGTTACCGGGCCGCTTTCGTACGAGCGTGTCCAACCTGAAGCATCCACGATACGACCTGCCTCAAAGGTAAAGGTGACGCGGAAGATGTTCTTCTTGGGGGTGTTCAGAAACTCCACGTCCACCTTGTGGACGGCGCAAGGGTTGTCGATGGGCAAGAGCATGTAGTCCCATCCTGGAAAGCGGAATGTATCGGCTTTCATTTCTCGGGTGAGCAGATGCGCGCCGATCGCGCCGAGGCCTAGAGGCCTGCCGACATCGCCTGAACCGAGCGAGAAAGTCGCAGTGGGAGCAATCAATCCTGCCAAGGCCGGATCGGAGGCCGCCGCCAGATTGATGGCATCGACCGCACGGCGGCTCAGCGCATAGTGCAGTTCACGTCGGTTTTTTATCTCAGCGACTTCGCAAAGAGCTTCAGAAGGAATGGTCGTAGCGCTCTGGGACGCCAAGAAAGAGACTAAAGCGATGCCGGAAAATATCGTCATGCGTTACGCCTGAATTGTGATCGCACCGTCCGCACCAGTTCGAGCATGGTCAGCTTTGCTTACGATTAAACTCAGCGTCACGTCAGCCGCCTACTTCAACTTCCCGATCAGCGCCTGCGCCGCCGCCGGGTTGCGCACCTTTGCGCCGGAGATGAAGTAGGCGAAGACGTCGCCGCGTTCAGCCCAGGTTCTTGCCTGTTTCGCCACGGCGTCCAGTTCCTCGCCGGTCATGCCGGTGGGTTGGTCCTCGCGGCTGGACATCAGGCGGGCGTAGCTGAAGTCGGCGGTCGCCTCGTCGATCTGGGGCCAGGTCGGCTCTTCGTCATCGACGGCATAGACGATGGCCGCGCCGTACTGGCGGGCCAGATCATAGAATTGTTCAGTGGCGAAAGTGGGGTTGCGGACCTCCAGCGCGTGACGCAGCCGCACCCCGTCCTTTTCCTTGGGCAGAAGTTTCAGGAAGCCTTCGAAATCCACGGGGTCGAACTTTTTCGTGCCCATGAACTGCCAGTTGATCGGCCCCAGCTTGTCGCCCAGCTCCGTCAGGCCCTGCGACAGGAACTTGTCAAAGCTTTCGCCGCCCTCCGCCAGCACCTTGCGATTGGTGCAGTAGCGGCTGGCCTTGACTGAGAACACGAAACCGGCGGGCGTCTCGTCACGCCACTTGCGCCAGCTGTCAGGCTTGAAGGTCGAATAATAGGTGCCGTTGATCTCGATCGAGGTCAGTTTCGACGCCGCGTATTCCAGCTCGCGTTTCTGGAGCAGACCCTCGGGATAGAAGACCCCGCGCCACGGCTCGAAGGTCCAGCCGCCGATGCCTGCATAGATGGAACCTGACATGGCCGCGCCTCTTTGATCACCGCTGGAACGATCCTCTGTCGATACTGCATGATGTCGGGCGAGGGAACGGTTCGCGGTTTTAGGGCCTGGTGCGAACCAGACGGATGATGCGCCCTTCACGCGGATCGGTGGCCAGCCGCACCCCGAAACCCAATTGCTTGAAAAAGCCCAGAACCGCAGGCGGCGGGTAGGGGATCGCGTCCTGTCCGGGCGTCGCGTCGGGCTGGCGGCACAGACCGGCGAAATAGGATAGGGGTCTGGCCCCGGCGCGCATGACCTCAAGACGGGCATAGTCGCTGTCGCAGCGAATGATGATGGTCTCGACCTGATCCACGGGCACGGTGATCGTTCTGCCGTCGGTTTCGATGCTTATGTCAGAGGCTGAAAACGCGATGCGGCAGGTCTTCGCCTTCCACCGCCAGACGCCGAACAGGGCGGCGGTCAGCCCCAGACCCAACACTCCGCCCAGACCGATGATCAGGCCGCGCGGAACGGCTGCGCCTGTTCTTGTGTCCAGACCGATCAGCACTGCAGTCAGCAACCCGCCGCCTACGACAATGGTCGCGATGATCGTCAGCACCAGAGCGCGCATCGACAGGGGCACGGCGCGGAATGCGACGGACCAACCCTGGTCAGCCGTCGTCCATCCTGCCGAGGGTGTCTGATGGCCGCCCAGCGCGATCATGGGGCTGACGACGGCGCCGAGGCGGCGGCAGACGTGGCCTGGTTCAGGCTGTTGGCCGCCATCCTTTGCGGAACCGCAATGCTCACGGCGGCCAGGGCGATATAGATGGCGACGTGCAGGCCGACCGTCGTGGCGAACAGCCAGGCGCGGCGCGTCAGGGCGGCGGGCACGATCAGGACCAGATAAAGAAGCTGGTTCTGGCCATAGATGAGAAGCAGCCGCGTAGCGTCCGCCTGACCCCATTTCATCCAGATGGTCGCACCGGTCATCAGCAGATTGGTCAGAACCAGCAACAACAGCACGGCGCGCTTGTTGGCCCAGAAATGCTGGTCCAGGCTGGAGACGCGGTCCTCGGCGTCGGGGAAGATCAGGCTGGCGGCGATGAAATAGATCAGGGCCACCACCAGACCGGCGACCAGCAGGCCATAGCTGTAGGGGGCGTTATTGAAGCTGACCCAGGCCGAGTCCCAGAAGGTCACGATGTCCAGCGCCGCGAACACCGCCAGCAGCGAGGTCTTCCAGCCGATGGGGATGGACTTGCGATGCTTGAAGGCGCGGGCGGCGCCCGTGGCCATGACTGCGACCGACAGGCCCAGGATCAGGCCGTAGAAACTGAAGAAGAACTCGAACGCAGTCACTATCGCTTACCCCATGACGAACCGCAGCCTTATCCACGGCTGCGGCGTTTCGTCACCACAAATCCGTTAGGCTGCTGCAATGATTCTGCCCGTCCTTTTGTCCGCCCTGCTGCAAGCCGCCGCGCCGTCCGTCGGCGCTCAGTTCCAGCCGTTGAAACTTGGCGACGACCGCGCCTGCACCTCCGATGGCCGCTGGTGCGTGGCGCTGCGGGAAGTGGGGCAGGGAGACGAGACGGTGGTGCGGCCCGTGGTGCGCGCCAGGGGCTCTGATCTGTCGGGTTCGACGGGCGCCGTGAGCTATGGGCAGGAAAGCTATCAGCCCTGGAACAGCCTGATGCCGTTGTCGGACGGCGGGTTTCTGGCGGGCGTCGATGTGGGCGCCAGCGCCATGTATTCCGGCGGCGGCGGGCAGGCGTCGACGGTGGAGCTGTATCGTCTGGATGCGGCGGGTGACGCGATGGGCGGCCCGGTCCTGACTGTGCCGGTTCTATCCTCGCTGCTGATCCGCGCCTGTTTCGGTGAAAAGGACATGGAGCAGCGGGCCGGGGCCTGTCACGACGAATACAGTTTCGAGGGCAAGCTGACGGCGGCGCCGAACGCCGGGTCTGGCGTCATGCCGACCCTGAGCTATGCGACGACGGCGACCGCCTTTCCGCGCGGCGTGTCGCGGTCCAAGGACTCGCTGGAGAACCCGTCCCTGACCGCCGCTGATCTGGTCGCCGCGCGCGATCCGACGTGCAGTTTCGAGCGGCGCTTCACCTTCGACGCCGCTACCGGCGTCTATCAGCCGGATCGCCCCCTGCCGGACTGCACCGACTATACGGTTCCCTGATCCCGCGCGGCGTCAGGCCGCCAGAACCGAATGGATGCCGGCCATCAGGCTGGCGGCGGTGATGGGCTTGGGAACGTGAATGTCGGCCCCGGCGTCCAGGGCCTGGGCGCGGTGCTCGGCCATCGCATTGGCGCTGAGCATGACGATGGGGGTGTGGGCGTTGGCGGCCCGCACGGCCTCGACCTGACGGATGGCGCGCGTCGCCGTCAGTCCGTCCATTCCCGGCATTTGCATGTCCATCAGCACCACGTCAAAGGGCGCGTTCTCGAAGGCGACGACGGCCTGCGCCCCGTCATCGACGATGATCAGTTCGACAGACGGATCGGCCAGGATCAACTGCACGACGCGCTGGTTGATCGGGTGGTCCTCGGCCAGCAGCACCCTGAGCGGACGTCGCGACAGGACATCAAGCGGCGAGACGGAACGGCGCTGCGCATCATAGTCCGCCAGTGACGCGGCCCGCGTCAGCGGCAGGCGCACGCTGAACCGGCTGCCGACGCCGGGCGTCGAGACGGCCTCTATGGTTCCGCCCATCATCTCAATCAGCGAATGACAGATCGACAGGCCCAGACCCGTGCCGCCGAAGCGTCGGGTGATGGAGGTGTCGGCCTGGCTGAACCGGCTGAACAGCCGGGCGGCGTGGTCGAAATCGAAGCCGATGCCGGTGTCTTCGATCTCAAGGTCCAACCATGTCTGGCCGTGCTGTTCGGGCGTCAGCAGGATGCGCGCGGTGACGGCGCCCTCGCGGGTGAACTTGACGGCGTTGGACAGAAGGTTGGTCACGACCTGACGGATGCGGGTGCTGTCGCCGACGAAGACGCCGCGCGCATCGGCGGCGCGTTCGATGTTGAAGGCGACGCCCTTATCCTCGGCCCGCAGCCGCATGACCTCCAGCGGTGAACCGAGCGCGTCGTCGAGGTCGAAAGGACAGGTCTCGATGGCCAGTTGTCCGGCCTCGATCTTGGAGACATCAAGAATATCGGACACCAGCCGTTCCAGGGTGACGCCCGACGCCGTGATCAGATCGACCATTTCGGACTGGGCGGGGGACAGGGGCGTCTGTTTCAGCGCGTCCAGAATGCCGATCACGCCATTCAGCGGCGTACGGATCTCATGGCTCATATTGGCCAGGAAGTCGGACTTGGCGCGGCTGGCCACCTCGGCGGCGGTCTTGGCGGCCCTCAGGGCGCGCTCGGCGGCGACCTTGTCCGTCACGTCGCGGGCCACGCCATAGATGCGGTCGCCCAGTCGCTGCGCCCGCCATTCCAGCGAGACATAGTGGCCGGACTTGTGGCGGTAGCGGTTGACCTGCCCCAGAACCGGATCGCCGGGGCGGCGGTTTTCGACCTCGGTTACGCTATGCAGCGTAGAGAGCCGATCTTCGTGATGAACCAGGCGCATCAGGCCCCGTCCCTCGATCTCGTCGGGACGATAACCCAGCATCGCCAGCCAGGAACTGCTGGCCTTCACCACAGTCCCCTCCAGCTCACGCACCACCAACAGGTCCAGTGACACGTCGAAGAAGGTGTTCAGATCGACGCTGGGAACGAGGTCTGGCGCGGTCGGCGTTTCGATCAGCAAGCAGGCCATGACTGTAAATCCCCGAACTGGGATCTACCTAAGCCGTCTCAGGTTAAGGCCGTATTTCAGTAGGCGAAATCAGCGTAGATGCGCTTCACATCGCCCTGCCAGACGCCGTGGTACAGGTCCAGCAGCCGCTCAGCCGGGGTGACGCCGCTGTCGGCGATGTCTTCCAGTTCCGACAGATAGCCGCGCTCGTCCACCATGCCGCCCGAGAATTTGGCGCGGTTCTTCAGGCCTTGTTTGGCGATGTTGACCAGATCGACGGCGATGTCGCGCACGCTGCGGCCCGCAACCTCGGCCTTCAGGCCCAGACGGGTCACGTCGCGGCGCAGGCGTTCGTGGTCGGCGATGTCCCAGTCCTTGACCAGATCCCAGGCGGCGGCCAGCGACGGCGCGTCATACAGCACCCCGGCCCACAGGGCGGGCAGGGCGCAGATGCGGCTCCAGGGGCCGCCGTCGGCGCCGCGCATCTCCAGATAGGATTTTAGCCGCACCTCGGGGAAGAGGGTGGTCAGATGGTCGTTCCAGTCCTTGAGGGTCGGATATTCGCCGGGCAGGGCAGGCAGTTTGCCCGCCTGGAAGTCACGGAACGACTGGCCCGAGGCGTCGACGTAATGGCCGCCCCGCTTGGCGAAATACATCGGCGTGTCCAGCGCATAGTCGGCATAGCGTTCAAAGCCGAAGCCGTCTTCGTACACAAAGCCCAGCATCCCCGTGCGGTCGGCGTCGGTGTCGGTCCAGACGTTGGCGCGGGCGGACAGGAAGCCGTTGGGCCGTCCCTCGGTGAAGGGCGAGCAGGCGAACAGGGCCGTGGCGATGGGCTGCAGCGCCAGCGAGGTGCGGAACTTCAGCACCATGTCGGCTTCGCTGTCGAAATCGAGGTTCGCCTGGATGGTGCAGGTGCGCAGCATCATGTCCAGGCCCAGCGACCCGACCTTGGGCATATAGGCGCGCATGATGTCATAGCGGCCCTTGGGCATGACCGGGACCTGCTCACGGGTCCACAGCGGGTCGAACCCGGCTCCCAGGAAGCCCACGCCGATCTGGTCGGCCACCTGCTTGACCTCCATCAGGTGCTGGCCGGTCTCGTTGCAGATGTCGTGGATGGTCAGAAGCGGCGCGCCCGACAGCTCCAGTTGGCCGCCTGGCTCCAGGCTGACCGAGGCGGTGAAGCCCTCGGTGTTCTTGCGCTCCAGCCCGATCAGGAAGCCGTTCTCCTCGACCGGCGCCCAGCCGAAACGCTGCAGGCCCTCCAGCAGAGCCTTGATGCCGCCCTCGCCCTCATAGGCGGGACGCGCCAGTGTGGTCTTGTCAAAGCCGAACTTCTCGTGCTCGGCGCCGATGCGCCATTGATCCTTGGGCTTGGCGCCCTTGGACATAGCCTCGATGAGGACGTCCCGGGTCAGCGGCGCGTTGTCGGACATGCAGTATAGCCCCTCTCCGGCGCAACCATCGCGACGGCGTGTCGCGCTAGATGGGCGAGGTTGCGGCCATGCTCAAGGGGGCGGGCTTTCTTTCCCTATCGCTCGCCGCGCGGCGGCTCGCTGCTTGAGGGCGAACTTATCGTTCCCA
>NZ_JABAZW010000114.1:0-9478 GCF_018608325.1 Brevundimonas sp. | reverse complement strand
CCGCCTGCCACAGGCTCATGGCGGTGATGGCGGCGGTGTCGGCGCGCAGGATGCGTGGACCCAGTGAGACAGCGGTGGAAAAGGGCAAAGACCGCAGCCGCTCACCCTCTTCCGGCGAAAAACCGCCTTCCGGCCCGATCAGGATCGACCACGGACCTTCGCCTGCCGCACGCAGGGCCGATACCGCAGGCGCGCCGCCGGTTTCGTCACAGAACATCAGGCGGCGCCCGTCCTCCCAGCCGTTCAGCACAGCATCCAGCCTGACCGGATCATCGACGGCGGGAACATCCAGACGCCCGGTCTGTTCGGCGGCTTCCTCGGCGATGGCGTCCAGCCGATCCAGCCGGATGCGGTCGGCGTTGGTGCGCTGGGTCAGGACCAGTCGCACACGTCGTGCGCCCAGCTCGGCGGCCTTTTCCACGATGGTTTCGACGCGGGCCTTCTTCACCACGGCGACGATCAGTTCCAGGTCGGGACCATAGGTCTGGGGCCTCACCTGTTCCTCGGCGCGCAGGATGACGCCCTTCTTCAGCACTTCGGCGACCGAGGCGCGCCATTCGCCGTCACGTCCGTTGAACGCCAACAGGTCGTCGCCGACCTTCAGCCGCATCACCTGGGTCAGATAGCGGGACTGGTCCAGCGTGGGCGCGACGGGTGCGGCGGGCGCCAGCGCACCCTGAACATGAAGACGGATCATGGCGCGTGCATATCGCGGTTTACACGTCTGAACCAATCCCTGATGCCGCTTCGTTTGCTGCTGTGGAACGTCGCCCTTCGCCTGGCGTTTGTCTGGCCATGTTCACAACCTTGGCTGTTGCAGCGCGCGACCGAAAACGTCTGACGGAGATATCCGGGATTGCGGCCCGGTTCGGGCTGGGCGCGGTTTTGGCGCGGCTGGGGCTGGGCGGAGGCGGCGTTGACGACGAGGGCGCCGAGCCGCTGTCGCGTCGCACGCGACTGTCGCTTGAGGCGCTGGGGCCGACCTTCATCAAACTGGGTCAGATACTGTCGACACGTTCGGACCTGTTGCCGCCCGACTGGATCGAAGAGTTCGAGCAGTTGCAGAGCAACGGCGTGACGCTGGATTTCGACATCCTGCGCCCGGACGTCGAGGCCGCATTGGGCGGGCCGCCTGAACTGGTCTTCGCCCGTTTCGACGTGACGCCCCTGGCCGCCGCCTCCATCGCCCAGGTTCACCGCGCCGCCCTGCAGGATGGGACCGAGGTGGTGCTCAAGATCCGCCGCCCCGGCGTGCGGCCCCGCGTCGAAGCCGATCTGCGCCTGATCGCCGAACTGGCGCGCAAGGCCGAACAGGCCAGCGCCGAAATCGCCCGCTACCGCCCCCGCGCCCTGGTCGCCCAGTTGTCCGAGGCCATGCTGGACGAACTGGATTTCACCACCGAGGGCCGCAACACCGACCGCTTCGCCGCCGACTTCGCGCGCAATCGCGATGTGGTCATTCCCGCCGTCTATTGGGACTACACAACGGACCGGGTGCTGGTTCAGGACTATCTGGACGGGATTGCGCCGATTGACGCCGAGCGGCTGCGGGCGGGAGGCGTCGATCCTCATCGTCTGGCCCGCATCGGTGCAGACGCGGTGCTGGACATGGTTCTGGTCAACGGTCGGTTCCACGCCGACCCGCATCCCGGCAATCTCAGGGGCATGGTGGGCGACCGGGTGGGCCTGCTGGACTTCGGCATGGTGGGCACGGTCACGCCACGTCGTCGGGCCGAGCTGATCAGCTTCGTTCAGGCGCTGGCGGGCGGCGACGCCCAGCGGATGGCCGAGGTTCTGGCTGACTGGACCGAGGGCGCAGATGTCCCGTCCCAGAGCCTGACGGCGGGGGCAGAGCGGCTGATTGCGCGTCACGGTCAGGGGCAGGTGGATCTGCCGGCCATCGTTGCCGACCTGATGGCCCTGATGCGTCAGGAGCGGGTTTCGGCGCCGCCGGACCTGATGCTGATCCTCAAGGCCCTGGTCACCATCGAGGGGGTGTTGTCGCGCGTCGATCCCGAGTTCGATCTGGTTCGCGCCATGAGCGGCGCCTGGAAGCGGGTGGTCTTCTCGCGGCGCAGTCTGGGGACAGTGCAGAACCAGTTGGTCGGCGCCCTGCTGGACCTGTCGGCGTCAGGCGGCGACCTGCCGCGCATCATCCGGGCGGTGTCGCGGCGCCTGCTGGACGATCCGGGCAAGCAGGCTGGCGCCTCTGACCGTCAGACGGCGCTGGCGGTGACGCAGGCGGGGCGGTGGATCGGGGGCTCGATTCTGGGGGCAGGCGGGATCATCGCAGCGGCTCTGGTCATCGCGGCGTGGCTGGGCCGCTGAGGCGCTCACGCCTGTTCGTCTGAACCTTTGGCGCGATAGTCCGCCAGGCCTTCCGCGGCCTCGCCCTGTGTTCCGTAGAGGCCGGATTCAAACAGCGGGAACTCGGCCTCCCATGAGCCGAGCTTGGGCGCCGAGAGCGTTTCGCGCCGCCATTCGGTGAAACTGTAGAGGCCATCCTTGCGGCGTATGATCTCGAACCAGGCGCCGGGTCTGGGGCTGTCCTGTCGCCAGACGACATCCCGTGCGGGGTGCTTGAAGGGCGCAATGACGGGCTTAGGTCTAGAACTCAGAACCGCTTTCAGCCGCTTGTTCAGCCCATCCAGAAACCGCTCGAACGGGCTCTTTTCGATCAGGGCCATCGAGGTTCGTCCTCAGGTCAGGTGATAGCGCACGGGCGCGACCGGCTCGGGCAGGGGGCTGACCCCCATCGCATCCAGCAGTTCGCGTTCGACCGTGCGGCTCATGGCGTCCAGCGCCAGATCATTGTCGTCCTCGCCGAACGGGTCTTCCAGCTCATCGCCCAGCGCGTCCAGACCAAAGAAGGCATAGCCGACGATGACGCTGAGCAGCGGCGTCCACCAGCCCAGCGCTGGGGCCAGGGCGAAGGGCAGGAACAGGCAGAACAGATGCGCCGTCCGGTGCAGCAGCAGGGAATAGGCAAAGGGCAGGGGCGTATTCTTGATCCGCTCGCATGCGGCCTGAACATGGGTCAACTCGCCCAGTCGCAGCTCCAGCACCGAATAATGGATCGGCGTCAGCCGCTCATCCTGCATCAGTCGCCCCAGACGATCCCCGACCTGCGACAGGGCGGCGTCGGTGGGATTGGGGCGGTCGGCGCTGACGCCCGTGCTCCACGGCGCGATGGCGGCGACCTCGTCGCGTCCGCGCAGTCGGGCGTTCAGGCCATAGGTGAAGCCGATCAGGCCGCGCAGCATCGGCTCGCGGTCCGCCGCCGTCAGGATCGAGGCCTGGCGGGCGAAGCCCCGGCTGGCGATGATCAGTTCACCCCACAGCTTTCGCGCCTCCCACCAGCGGTCGTAGCAGGTGTTGTTGCGGAAACTCATGAAGATCGAAAGCGCCAGCCCGATCAGGGCGAACGGCGTGGCGCTGAGCTGGCCGACCAGTCCGGGCCAGCGCTGGGTCAGATAGACGGCCAGCGCCGACACCGCCGTCATGGCCGCCAGCCGCCAGATGATGCGGGGCAGGATCGAGCCGCGCAGCGCAAAGGCGATCTCGAACAGCGTAGGTTTGGCGCGGACGATCATGCAGCAGGCCTTACGCCCGTCGAACCGCCCGCGCCAAGGGTCTTACAGCGTGCGGGCGATCAGGCGTTCAGTAGTGGTAGCGGCACTGAACGATCTCCAGCCCTGCCTGGGTCGCGCGATAGACCAGCCGGTGTTCCTGATCGATGCGGCGGGACCACCATCCTGACAGTTCGCCTTTCAAGGGTTCGGGCTTGCCTGATCCGGTGAAGGGCGTGCGCTGGCACTCCTTGATCAGGGCGTTCAGCTTCTTGAGGGCCTTGCGATCCGTTTCCTGCCACTCGACGTACTGGGCCCAGGCGCGGGCCGAGAATATGACGTTCATTCCTCGATCAGTTCGCGCGCCTGACTGGCACCTGCTTCAAGTTCGGCGATGGAGGCGCGCAGCGCCTCGCGGTTGGCCGGGCTGCGCAGCAGGTAGTCGGTTTCCTGCCAGGAGGCGAAGTCCTCCAGCGACATCAACACCGCCGCTGGCTTGCCGCCATCGCGCGTGATGATGGTGTAGTCGTGGTCCGCCGTCACCCGGTCGATCGTGGCGGCCAAGTTCTTGCGCAGTTCGGTTACGGAAATGGCGTTCATGGCAGGAATGTACGCATTCGCGTACATTCCTGCAAGGGGCTTACAGCGTCCGGGCGATCAGCAGTTTCATGATCTCGTTGGTGCCGCCGTAGATGCGCTGGACGCGGGCGTCCTTGTACAACTGGGCGATCGGGTACTCGTTCATATAGCCGTAGCCGCCGAACAGCTGGAGCATCTCGTCGATGGTCTCGCCCTGGATGTCGGTGACCCAGTATTTGGCCATCGAGGCGGTGGCGGCGTCCAGCTTGCCCTCAAGATGCAGGCCGATGCAGTGGTCGACGAAGACCTTGGCGACGGTCAGCTTGGTCTTGACTTCGGCCAGCTTGAACTGGGTGTTCTGGAAGTCGAGGATCGATTTGCCGAAGGCCTTGCGTTCCTTGACGTAGGCGATGGTGGCTTCCAGCCCGCGCTCGGCGGCGGCGACGCCCTGAACGGCGATGTTCAGGCGCTCTTGCGGCAGTTGCTGCATCAGTTGGACGAAGCCCTGACCCTCGACCCCGCCGATGATGTTGTCGGCAGGCACCTTCACGTCATTGAAGAACAGTTCGGAGGTGTCGTTGGCCTCCATGCCGATCTTGTGCAGGTTGCGGCCGCGCTCGAAACCTTCCGCGCCATCCGTTTCGACCACGATCAGCGACGTGCCTTTCGAGCCCTGCGACGGGTCCGTCTTGGCCACGACGATGATCAGATTGGCCAACTGGCCGTTGGTGATGAAGGTCTTGGAGCCGTTGACGACATAGCCGTTGCCGGACTTGATGGCGGTGGTCTTGACGCCCTGCAGGTCAGAACCCGCGCCCGGTTCGGTCATGGCGATGGCGCCGACCAGTTCGCCGGTCTGCAGGCGCGGCAGCCAGCGCTGCTTCTGCTCTTCGGTGCCGTAGTGCCAGATGTAGGGCATCACGATCGCATTATGCAGCGAGATGCCGAAGTGATCCGCGCCCTTCCAGCCCAGTTGGCGCATCAGCACGACCTCATGGCGATAGTCGCCGCCGAAGCCGCCGTCTTCTTCCGGCTGCGACAGGCCCAAGAGGCCGGCGTCGCCCGCGTCGTTCCACAGTTGGCGCGGCACGCTGGAGTTGGCGATCCACTGCTGCACCTTGTCCAGAGGCGCGTGCTCGTCGATCCACTTGCCGACGCTGTCGGAGAAGAGGGTGATTTCCTCTTCCTGCATGAAGGCGGGTTCGGGGCTGTTGAGCACGTTCATCGGTTTCGTCCCTGACGTTTTTTATGGCCGTCATCCTCGGGCTTGTCCCGAGGACCCACCTATCCGCCGCACGAGCGAATGGGTGCGCAGTTCAGGTCGTCGTGCCCACGGTTCCTCTCGTGCGGTGGAACCGTGGGCCCTCGGGACGAGCCCGAGGGTGACGGTATTTAATCGCGAAGCCTCAGAAGGCCTCGGCGGGCATCGCCATCAGCACGTCGGCGCCGGTCTTCAGCTTTTTCAGGTGGGCTTCGGCGTCGGGCAGGATGCGCTCGACGAAGTAGCGGCCGGTCTGCAGCTTGGTGGCGTAGTAGGGATCGGTCGCACCGGCTTCCACCTGCGCTTGGGCGGCCTTGGCCATCTGCGCCCACATATAGGCCAGCGCCGTGATGCCGAAGACGTTCAGATAGTCGGTCGAGGCGGCGCCGGCGTTGTCCGGGTTGGCCATGCCGTTCTGCATCATCCACATGGTGCCTTCCTGCAGCTTGGCCTTCACATCGGCGAGACCGTCCACGAAGGGCTTGATGGCTTCATTGCCGCTGTTCTCGGCGACGAAGGCGTCGATTTCGCCGAACCAGGTCATGATGGCGCGGCCGCCGTTGGCGGGCAGCTTGCGGCCAACCAGGTCCAGCGCCTGAATGCCGTTGGTGCCTTCGTAGATCATGGTGATGCGCGCATCGCGCAGATACTGCGAGGCGGTGAAGTGTTCGGTGTAGCCCGAACCGCCGTGAACCTGCATGCCCAGCGACGCGACATGGAAGCCCTTGTCCGTCAGATAGGCCTTCAGCACCGGCGTCAGCAGACCCATATAGTCCTTGGCCTTGGTGGCGACGGCGGCGTCTTCGGATTTCTCCAGATCGGCCTGCAGCGCGGTCCACAGGATGAAGGCCTGGCCGCCTTCGACGAAGGCCTTGGACTCCAGCAGCATGCGGCGCACGTCGGGGTGGACCATGATGCTGTCGGCGGGGCCTTCGGGGTTCTTCGGTCCGGTCAGGCTGCGGCCCTGCAGGCGGTCGCGGGCGAACTCGACAGCGGCCTGATAGGCGGCGGTGCCGATGGCCAGACCCTGCAGGCCGGTGCCCAGACGGGCCTCGTTCATGACCACGAACATGTTGTTCATGCCGCGGCCTTCTTCGCCGATCAGCCAGCCCTTGGCGCCGTCATATTGCATGACCGCCGTGGCGTTGCCGTGGATGCCCATCTTGTGCTCGAGACCGGCGCATTCCAGCGTGTTGCGCTCGCCCAGCGAGCCGTCTTCGTTGACCAGATACTTGGGCACCACGAACAGCGACAGGCCCTTGATGCCCGGAACCGCACCTTCGACGCGGGCCAGCACCGTGTGGATGATGTTGTCGGCGAAGTCGTGCTCGCCCGCCGAGATCCAGATCTTCTGGCCGGTGATCGAATAGGAGCCGTCGCCGTTCGGCACAGCCTTGGTGCGGACCATGCCCAGATCGGTGCCGCACTGGGGCTCGGTCAGGTTCATGGTGCCCGACCATTCGCCGGTCGCCATCTTGGGCAGGTATTTCTGCTTCAGCTCTTCCGAGGCGTTGGCGTGGATGCCCGCATAGGCGCCCGCCGTCAGGCCCGGATACATCGAGAAGGCGGCCGATGCGCCCGCCGTCATCTGCCCAAAGGCCGAGGCGACGACGCTGGGCATGCCCTGACCGCCGTAGGCCGGATCGGCGGCCAGCGCCATCCAGCCGGCTTCCGACATGGCCTTATAGGCTTCTTTCCAGCCCTTGGGTCCGGTGACCACGCCGCCTTCGGCCCAGTGGCAGCCTTCCTTGTCGCCCGGATTGTTGATCGGGGCGATCACTTCGTCGGCGAACTTGGCGCCTTCTTCCAGGATCTGGCCGATCAGGTCCGACGACACGTCCTGGAAGCCCGGCTGGTTGGTGTAGCGGTCGATTTCCAGCACTTCATTCAGGATGAAGGTGAAGTCACGGACAGGCGACTTATAGGCCATGAGTTACGCTCTTGCTTTGAAGGGGTGATGGTCGTGGTTGAGGCGGGACTGGAGAAGCTTCTCGTAGTCCTCGGCGCCCGGCAGCAGGTCCGGGCGGTGTTCTGAAAGCTTGGATTCCATCCAGGCGCAGGCGGTTTCCGCCGTCTCGATCGCGCCTTCGATGTCTTCGAGTTGCTGTTTCAGCGCAGCGATCTGTGCGCGATGACGCACCAGGGCCACCGCCATCTGATGGACGTTGTGGTCCTTCTGATCATAGAGATCCATCATGTCCTGGATCTCCTGCAGGGTGAAGCCGATGCGGCGCCCCCTCAGGATCAGTTTCAGCCGTGCGCGGTCGCGTGAGTCATAGACCCGCGTCTGGCCCTTGCGGGCGGGGGTCAAAAGGCCCTTGTCCTCGTAAAAACGAAGCGCACGGGCCGTCGCGCCGAACTCGCGGCACAGCTGGCGGATGGAATAGGTGCGATGATCGTCGGCAGTGGCCATGCCGCCTTCATAACTTTACGCGCACGTAAAGGGAAGGGGCTTTACGCGCACGTAAGGGTAAGCTTTGTGCGCGAACTGTCGCAGACAAGAAAAAGGCCCGGAGCCCTTGCGGGTTCCGGGCCTCTGCACGCAGGGCCTAAGAGGGGAGATCAGGCCTTGCGGCGACCCAGCAGCACCGGAACGGTGATGGCCAGAAGCAGCAGGTTGACGACGGCCAGGCCGATGTCGTGGCTGAGGCCGTGAACCATCAGCATGGTCGCCTCCATCGCGATCAGGCCGACCGCAGCGGTCAGCAGGATCGGCCGGCCGATGCGCCATGAGATCAGCGGCGCCAGCACGGCCAGACCCAGGATCAGCTCGACCACGCCGACGCCGCGCACCATGTTGTCGGGCGCGACGGCGGGCCAGCCCATCAGGGCGATCAGGTTGCTCATCGGCTCGGTCAGCTTGGCGTAGCCGGCGGCGATGAAGAACATCGCGATCCATCCCTGGAAGGTCCAGAGGGCGACATTCTTGTAGGTTGAACGGGTCCGGGCGCGGCCCGAAGTCATGGTGGTGGTGGTCATGGGGAGGAAATGCCTAATCCGTAACAGTGACGATATCGGTTCGTCGTCACCGCTTCGCAAGAGGGTCTATAGTCGCGCTTTCAAAAATAGTCATCACCCGATGACATCAGCTGATGACTTCGGATGATGACGAATTGTTACGGGGTGGGGCCGTTCGTCCGATTCGCGCCGTTGAAGCAACGGGTTCGGAGGATTATTCCCGTGTCACAGTGACGCCTTTCGCCGCCAGCAACTGCTGCAGGCTGTCGTCCCCGGCCAGGTGGGCGGCGCCCACAGCGATGAAGACTGTGCCAGATCCTTTCAGCAGGGTTTCGATCTGGTCGGCCCAGTCGGCGTTGCGTCTGGTCAGGAAGATCTGGTGCACTTCTTCGGAAATGGCGCGGCCGTTCTCGAAGGCGAACCTGTCCATGGCGCCGGTGTCGCCTGTGCTCCAGCCTGCAACGGCCCGCTCCATCTGTTCGGCGGCGGTGGCGTAGGTGGTCAGATAGTTGCGCAGATAGATCATCTGGCCCTCGTCGCTCATCCGCGCCAGCCCGCCGACCTGCTGGTCCAGCGTCTCCAGCCCGTGAATGGACTTGCCCGCCGCCAGGGCCCGCGCGCGCAGGTTCAGTTCGACCGAGTTCTCGGGCACGAAGCCTGCCGCCTTCAGCGGGCCGGTGGCGATCATCATGGCGGCGAACCAGGGGCGGGCGGGGTCGATCTGTTCGGGGCTCATGCCCACGGTGCGCACCGCCGTGTCGAATGTCGCCTGCTCCTGCGGGGTCAGCCAACTGGACAAGGGTTTGTCCGGCGACAGGGCGTATTGCTGGAACAACGGGCCGAGCGCGGACTGGTCGTCGGGATCGGTGACCTCGAACCACACCTGCGACGCCGAGTTGAAGGCGGCGTCCACCTTGTCCGACCCCCAGGCCGTGCCGTCCCTCAGCATATGGATCGTGCCGTACAGATAGATGGTCGAATCCGCGTCGCGGATGGCCCACAGGGCAGGGCCGTCGCCGGCGGCGCGGGCGATGGGGGCGGGCGCTGCGGGCGCCTCTGCGGCATGGGCGTCGACGGCCAGGAAGGCGGTACTGGCGGCCAGGCCGACAGC
>NZ_JABAZW010000064.1:2863-10784 GCF_018608325.1 Brevundimonas sp. | reverse complement strand
GCGCACGCGGGGCGGTGATCGACGGCGGCGAACCACGCGCCGGGACGCCTGCGCCTGTGTCCAAACCGGCGCCCAAGCCCAAGGCACCGTCGGCCGGACAGGGGGACTTGTTCTGACACCCCCGGAAACGCAACCTCCATTGGCGGGGGCTGCGCTTCCTGCTAATCGCGCCCGTTCCCGTTCGTCCCGCTGAAAGCGACGCATGAAGATTCCCCGCATCGCCCTGGCCGCCTATGGCATGGCCATTGTCGTCGTCCTGCTGGACCAGATCAGCAAGGCCTGGATCATCAGCGGCCTGCAGTTGCAGGAAATCGGGCGCGTCCCCGTCATCCGCCCGATCCTGAACTTCAGCTGGGTCGAGAACACCGGCGTCAGCTTCGGCCTGTTCAGCGGCGGCGAGGCCCGCTGGGGGCTGAGCATCTTTTCGATCATCGTCTCGATCGCCCTGGGCTGGTGGGCGCTGAAGTCGCAGCGTCGACTGCTGATCGCGGCCATCGGCCTGGTCATGGGCGGCGCCATCGGCAACGCCATCGACCGCGTGCGTTTCGGCTATGTCGTCGACTTTATCGACTTTTCCGGGACTGGCGTGTTTCCGTGGGTGTTCAATGTCGCCGACAGCGCCATCACTATCGGGGTTGTCCTGCTGATTCTGGACACTCTTCTGTCTGAACGGGCCGCCAAGGTTGGCGACGCCGCCGAAAAGTCGTAATCCAACGTCTTCACTATGCGGTCTTCGCTCCGGGGGAGCACCCGCATTAAGCCGAACAGAGCCTGAAACCATGCGTATTCGCAGTGTCGCCGTCCTGACCCTCGCCGCCTCCGCCGCGCTCGCCGTGTCGGCCTGCGGCACTCTCAAGCAAGGTGTCGGCCTGACCAAGGTCGTGCCGGACGAGTTCGTCACCGTTGCGACGGCGCCCCTGACCGTGCCGCCCGAGTACGGCCTGCGTCCGCCCGCACCGGGCCAGCCGCGCCCGCAAGAACTGGCGCCGGAAAGCGCCGCCCGTCAGATTCTGCTGGGCCAACGCCAGGGCGTCACCCGCACGGCGGGCGAACAGGCTCTGGTTTCGCGCGCCGGCGCCGATCAGGCTGATCCGCTGGCGACCTATGTCATCGACGACCAGTTCGGCAACATCGCCCGCAAGGACGAAAGCTTCGCCAACCGCCTGATGTTCTGGCGCAAGAACGATTCGGCCAGCCAGGCGGCGACTACCCGCCAGACCGCAGACGGCGCCGTGACCATCGACGCCGCCAGCGAAGCCGCCCGCGCTCAGGCCCTGACCGGCGGTCAGCCCATCACCATCGTTCCGCGTCGCAACAGCGGCTTCAAGCTGCCGGGCCTGTAAGACCCGACTTCCGCACGGAACCAAGACCTTTGACGGACGCTTGCCTCGGCAGCGTCCGTCTTTATTGTAAACGGACCCCCATCGTGCAGGATCCGTTCCCATGACCGAAGCCATCGATTTCTCCGTACTGTCCGGCGTGGAGCAGCTGCGGCTGGGCGCAAAGGCCGGTTTCACCGCCCCCATCGCCCGCACCGTCGGCTTCGACATGATCGAGATCGAGGAAGGCCGGGTGGTGTTCGAGGGCATCCCGACCGAAGCCGTCTATAATCCGCTGGGCACGGTCCACGGCGGCTGGATCGCCACCCTGCTGGATTCGGCCTGCGGCTGCGTGGTCCATTCCATGCTCAAGCCCGGCCAGACCTATACGACGCTGGAGCTGAAGACCGTCTTCCACAAGGCGCTGACGGCGGGAACCCCGGTGCGGGCCGAAGGACGGATCGTGCAGATCGGCCGCCGGGCCGGTTTCGCCGAAGCCGATCTGAAGGGGCTGGACGGCAAACTGTACGCCACAGCCACCTCGACATGCCTGGTGATGAGCGCCTGAAAGCACAGTTCCGAAGCGAAGGTTTGCCGCGCCTCGCTTTAGCCGCTATCAGCGGCGAGCGTTCTATGATCGGCCGCCGATCGTCGCGCGAGCCCTTTCGCTGTCGGAAATATATGCTGATGCGTCGCGTCCTAACCGCCCTCGCCGCCATTTCGATTGCGGCGTCTGTCCTGCCAGTCGCCGCCCAGGCTCAGAGCGGCCGCCAACGCGGCGGTGGCGGTCAGCAACAGGCCTCTGGTCAGGACGAAGCGCCGCGCCGTGCGATTCGCATCGCGCCCCTGTCGCGCCGGGCCAATGCAGGCCCCTGCCCCTATGTGAAGATTCTTTACGACGCCGCCCGCTACGTCGAGTTCGAGGGCGAACGCGCCGCCATCGCCAACGTCGGCTATACCGGCGAAATCGAGAACCTGACGTCCGACTGCCAGTATCGCGGCGATGAACCGATCCGCCTGGACATGCGCGTGCTGTTCCAGTTCGGACGCGGCCCGCAGGCGGCGGGCGACCAGCGCACCTATCGCTATTGGGTCGCGGTGACCGAGCGCAACAGCGCCATTCTGGCCAAGGAATATTTCGACATCCCGGTGAACTTCGCCGGTCAGCGCACCGCCGCCGTGACCGAAGACCGCACCATCACGATCCCGCGCGCCGAAATCACCACCAACGGCTCGAACTTCGAAGTTCTGGTCGGTTTCGACGTGACGCCGGACATGGCCGAGTTCAACCGCTCGGGCAGCCGATTCCGCGTCAACGCCGGAACGACGCCTGTGCCCGCTACTGCTGCCCCCACGAGCGAATAAATGGCTGATCTGAAGACCGTCCTCAGCGAAGCGGTCGCCGCCGCCTTCGCCGCCGAAGGCGTGGATGCGGCGCTGGCCCGCGTCACCCCGTCCGACCGTCCTGACCTGGCCGATTTCCAGTCCAACGGCGCCCTGGCCGCCGCCAAGGCGCTGAAAGCCAATCCGCGCGAACTGGCGGGCAAGATCGCCGAACGCCTGAGCGCCGATCCGCGCTTTTCGTCGGTCGAGGTCGCCGGTCCCGGCTTCATCAACCTGAAGATCGCCGACGCGGCTCTGGCTGAACGCGCCGAGGAAGTCGCAGCCGACGAAGCCCACGCGGGCGCAGCGGTCGTCGCTGATCCGCGCAAGGTCGTCATCGACTTCGGCGGCCCGAACGTGGCCAAGCCGATGCACGTCGGCCATCTGCGCAGCGCAATCATCGGCGAGAGCCTGAAACGTCTGCTCCGCTTCCGCGGCGATGAAGTGACCGGCGACGCCCACTTCGGCGACTGGGGCTTCCAGATGGGTCTGCTGATCGTCGCCTGCGGCGATGAGAAGCTGGCCGACGCCTTCATGGTCGAGGGCGATGGTCCCTTCCCGGCTGGCACGCCGGTCACCCTGGCCGATCTGGACCGGCTGTATCCGCTTGCCGCAGGCAAGGCCAAGGAAGACCCCGCCTTCCGCGACCGCGCCCGCAAGGCGACGGCGGAACTGCAGAACGGCCGCCCCGGCTATCGCGCCCTGTGGCAGCATTTCGTGGCCGTCAGCCGCGAGGCGCTGAAGCGCGAATACGGCGATCTGTCGGTCGATTTCGACCTGTGGAACGGCGAGAGCGACGCCGATCCG
This sequence comes from Brevundimonas sp., assembly GCF_018608325.1. Taxonomy (GTDB): domain Bacteria; phylum Pseudomonadota; class Alphaproteobacteria; order Caulobacterales; family Caulobacteraceae; genus Brevundimonas. Next base: position 7,275 of record NZ_JABAZW010000064.1, on the reverse strand, counting down.
GTGATGCCGGAAATGCTGGCCCATCTGAAAGACACCGGCCTGCTGGTCGAGGACGACGGCGCCCAGGTGGTTCACGTCGCCCGTCCCGGCGAGACGCGCAAGAAGAAGCTGGCCGACGGATCGGTGATCGAGGCCCCCTCGCCCCCGCCCCTGCTGGTCATCAGCTCGGAAGGTTCGGCCATGTACGGCACGACCGACCTGGCCACGATTCTGGACCGCAAGAAGTCGATCGGCCCGGACCTGATCCTGTACGTCGTCGACGAACGTCAGGCCGAGCATTTCGAACAGGTGTTCCGCGCCGCCTATCTGGCCGGTTATGCGCCTGAGAAGTCGTTGGAGCATCTGGGCTTCGGCACCATGAACGGTCAGGACGGCAAGCCGTTCAAGACCCGCGCGGGCGGCGTGCTGAAACTGCGCGACCTGATCGATCAGGCGACGGAAAAGGCGCGCGAGCGTCTGCATGAGGCCAAGCTGGGCGACGACCTGTCGCCGCAAGAGTTCGAGGCCATCGCGCACAAGGTGGCCATCGCCGCCCTGAAGTTCGCCGACCTGTCGAACGCGCGCACCACCTCTTACGTCTTCGACCTCGACCGCTTCATGAGCTTTGAGGGCAAGACCGGGCCTTACCTGCTGTATCAGGCGGTCCGCATCAAATCCCTGCTGAGGAAGGCCGCCGAACAGGGCGTGTCCGCCGGTCCCATCGTCATCGCCGAACAGGCGGAACGCGACCTGGCCCTGACGCTGGACGCCTTCAGCGCCGCAACGTCGGACGCCTATGACAAGCGGATGCCGCATCTGGTGGCGGAACACGCCTATCGCGTGGCGCAGTCGTTCTCGAAATTCTACGCCGCCTGCCCTGTGCTGGTCGCACCAGACGAGGACACGAAACGGTCGCGCCTCGCCCTGTCGGCGGCGGCCCTGCGCCAGCTGCAGACGGCGCTGGGCCTGCTCGGCATCGAAACGCCGGATCGTATGTGAGGATCAGTCCGTCTTCTTCTTGTCGGAGAAGGCGGCGTCCACCTCCTCTTCGGTGATCCGCTTGGACGGATCGCCCTTCTGGCCCAGGTTCTGTTCTTCAGTGCCGTCGCCCAGAACGCCGGGCGTGGTGTTGATCTTGACCGGCTTGTCTTGTTTGTCCGTCATTGGGGTGCTCCTTGACTGCAGCACCCCAACGCTTCGCCGTTCGGCGTCGTTCCCGCTTCACAGGAGGTCTTGATGGCCCAGTCTTCGCCCCTCGACGCCTATATCGCCGGTCTGCCCAAGGCCGAACTGCACCTGCACATAGAGGGCAGCCTTGAGCCGGAACTGATGTTCGAACTGGCCCAGCGCAACACTGTCGCCATCCCCTATGACAGCGTCGAGGCGGTGCGGGCGGCCTATGACTTCTCCAACCTGCAGGACTTCCTGGACATCTATTATGCGGGGGCGGCGGTGCTGCTGACCCGTCAGGATTTCGAGGATCTGGCCTTCGCCTATTTCCAGCGCGCGGCGGCGGACAATGTGCGCCATGCCGAAATCTTCTTTGACCCGCAGACGCATACGGATCGCGGCGTGCCGTTCGGCGTGGTGGTCGAAGGCCTGATCGCGGGCATGGACCGGGCCAAGGCGGAGTTGGGCGTGTCCAGCGGCCTGATCCTGAGCTTCCTGCGTCACCTGACCGAGGACGAGGCCTTCGCCACGCTGGAGGCGGCCAAGCCCTATCTGCATCACTTCATCGGCGTGGGGCTGGATTCGTCGGAGGTCGGCCATCCGCCGTCCAAGTTCCAGCGCGTCTTCGCCGCCGCCCGCGAACTAGGCCTGAAACTGTGCGCCCACGCGGGCGAGGAAGGCCCGCCCGCCTATGTGCATGAGGCGCTGGACCTGCTGCACATCGACCGGATGGATCACGGCAACCGCTCGATGGAGGACGAAAGCCTGATCGAACGTCTGGCCGCCGAACAGATGACGCTGACGGTCTGCCCGCTGTCGAACCTGAAACTGTGCGTGGTCAACGACCTGAAGGACCACCCCGTCCCCGAAATGCTGCGCCGGGGCCTGCACGTCACGCTGAACTCGGACGATCCGTCCTATTTCGGCGGCTATGTGAACGAGAACTACAGCCAACTGGCGGCGGCGGTCGGCCTGACCCGGGAGCAGGTGACGCAACTGGCCAAGAACAGTTTCGAAGGCTCGTTCCTGAGCGACGCCGAAAAGGCCGCGCGTATTGCCGAGGTCGAGGCCTACGCGGCGGCCTGATCCCCTCCACTTTCGCCATTCCGGGCTGAGCGACGCGAGGAGCCCGGAATGACGAAAGCTAGGAGCGTCAGCGGCTTCCGACCGCTCAATGTTCCTGATATGTTCACGTCATGGATCAGGCGAACCCACAGTATGACGACGGCGCGAACCTGCGCTGGCTGTTCATCGACCTGAACGCCTTTTTCGCCAGCGTCGAGCAGGAGATGAACCCGGACTGGCGGGGCAAGCCGCTGATCGTCCGCCCGGCCGAGAGCGAATACACCGGCGCCATCGCCGCCAGCTATGAGAGCCGCCCCTATGGCATCCGCACCGGCACGCGGGTGTCAGAGGCGCGCCAGATGTGTCCCGGCCTGATCGTCGCCGAGGCCCGGCCCGACCTTTACGTCAAAATCCATAAGCAGATCATGGAGGAAATCGACCGCCATGTGCCGGTGTGGAAGGTCGGCTCCATCGACGAATGTTCGTGCGAACTGATCGGGCCGGAACGGCAGGAGGCGAACGCGGTCGCCCTGGCGCGACGCATTCAGGCGGGCATCCGCAAGAATGTGGGCGAGTGCCTGCGCTCCTCCATCGGTCTGGCGCCGTCGCGGTTTCTGGCCAAGACCGCCTGCGGGATGAAGAAGCCGGACGGGCTGACGATCCTGCGGGCCAATGAACTGCCGGGATCCATCCTGCACCTGCCGCTGTCGACCTATCCGGGGGTGGGTTCGCGGATGCGTGAACGGCTGGCGGCGGCAGGCGTGGTCGATACGGCGGGCCTGTGGGACATGGGCGCCAAACAGGCCCGCGCCGTCTGGAACAGCATCGAGGGCGAGCGCATCTGGCGCGGCCTGCACGGTCTGGACAGCGAACCGACACCCGAAAAGCCCCCCGCCTCCATCAGCCACAGCCATGTTCTGGCGGCGCAGATGCGGACGCCGGAAAAGGCGCGCGCGGTCGCCCGGCGCCTGCTGGTCAAATGCGGGGCGCGGCTGCGGCGGATGGGGCTGACAGGGGCGGTGGTCAGCCTGCATCTGGACATGGGACCAAGGGGCGCCAAGCGCGGCTGGGACACCGCAGGTCTGAACTGCGCCGTCGCCCCCACACAGGACACCTTCGCCCTGCTGGCCGCGCTTGACAGCCTGTGGAGCAGGATCGAGCCAGAGCTTGAGGCCGGGCGGCTGAGCTATGTCGGGGTCGGGGTCCACAAGCTGAAGGCCAGCGGCGCCTTCGAGACGGACCTGTTCGATCCCGGCCCCGACCAGGGCGGCACAGCCCGGTCGCTGAAACTGTCACAGGCGCTGGACGACCTGAACCGCCGCTATGGCAAGGACACGGTCAGCATCGGCCCGAACGCGGGGCTGCCCGAATATATCGGCGCCAAGATCGCCTTCACGCGGATTCCCGATGCGGAGGATTTCTGGGAGTGAAGGCCTTCTCTTTCGTCATTCCGGGGCGTCCGAAGGACGAACCCGGAACCCAGGGCCACAATCGCATCGCTGGATGCATTCGACGCCGGATGCGCGCCTCCTGGGTTCCGGGTTCTTCGCTCCGCTCAGCCCCGGAATGACGAGTTGGGGGTGAACCAACTGAATGTCGATTGAACCTAGGCGAGCAGCGTCGCCGCCTCGATCTCGGTCACACCCAGCGCACGGAAGCTGTCGTGCGCTGCCGCCGCCGTCTCTGGCGCAATCGCGCGGCTGGCGTCGGTGATGACGATGGCCTCGAAGCCTTCGCGGACCGCGTCTTCGGCGGTGAAGCGGACGCAGTAGTCAAAGGCCAGACCGGCCAGAAACACTCGTTTCACACCCAGATCGCGCAACAGGCCCGCAAGGCCCGTCCGGGTCTGGTGGTCGTTCTCGAAGAAGCCGGAATAGCTGTCGACCGCCGGATTATAACCCTTGCGGATCACGGCCAGGGCGCGGTCGATGGTCGGCTTCACGTCGGGATGGAAGTCGGCGCCGACCGAACCCTGAAGACAGTGATCGGGCCACAGCATCTGGCGGCCATAGGCGACCTCGATTTCGGTGAAGGGCGTCGCGCCCTCGTGGTTCGAGGCGAAGGAAATCTGGTCCGGCGTATGCCAGTCCTGTGTCGCGATCAGCTTGTCGAACCGTTCCGCCAACCGGTTGATCAGCGGCATGATCCCGGCCCCGCCCGCGACCGCCAGCGCGCCGCCCCCGCAGAAATCGTTCTGC
>NZ_JABAZW010000064.1:0-2853 GCF_018608325.1 Brevundimonas sp. | reverse complement strand
AGGCGTCGATTTCGTTGGCCGACCCCAGGGCGACGGGGATGCGCTGGTGCAACTGGGTCGGCTGGACGTCGAGGATGGGCTGGACGCCGTCGGTGGTGGCCTTGCCGCCCGCCTGCTCGACCAAGAGGGCCATCGGATTGCCTTCGTACATCAGGCGCAGCTTGCCCGGCTTGTTCGGTTCGCGCTTGTCCCACGGATAGAAGAAGACGCCGCCGCGCATCAGGATGCGGTGGACATCGGCGACCATGGCCGCGACCCAGCGCATGTTGAAGTTCTTGGCCCGAGGGCCTTCCGCCCCCTGCAGCACGCCGTCCAGATAACGCTGGACCGGCTCGGCCCAGTGGCGCTGGTTGGAGACGTTGATCGCGAACTCCTTGGTGTCCGGCGAAATGGTGATGGCGTCGTGGGTCAGCAGCCACTGGCCGTCATTGGACAGGGTGAAGCCCTTCACGCCGTCGCCCGTCGTCAGCACCAGCATGGTCTGCGGCCCATAGACGGCATAGACGGCGGCGACCTGATGGCGGCCCGCCTGCAGGAAGTCGGCCTCGACCGGCGTCGGGGTCGCGGACTTCAGCACCGAGACGATGGTGCCGACCGGCGCATTGATGTCGATGTTGGACGATCCGTCCAGCGGGTCGAACAGGGCCAGATATTCGCCGGCCGGATTGGACGCCGGCTCGACCTGATCCTTTTCCTCAGAGGCCACGCCCGCGATGGCCGGACAGGCCAGCAGCGCCTGGGTCAGCATGTCATCGGTGATGACGTCCAGCTTCTTCTGTTCCTCGTCCTGCACATTGATCTGGCCGGATGCGCCCAGCGCGACGACCAGGGCGCCGCCCGCCACTACGTCGCTGATCTGGGCGCAGGTCGCGGCGATCACGGTCAGGACGGCCTTCAGGCCCTGCGGCGCCTCCAGCGCGGCGATGTGGTCGTCGAGACGAAGGCGGTCAGCGGACATGAAGGCGTTTCCCGTAGGTTGTTGGGCGTCGCGCACTCATGGCCGCACAGGACGCGCGGGGCAAGGTCTGTCGGACCTCGGATGCACTGGCGACGCTTGACTTGGCGCCTGACTCGATGGCTTAGGTCGCTCGCTCTCGCGGGAGAGTTCGAGGCCGGGAAACCGGCTTAGACGCCGAAGGCGCAACCGCCCCGGAAACGCTCAGGCAAACGGACCGCGACAGCATACGGACGCTGGAAAGTCGCTCTTTTACGGGCGCGCCGACGGAGCAAGGCGGAAACGCCGGAATCTCTCAGGCTTCAGGACAGCGGGGGCGCGAGGACGGCGGCGAAGCTCCGCCACAACACGCGACCGCGAAAGTCTGAACCATGACCGACCAAGCTCTTAAAACCACGCCGCTGAACGCCGCGCATCGCGCCCTGGGGGCCCGCATGGTGGGTTTCAGCGGCTATGACATGCCGGTCCAGTATGAAGGGGTTCTGGCCGAACACCGCTGGACCCGCGAACATGTCGGCCTGTTCGACGTGTCGCACATGGGCCAGTGCAAGATCACCGGCGCGGACGCCACGGCGCAGTTCCAGCGTTTCGTCCCCGGCGATTATGAGATCCTGAAGGCGGGCAAGCAGAAATACACCCTGCTGCTGAACAAGGACGGCGGCATCATCGACGACCTGATGGCGGGCCGACCCGACCACGACGGCCTGTTCGTCGTCGTCAACGCCGGCAACAAGGATGAGGACTTCGCCTTCTGGAACGCCAATCTGGAAGGCGACGCCAAGCTGACGGTGCTGGACCGCGCCCTGATCGCCATTCAAGGCCCCGAGGCTGCCGAACTGATGTCCGCCCACGAGCCGGTGCTGGCCGAGATGGGCTTCATGGAGACGGCCCGCCTGATGCTGTTCGGGGCCGACTGCTATGTCTCGCGTTCGGGCTACACCGGCGAAGACGGCTATGAGATTTCGGTCCCCTCGGACCAGGCCGAGCGCATCTGGAACACCCTGCTGGAAGACGCCCGCGTCAAGCCGATCGGCCTGGGCGCCCGCGACAGCCTGCGTCTCGAATCCGGCCTGCCCCTGCACGGTCACGACATCGACGCCGCGACCACGCCGGTCGAAGGCGCCCTGACCTTCGCCCTGTCCAAGTCGCGCAAGGAACGTGCAGACTTCAACGGCGCCGACATCATCCTGAAGCAACTGGCCGAGGGTCCGTCGCGCGTCCGCGTCGGCCTGCACGTCAAGGAAGGCGCCCCGGCCCGTGAAGGCGCCGAGATCGCCGATGCGGACGGAAACATCATCGGCAAGATCACCTCGGGCGGCCCCTCGCCGAGCCTGGGCAAGAACATCGCCATGGGCTTCGTGCCGCCCGCCTTCGCGGAACTGGGCACGGAACTGAAGGTTCTGGTCCGCGGCAAGCCCGCCGCCGCCGAAGTCATCGCCATGCCGTTCGTGGCGCAACGCTATTACCGCAAACCCAAGACCGCCTAATCAGGGGATAGAGCTATGCATTTCACCAAGGATCACGAGTGGGTCAGCCTGAACGGCGACATCGCCACGGTCGGCATTTCCAAGCACGCGGCTGAGGCCCTGGGCGACGTGGTGTTCGTCGAGGTGCCGGAAGTCGGCAAGACCTTCGCCAAGGGCGACAGCTTCGCCGTGGTCGAAAGCGTCAAGGCCGCGTCGGACGTCTACGCCCCCGTCTCGGGCGAAGTAGTCGAGGCCAACGACGTGCTGTCGACCGCCCCGGAGACCGTCAACGCCGCCCCCGAAGCCGACGGCTGGTTCGCCAAGATCAAGATCTCGGACGCCTCGCAACTGGACGGCCTGATGGATCAAGCTGCCTACGACGCCTTCCTGGCCACGCTGTAATCTAAAACTCCGTCACCCTCGGGCTTGACC
>NZ_JABAZW010000070.1:5970-11058 GCF_018608325.1 Brevundimonas sp. | reverse complement strand
TGATAATTCGGCGCGCCGACGTGTTCGAACATGCCGACCGAGACGATCCGGTCGAACGGCTGGTCCAGATCGCGATAGTCCTGCAGCCGGAAGTCCGCCTGACCTGACAGGCCCTGCGCCGCCGCCCGCTCATTGGCTGTGCGATGCTGTTCGGTCGACAGGGTGACGCCGGTCACCTGCGCCCCAGCCTTGGCCAGCGACAGACCCAGACCGCCCCAACCACAGCCGATGTCCAGCGCCCTTTGCCCCGGCGACAGCACCAGCTTGTCGATCAGCCGCTGCTTCTTGGCGATCTGCGCCTGTTCCAGCGTCGCGTCCGGCGTTTCGAAATAGGCGCAGGAATACTGCAGGTCTGCGTCCAGAAAGAGCCGGTAGAAATCCACCGTCAGATCATAGTGGTGATGGACATTGGCCCGCGCATGCCTGCGGTCGTTGGCCTGTTCCATCGCGCGACGAATACGCCAGCCAAAGGGTTGCGGCCGCTCCTGCGTCGACAGTTGCGACGCCGCCAGCGCCATGAAGTCATAGATGTCGCCGCCCTCGATGCGAAAGCCGCCGTCCATGAAGGCTTCGCCCAGCTTCAGCTCGGGATTTCCGGCGATAGCCAGAGCGGTCTTGCGGTCCTCGATCACCGCCGTCAGTTCAGGCTCTCCCGGACCCGCCCTCAGGGTTCGACCATCGGGCAGACGCACCGCGATCGATCGCGTGCGAAAGGTTCTGTCCAGAAGAGATTGCAACATGGCGGCATCCTCCTAACTGCTTCAAAGCTAGTCACGGATTCAGATCGCGCAACGAACGACCCGCGATTTCCATTAAGATGCGGCCCAGTTTTTCGGAGACACGCCCATGAGCTTCACCCTGACCTCCACCGATTTTCAGGATGGCGGCGTCCTGCCCGACGCCCAGGTCCAGGCCATAGGCAACACCTCGCCCCATCTGTCGTGGTCCGGCGCGCCCGAGGGCACCAAGAGCTATGCGATCACTTGCTATGACCCGGACGCCCCGACCGGCTCGGGCTTCTGGCACTGGACCGTGGCCAACATCCGCGCCGAGGTGAGCGAACTGGCGGCGGGCGCGGGATCGCGGGGCGGCGATCTGCCCAAGGGCGCCATTCAGGGCCGCACAGACTATGGCCAGCCCGGCTTCGGCGGCGCCGCACCGCCCGCTGGCCATGGCCCGCACCGCTACATCTTCACCGTCTTCGCCGTGGACGTCGAAAGCCTGGATGTGAACGCAGACAACTCGGGCGCCATCTACGGCTTCAACCTGCATTTCCACACTCTGGCCAAGGCCAGCATAACCGCGACCTACGAAAACAAGGGCTGAACCGGCTTGATCGGCGGGGGCGGCGACCTATGTTGCAGCGCAACACTCCCTCCCCCGGACGATCTTCATGACCACCTGCGACGTCGCGCCCCCTCGCGAGACCGTCACCCCTCCCCTTGCCGGGGGGCAGGTGGCGCTGGTCCTGATCGCCCTGGCCATGGGCGGGTTCGCCATCGGCGTGACCGAGTTCGCGGCCATGAGCATCCTGCCGGATTTCGCGGCCGGTCTGGGCGTCGACGCCCCCACCGCCGGTCATGTCATCAGCGCCTATGCCGCGGGAGTGGTGGTCGGCGCGCCGATTCTGGCGGTGCTGGGCGCGCGTCTGCCGCGCTGGCTGCTGCTGATCGGCTTCATGGCTCTGTTCGCCGTCGCCAATGTCGCCAGCGCGCTTGCCCCCACCTACAACTGGATGCTGGTCTTCCGCTTTCTCAGCGGCCTGCCGCACGGGGCCTATTTCGGGGTGGCGGCGCTGGTCGCCGCCTCGGTCGTGCCGCTGGAATACCGTACGCGGGCCGTGTCCACGATCCTGATGGGCCTGACGGTGGCCACCGTCATCGGCGTGCCGTTCGCGAATATCATCAGCCACACCTACGGCTGGCGCTGGACCTTCGCCATCGTGGGCGTTCTGGCGGTCATCACCATGGCGCTAGTCGCCCTGTTCGCGCCGCGCGATCCGGCCCATGCCGACGCCAGCCCTCTGCGTGAGTTGGGGGCTCTGAAGCGTGGACAGGTCTGGCTGACGCTCGGCGTCGGCGCCATCGGCTTTGGCGGCATGTTCGCGGTCTATGCCTATCTGGCCTCCACGCTTCAGGCGGTGACGGGCATCGGGCCGGAAGTCCTGCCCTGGGTCTTCGCCGTGTTCGGCGTGGGCATGTTCCTGGGCAATATTCTGGGCGCATGGGCCGCCGACCGTATCGGCTTCCCCGCAGCGGGCGGCCTTCTGATCTGGAGCGCCATCGCCCTGGCCCTCTATCCGTTTGCGGCGACGAACCTGTGGGCGCTGATGGTCGTGATCTTCTTGATCGGCGGCGGCGGTGGTCTGGGTTCCATCCTGCAGACCCGCCTGATGGACGTGGCGGGCGACGCCCAGACCTTGGCGGCGGCGCTGAATCACTCGGCCTTCAACACCGCCAACGCCATCGGCCCCCTGCTGGGCGGCATGGCCATCGCGGCGGGATACGGCTGGACCTCGACCGCCTGGGTAGGCGTGGCCCTGTCGCTGGGCGGCTTCGTCATCTTCGTGATCGCATGGATGACGGGCCGCAAGCACGCGACGGCCTGACAAGACGAAAGAAGCCTGCTAAAGGCCCGCGCCATGAGCGCCGCCGTCATCGTCTTCCCCGGTTCCAACTGCGATCGCGACTGCAAGGTCGCTATTGAACGCTCCACCAGCGAGCCCGTCTCGATGGTCTGGCATGCCGAGACGGAACTGCCCTCGGGGCTGGACCTGATCGTCATTCCCGGCGGGTTTTCCTATGGCGACTATCTGCGCTGCGGCTCCATGGCGGCCCAGTCGCCGGTGATGCAGGCGGTCAAGAAGGCCGCAGACGACGGCGTCACCGTGGTCGGCATCTGCAACGGCTTCCAGATCCTGTGCGAAGCCGGAATGCTGCCCGGCGCCCTGCTGCGCAACAAGGGCCTGAAATACATCTGCAAGCCCATCGCCCTGACGGTGGCCAACGCCCAGACGCGTTTCACCACCGGCTATGCCGATCAGGCCGAGGTCGTCATGACCCAGGGCAACGCGGATGGAAACTTCTTCGCCGACGCCGAAACCCTGGCGCGCATCGAGGGCGAGGGCCAGGTGGTGTTCCGCTATGTCGACAATCCCAACGGTTCGGTGAACGACATCGCGGGCCTGCAAAACGCGCGCGGTAATGTGTTGGGCATGATGCCCCACCCCGACCGCGCCTTCGAAGCCGAGTTGGGTTCTGCCGACGGCGCAACGCTGTTCCAGAGCATCTACGCGGCGGCTTAAGCCGAGCCGGGCGGCACATGTCGCCCTGGTTGAAATCGTCACAAAACAACGATTGACAGCCTCGCCTTGCGCGCGTCATCCCTACGCGCTCAGGGGGAGTTTAAATGTTGAAAAAGCTATTCGTTGTCGCTGCGGCGATGCTGGTCACCGCCTGCGCGTCGCCCTATGTCGCCACGCCCTATGACCGCGCCAGTGCGAACATCACATCCATCGCCGTCGTCGATGACGCCCTGCCTGAAAAGCCGATGGCCTATGAGGTCGCTTCGGTCGGCTCCAACTTCGGCCTGATCGGCGCCTTGGTCGATGCAGGCATTCAGGTCGAACGCCAGAACGCCGTGCACAAGGCGCTGGAAGCCATCGATTTCGACGCCGAAAGCCGCCTGGAAGCCCGCCTGAGCGAAAAGCTGCAAGCCGATGGCTATGCCGTCGCCCTGCTGCCGGAACAGGCCCGCCCCAAGCGCGAATTCCTGGAAACCTATCCCGATTCAAACGGCGCAGAAGCCTATCTGGACGTCGTGGTCAGCGGCTATGGCTATCTGTCCTCCGGCGCGGGCCAGCCGTTCCGTCCCTATGTGCAGGCTCAGGTGAAGCTGGTGCGGGTGTCCGACGGCGCCAAGCTGATGGAGAACACCATCGTCTCTAACCCTCTGTATGCAGCCGAGGGCGTGGTGACGCTGACGCCTAACCCGGAATACGCCTTCAACAATCGCTCTGAACTGCTGGCGGACCCGAACCGTCTGGCAGCCGGCATCGAAGACGCCCTGTTCAACGTGGCGGACACCGCCGCCCGCCTGATGCACTGAGCCTGAACATGCGCGTCCTCATGTCTATTGGCGGCATGGCCATGCTGTCAGCCTGCGCCACGGCGCCGTCGCATCCCCCTGCCGCCCTGAACTATGCGGAACGCACCTGTGCGGATCAGCCCGACCTGACCGCCGCAATCAGCCTGACGCCGCCCAAGGAACGGGCGGTGTTCACGGTCACTGCGCCGGTGACCAGTGAGACCCCGTGCATGCAGACGGACAGGGGCATAAGCCCCGCCGTCATTTTCGCCCTGCCGACGGATTATGACGACAAGACCATCATCGTCGGCGGCATGCTGGAGCCGCTGCGCATCCTGTCGCCACACGTCGCCGTTCTGGACCGCAACGGCGATGTGACGCGAACCTTCCCGGCGGACGAGTTCCTGTATCGCGGCAGGGTCTATTCCGTGCAGTTCCGCCCGCGTGAGAACGAGACCTACCTGCGCGTATCGGTCGAGCCTGAGCGGGTCGGCCGCAGCTATGACTCCATCGCCATCGGCGTGAACTACACCACCGTGCCGGTCGGCTACACCGCTGCGCTGATCGCCACCGGTGTCGAGGACCGCTCCAGCCGGGCCTTCTCCTACGAAGGTTCGATCCAGGTGATGGTGAACGACACCGACACCAAGGAAGACAAGACCTGACGCAGCCCTCAACGCCCCGTGAAGGCCTCAAGGCTGGCGCGGGACAGGGGGCGGAAGGTGTAGAAGCGGCCGTCGACGACGAAGGTCACTTCGTGCGCTTGCGGGCGTTGCAGGATCGACGGGTCGTCACGGGGCACAGTACGGCCGGTGGCGATGTTCTTGACGTCCATCTCCAGCGACCCGATCCGTACGCCGGACGCCGCCAGAAGCCGGGCCGTACTACGGGCCTCATTGGCCTGCTGCTCGGGCGTGAAAGCCTGCTGGAGCCGCGACCAGGCGGTCTGAAGTTGCTGAGCATTGACGCTGACGGACGGCGCCGTCTGCTCCTGCGCCAGAG
>NZ_JABAZW010000070.1:0-5960 GCF_018608325.1 Brevundimonas sp. | reverse complement strand
CCACGGCGGCAGCCAGAATAAGGCTGATGACGGCGGGTCTGACGGACACTCGTTCAAGCTCGACAGGGCTGCGCCTCAACGGCGGACACGGCCTGCCTACTACACCGCCTGAGAGAACAGTGCGACATAGGCGTTGGACGGACGAATGAACCATCCGCCCGCTCGATGCGTAATCATGGTTCGACCTTCACTGTTGGAGCCGTCATGTCCTCGATCGTTCGCCCCACTCCCGCCCAACGCACCCGACGACTGGTCGTGCTGGCCGCGGCTGTCTTCGCCGTCGTCGCACCCATTGTTCAGAACCTGGCGGGACTGGGCCTGACCCAGGCCGAGTTTGCGGCGGACGGCAACTCCACCCTGCGGGTTGCGGGGTACGCCTTCTCGATCTGGGGGCTGCTGTATCTGGGCATACTGGCCTATGCGGTGCGGCAGGTGCTGCCGCAGACGGGCGAAAGCACCCTGATCAACCGTCTGGGCTGGCCGTCGGTGGTGACCCTGTTCGGCATAGGTTTCTGGATCATCGTCGCGGCGATGAATCTGAAGGCGGCCAGCGTCATCATCATCTTCGCCAGCCTGATTGCGTTGCTGGTCCCGCTGCTGGCCTTTGGCGGGACGATCCGCACGCTGGGCCGGTTTGATCGCGACCGGATGCTGACGGTCTGGCCGCTAGCGGGACTGGCGGGCTGGCTGACAGTCGCCGCCCCCCCTGAACCTGATCACCACGGCGACGGCCTTCAACGCCTTGCCGACAGCGCTGACGCCTACAGGGTGGGCCGTGGCGGCGGTCGTGGTCACCGCCCTGATCGCAATCGCGGTGACGGCGCGCCTGCGGACCCTGGCCTACCCCCTGCCGGTCTCTTGGGGTCTTCTGGGCGCCTTTGTAGCGGAACAGCCTGATAATCCGCCCCTGGCCTTTACGGCTCTGGCCGCCGCAATACTGGTGCTGCTGGCGGGCGTCGTCCTGACCTTCCGTCTGCGTCCAGGCGTCGAGCGCGGCTGAACGCATTGCCTGAACTCGGGGCCTGAACTCAGGGCTTAGGCGGATCGTCAGTGATCGCGTCATCCTGCGGATCATGATCGTCGGCGCCGACATCAAAGGCGCCGCTTTCGTCAAAGCCGACGCTGCCCACGCCGACGGCTGATCCGGTCAGCCGCTGACGGCTTTCCAGGGCCAGTTCCGGCGCCGCCGCATCCATTTCCCTGGTCGTCTCCACATCGTTGGAGCGGTCCATCTGTTGATGTTGCGCGGCTGGCAAACGGGTTTTGTCGGTCATCACTTGTCCTCCTCATCGGCGTTGCCGGCGTCAGGTTGCGGCTGTTCGGCCAGAGCAGAGGCGCCCGCGTCATCGGCGGCGATTTCGGGCAGATCCTCGTCCTGCGGCGTGGCGGCGGGGTCGATTGGGCGGTCGGTCATGGAAGGCTCCTGCGGCTTTCGCCTGAATCAACCGCCCGGCCTCAACGATGTTCCCCGATCTTGCGCCGTGCGGGCTGACATTTGCCCCATCTGCGGCTAGAAGCCCCGCCCATGAGCGCTCCTGAAAAGACGATGTCCGAATTGGCCGCTGAATACGGTCTGGCCCCGAACGAGTATCAGGTCGTCCTCGACCGGTTGGGGCGTGAGCCCAACCACGTCGAACTGGGCGTCTTCTCGGTCATGTGGTCCGAGCACTGCTCCTACAAATCTTCCAAGATCCATCTGGGCAAGTTCCCGACGACCGGCGATCGCGTCATCTGCGGTCCAGGCGAGAACGCGGGCGTGATCGACATCGACGACGGCGACGCCTGCATCTTCAAGATGGAGAGCCACAACCACCCCTCCTACATCGAGCCCTATCAGGGTGCGGCGACAGGCGTGGGCGGCATCATGCGCGACGTCTTCACCATGGGCGCACGCCCGGTGGCCCTGCTGAACGCCCTGCGCTTCGGCGACCCGTCGCATGAAAAAACCAAGCGTTTGGTCAAGGGCGTCGTCTCGGGTATCGGCGGTTACGGCAACTGCGTCGGCGTGCCGACCGTGGCGGGCGAGACCAACTTCCACGCCGGTTATAACGGCAACATCCTGGTCAACGCCATGTGCGTGGGTCTGGCCAAGTCGGACGCCATCTTCTACTCGGCCGCGCCCTCGGCGGGTCTGTCGGTGGTCTATTTCGGCTCCAAGACCGGCCGCGACGGCATCCACGGCGCGACCATGTCCTCGGCCGAGTTCGACGACGAGTCGGAATCCAAACGCCCCACCGTCCAGGTCGGCGACCCCTTCGCTGAGAAACTGCTGATCGAAGCCACGCTGGAGCTGATGGCGTCCGGCGCCGTCGCCGCCATTCAGGACATGGGCGCAGCGGGTCTGACATCTTCCTCGGTCGAGATGGCCGGTAAGGGCGGCGTCGGTATCGAGCTGAACATGGACGCGGTGCCCCAGCGCGAAGAGGGCATGTCCGCCTATGAGATGATGCTGTCGGAAAGCCAGGAGCGGATGCTGGCTGTGCTGAAGCCGGGGCGCGAGGAAGACGGACACCGCATCTTCAAGAAATGGGGTCTGGACGCCGCCGTCATCGGCGTGACCACCGACACCGGCCGCCTGGTGCTGAAGCATCACGGCGAAACCGTCTGCGACGTGCCTCTGGCGCCCCTGTTCGACGACGCCCCCCTGTATGACCGCCCGTGGGTCCAGCCGGAACTGCAGCCCAAGCTGAGCCCCGCCGAGGTGCCCGCGCCCGAAAACTGGGCCGATGCGGTGATGAAGGTCGTCGCCTGCCCCGACATGGCGTCCAAGCGCTGGATCTGGGAACAGTACGACCGTCACGTCATGGCCGACACCCTGCAGGATTCGTCCACCGGCGCCGACGCGGGCGTGGTGCGCGTGCATGGCACGGACAAGGGCCTGGCCGTTACGTCCGACTGCACCCCGCGCTATGTCCAGAACGATCCCTATGAGGGCGGCAAACAGGCCGTCGCCGAGGCCTGGCGCAACCTGACCGCCGTGGGGTCGCGCCCCATCGCCATCACCGACAACCTGAACTTCGGCAATCCGCAACGCCCCGAGATCATGGGCCAGATCGTGCGCGCCATCGACGGCATGGCCGAGGCCTGCCGCGAACTGGTCTTCCCGGTCGTGAGCGGAAACGTCAGCCTGTATAACGAGACGAACGGCGTCGCCATTCCGCCGACCCCGACCGTCGGGGCCGTCGGCCTGCTGTCCAACTATGACGTGGTGACCGGCTTTGGCGGCATGGCCGAGGGCGATACGCTGGTCCTGATCGGCCAGACGCACGGCGAACTGGGCGCCTCCATCTATCTGCGCGAGGTTCTGGGCCGCGAAGACGGCGCACCGCCCCCGGTCGACCTGAAGCTGGAAAAGAAAACCGGTGATTTTGTGCGCGGCCTGATCGAAGGCGGCGAGCTGACCGTGGTTCACGACCTGTCCGACGGCGGCCTGATCGGGGCTGCCGCCGATCTGGTGCTGGCCTCAGACGTCGGCGTGACGCTGGACGCCTCCAGCGCCGCCCACGCCCACCCCTTCCTGTTCGGTGAAGATCAGGCCCGCTATCTGGTCGCGGTGACCGACGCGGACGCCCTGATCGCCAAGGCGCGCGAAGCCGGTCTGCACGCCTCGGTCGTCGGCCACGCGGGCGGCGACGCCTTCGCCTCACGCGGGGACAAGGGCGAGCTGTTCAGCATTCCCGTCGCCCACCTGCGCGAATGGCACGAAGGCTGGATGCCGAACTGGATCGAAGGCGCGGCTTAAACCGCTTCCCTTGACCGAGGGCTCATGAGCAGGCTGCAGGCATGAAAACCGCCGTCGTCATGGGCCCCGGCTCGATCTTCTGCAGCACCCAGCCGAACTCGATCGAGACGGTCGCGCGCACCCTGTCCCGCTTCAGTGCGAACCGGGATCAGGTGACCGTCTATTGCGATGCCGGGGCTGTGGATCGCGGCGATCTGGCCACCCATGCGGTCGCACCGGGTCTGGGCCGGACCGGGCGCATCATCCGCGCCCTGCGCCGTGATCCGCCGCAGTTTTTGGAACTGCACCAGCACGGCCCCAGCGCCGCCGCCATCGCCCGCGCCTTTCCGCACATCCCCAGCGTCCTGTACCGCCACAATCAGGCCAGCGGCGGCGGCAACCCGCTGGCGCGGATGCGTTATGAGCACCGGTTCCGCGCCTTCGACGCCCATATTTTCGTCAGCGACTATCTGCGCGGGGCCTTCGCCGACTGTTTCCCGGCGCTGGCCGAGCGCGGCTTCACCATCCACAACCCGATAGACGCCGACCTGTGGGCCGCCCCGGTCGAGGAGCGCGGGCCGGTCATCGCCTATACGGGCCGCGCTGTGCCGGAAAAGGGTTTCGACCTGATCTGCGAGGCGCTGGAGGCGGTGCTGGAGCGCCATCCCGACTGGCGCGCGGACCTGCTGGTCATCGACTGGCACACCCACGCCGACTGGGCGCAGGCCCAGATCGACCGGCTGGCGCGCTTCGGCGACCGCGTGTCCCTGCGCAAACAGCAGCCCTGGGCCGTGGTGCGTGACACCCTGCAAAGCGCCGCCATCGCCCTGGTCCCGTCCGCCTTTCCTGATCCCTTCCCTCTGGCGGCGCTGGAGGCCCATGCGGCGGGCGCGGCGGTCATATCGTCCGGTCGCGGCGGCCTGCGCGAAGGCAGCGGCCCGCACGCCCTCTATGTCGAGCCGCTGGACGCCCCCACTCTGGCCGACCGGATCGAACAGCTGATCGTCGATCCCGAGCTGAGGCTGACCATGGCGCGCAGTGGTCAGAAGCACGTCCAGACCGAGCACACGCCACAGCGCCGCGCGGCCCAGCTGGACGCCCTGCGCGCCCGTCTGGTCGAGGCCCGAAAGACCCGCGCCAAGACCTGAAACATGGCGCATCCTCGCAACCAGCCCTATCTTCAAACTGGGGCCATGCGGAGCAGATACGCTGATGACGGTCGTCGATACGCCTTTCGTTCCTCGCATTCCGGTACGCCGGACCCAGCCGCTGTCGCTGTTGCCCTTCCTCTGGATCAGTTGGCGCGACCCCATCCGCATGTGGTCGGAACGGCATTTCAACGAGCCGCAACTGCACGGCGTCGGCCCGCTGGGCGAGATCCTGGTGGTCAGCCACCCCGAGGGCGTCCGCCATGTCCTGACGGAAAACGCCGCCAACTATGTGAAGGGCGACCTGCAGCGGCGGGTGCTGGGACCGATGCTGGCCGAAGGTCTGCTGCTGACCGAGGGCGACACATGGCGGCGCGCGCGACGCATCCTGGCGCCCCTGTTCACGCCCGCGAAAATGGCCACCCTGAACGCCCGCATGGCCGAGGTCTGCCACGCCCGCGTCGCGTCGTGGGCCTTGTCGGCCCATGGGCGTGTGCTGGATATCGACAGCGAAATGTCGGGCCTGACCTTCGACATCCTGTCGGCGACCATGTTCTCGGACGAACTGGGCGGCGAGGCGCGCGGGTTCGAACGGGCGCTGAACCAGTTTCTGGCCAATGGGGCGCGGATTGATCCGCTGGACGTGCTGGGCGCGCCGGACTGGGCGCCGCGTCTGGGGCGGCTGGCCAGCTTCCGCTCGGCCCGTTTCTTCGAGCGACGCGTAACCCATCTGGTCGAGGCCCGCCGCGCCCAGATCGAGGCGGGCGGCGCGGCCCATGACGATCTGCTCAGCGCCCTGCTGCTGGCCCGCGACGAAAACGGCGGTCCAGGCCTTAGCGATGCCGAAGTCGCGTCCAACATCCTGACCTTTATTCTGGCGGGACATGAGACGACCGCTCGCGCCTTGGGCTGGACCCTGCATCTGTTGTCGCGCCAGCCCGAATATCTGGCGCGCCTTAAGGGCGAGGCGGACGCCTTCGACGTCAGCCAGCCCAAATGGGCCGACAGCCTGCCGTGGACCCGCGCCGTGCTGGAGGAGACGATGCGTCTGTTCCCGCCCGCCCCGACCATGGCCCGTACCGCACTCGCTG
>NZ_JABAZW010000027.1 GCF_018608325.1 Brevundimonas sp. | reverse complement strand
CGGATACAGGGTGCCCAGCAGCACCGTCGCCGCCGCCGCCGTCAGGAAAAGATTGTTCAACACCAGCGCGCCCTCGCGGCTGACCGGCGCGAACAGGCCGCCGCCCTTCAGCTGCGGCGCCCGCCAGGCGAACAGGACGAAGGCCGCGCCTGAAGCGATCCCCAGTATGGCCAGCAGCATCATCCCCCGCTGGGGATCGACGGCGAAGGCGTGAACACTGGTCAGGACGCCCGACCGCACCAGGAAGGCGCCCAGCATGGAGAAGGTGAAGGCCAGCAGGGCCAGGAACACGGTCCAACCCGCCAGCGCCCCGCGCCGCTCGGTCACCACCGCGCTGTGCAACAGGGCCGCGCCCGCCAGCCACGGCATGAAGGAGGCGTTCTCCACCGGGTCCCAGAACCACCAACCGCCCCAGCCCAGTTCATAATAGGCCCAGAACGATCCCAGAGTGATGCCGACCGTCAGAAAGGCCCAACTGGCCAGCGCCCAGGGCCGAACCCAGCGTCCCCATGCGGGCCAGAAGGCCGTCTGCGCCCGCCCCTCGATCAGGGCCGCGACCGCCAGTGAGAAACAGACCGAAAACCCGACATAGCCCGCGTACAGCAGCGGCGGATGCACCGCCAGGGCCGGGTCCTGCAGCAGCGGATTCAGCGACGCGCCCTGAACCGGTGCAGGGTCCAGACGGGTGAAGGGGCTGGAGGTGAAGACGGCGAAGGCCAGAAACAGCGAACCCAGCGCGCCCTGCACCGCCACGGCCGAGGCCTTCAATCCGAACGGCAGGCCGCGCGCCCGCGCCAAGGCCCCGCCGAAGACGGTCAGGACCAGACACCACAGCAGAAGCGAGCCTTCATGGCTGCCCCAGGCGCCCGCCACCTTGTACAGCATCGGCTTGTCGGTGTGGCTGTTGGCCGCGACGTTCGAGACCGAGAAGTCCGACACGGCAAAGGCGTAAATCAGGGCCGCGAAGGCCAGCGCCACCGCGCCCGCCGCCGCCAGCGCCGCCGCCTGACCTGCGCCCGCCAGAACGGGACTGCGCCGCACGCGCGCCGCCGTCGACAAGGCCGTCTGCAACAGGGAAAGCGCCAGAGCTAGCGCAAGGGCGAAGGCCCCGAATTCGGCGATCACAGGGACGAGGCTCCCTGACGGATTTCGCCCTGCGACGGCGCGCCGTCAGGCCGCCATTCGCCCTTTTCCTTCAGGCGGTCGGCGACCTCGCGCGGCATGTAATTCTCGTCGTGCTTGGCCAGAACCTGACTGGCGTGGAAGGTGCGGTCGGCGGTGAAGGCCCCTTGCGCCACGATCCCCTGCCCCTCGCGGAACAGGTCCGGCAGGTCGCCATGATAGACCACGCGGGTCGTGGCGGCGTTATCTGTGACGGCGAAGACGACCACCCCGTCGCCAGACTTGTGCACGCTGCCCGCCTCGACCAGACCGCCCAGACGGATGTTGCGGCCTTCCGGCGCCTTGTCCGCCGTGGCCTCTGATGGGGAATAGAAGAAGGTCACGCTGTCCTGCATGGCCCACAGCGACAGGCCCACGGCCAGGGCCAGGATCGGCGTCACGGCGGCGACGACCCACAGGCGGCGACGCGCCTTCGGTGATTTGGGCAGCCAGCTCATGCGACAGACGATCCGCAAACGGAGGACAGACGCATCGCATATACCGGCGTGAACTCAGCCAACCAACGTGTCATTGCGCCCTCTCGTTCGGCATCCGCCGCTCCAGATCGATCCGGCGCGGATCGGTCGGTTCAAGGGCGGCGATCAGGGGCGCCCACATGACCCGCACCGCTGCGCCGTCGCCCCGGCTCAAGGCCGCCTCGCCCAGAAAGAACCGCGCGCCCAGTTGCTCAGGGTCCAGTTTCACGGCCTGAATGAAGGCCGCCTCGGCGTCGCCGCCGACCTTGCCGTCATTGGCCCGCACCAGACTTTCGCCCAGCCGCGCCCAAGCCTGCGCGTCCTTGGGGTCCAGTTCGATCAAGCGGCGGAAGGCCGAGGCGGCGCCCAGCGGATCTTCGGCGGCGAACCGGGCCGCGCCCAGCATGGCCAGCGCCTGTCTGTCACCGGGCCGTTCCTTGACCACCCGCGCGGTCACGGCGGCCAGTTGCGCGGGCTCCAGCGTATCCAACTGCATGGACCAGGCGTCGACCCGGGTTTCATAGGCCTGGTCCGGCAGACCGGGCGAACCCGTCGCGACATAGAGGACCAGCGCGCCCGCCACGGCGGCGGCGATGCCGCCCAGCACCCACAGCCGATCCCCTGATCCCGCGACAGGTCGCGGCGCCGCGGTCCCCTGCGCCAACAGCCTGCGCCCGGCCTCCGCCCGCGCCGCCGCATGGGCTGCATGGTCCAGCAGGCCCCGCGCCTTCAGCCGGTCCAGCTCATTCAGTTCGCGAGTCCCCGCATCGCTCTCGGCCTCGACCGCCGCATCCGCGCCCCGCCGCGCGCCAGCCAGCACAAGCAGCCCCGCAAGGGCCGCAGCCAGTCCCGTCATCATCCAGAAGGCGATCATGCTTGGCCGTCTAACCCATCAGGCTGCGACGGGCGAGCGGCAGTTGCAGCCCTGCTTCGATCAAGCGCGGATCAGGTCTCGGCGGCAGGCAGCTCCAACACCGCTTTCAGACCGCCCATGTCACTGTCGTTCAGGGTCAGCCGCCCGCCGTACGCCCGCGTCAGGTCGTCGACGATGGACAGGCCCAGACCGGACCCCGGCGCGCTTTCATCCAGGCGGGATCCCCGCTTCATGACCTCATCGCGCTGATCGGCCGGAAGACCGGGGCCATCGTCCTCGACCACCACCACCATCTGTCCCAGACCGCTGGCCCCGGCCGACACTCGCACGCGGCGACGGCTGAATTTGGCGGCGTTCTCGATCAGATTGCCCAGGATTTCCTGCAGATCCTGACGTTCGCCCAGAAAGGCCAGTTCGTCCGGCGCGCGCCAGTCGATCTCGACATCCTTGGAGCGGAAGACCTGTTCGATCATGACCGCCAGTTCGTCCAGAACCTCGGGCACCGGGGTCTTTTCGCCCAGACCGTGCGCCGCCCGCGCCGCCGCCCGCGCCCGACGCAGATGGTGGTCGACCTGACCCTGCATGACCTTGGTCTGGCGGCGCACCAGTTCTGGCAGCGCGCCCTCCTCATTTCCGGCCTCGGCCAGCATGACCGAGATCGGCGTCTTCAGCGCGTGGGCCAGATTGCCGACATGGGTGCGCTGGCGGTCCACGACCTCCTGATTATGGTCCAGAAGGCGGTTGACCTGTTCGGCCAGGGGCTGAATTTCCAGCGGATAGTCGTGAACGATCCGGGCCGCGCGCCCCTTGCGTACGGCGGCGATCTCGTTGCGCAGGTCAAACAGAGGACGCAGGCCGAACCGCACCTGGATAAAGACCGCCGACACCAGCCCCGCGCCCATGACCAGAAGCGCGATCCACGTCAGGGTGGCGAACTGGCGTGTGTCGGCATCGACCTCGGACCGATCCAGCGCGGCCAGAAAGATGATGGGTCGATCATGGCGGGGAATGGTCTTCATCGACGCCGCGACCCGTAAAGGCTCAGGCTTCTTCGGCTCGTCCTTTGGCCCGTCGGTGTTGAAGGTGATGACGTCGCCGAGCCCAAGCTCAAGCCGTTGCGGCAGGTCGGCGGGCAGGTTCAGATTATAGTTCCAGAGCGAGGTCGAACGCGCCAGCGGCGTCAGTCGACCGTCGGGCTGAACCTCCAGAATCTGCCAGTATTTGCCCGACAGCAGACGCAGGGTCCGGGCATCCTGAATCTGTTCGACCCGCTCACCCGGCGGGGTGCGGCTGGCGGCGACAACGATCTCGTCGATCGTCTCGTTCAGCATGGCCCCCAGTCGGCGCAGGGCCGATTCCTGAAAGGCATGGGTCAGGGCCAGGGCCGCGATCACCAGCGCCAGCAGAATCCACGTCGAGGCCAGCCAGATCAGCCTGCGCGTCAGCGACTGGCCGGGCCGCCCGAACAGACGCCCCCAGTCATAACCGCTCGACCGGACAGGCGCCGTCTGGTTCACGCCGCTTCGGTCTCGCCCGCCAGAGGCGTCAGGCGATAGCCCAGCCCGCGCACGGTCTCGATCCGGTCAGAACCGACCTTCTTGCGGACGCGGCCAATGAAGACCTCGATGGTGTTGGAATCCCGGTCGAAGTCCTGATCGTACAGGTGCTCGACCAGTTCGGTGCGGCTGATGACCCGGCCCTGATGCATCATCATGTAATGCAGCAGACGGTATTCCAGACTGGTCAGGCGCAGAGGCTCGCCATTGACGCTGGCCCGTGCGGCGCGGGGATCAAGCCGCAGCCCGCCGCACGACAGGGTCGCCGAGGCGATGCCCGCCGAACGGCGCAGCAGCGCCCGCAGACGCGCCAGAAGCTCTTCGGTGTGGAAGGGCTTGGTCAGATAATCGTCGGCCCCGGCGTCAAAGCCCGACACCTTGTCCGACCATGCGCCGCGCGCCGTCAGGATCAGGACCGGCGTGGTCTTGCCGTCCCGGCGCCAGCGCTCCAGCACAGACACCCCGTCGATGCGCGGCAGGCCCAGGTCCAGCACGATGACGTCATACGGCTCGGTGTCGCCCAGATAGTGGGCTTCTTCGCCATCCGCCGCGTGATCCACCGCATAGCCGGCGTCGGCCAGCGCGTTCTTCAACTGACGCGACAGGTCGACGTCGTCTTCAACCAGCAGAATACGCATTAGTTCGGCCTGCGACGCGGGTCGTTGTTGTTGTTCGAGTTATTGTTGTCGCCCTGACGCGGGCGTCCGGTCTGCCCGTCGACCACCACGTCACGCACGCGGCCGTCACGTTCGACCAGAACGCTGTAGTTGCCGTCGCGGCGCGGTTGGGTGTCGATGGGGCGGCCGTACTGACCAGCGCTGCGGCGCGCCTCGTCAGGACTGACGCGCGGGGGGGCGCGGCGGTCGTCCTCCGACTGCTGTTGACGTTGGTCGCGGGACTGGGCGACCGCCTCTGTCGTCAGGACAGGGGCGAAGGCCAGGGTCGCGACGGCGACGATAAGACTGGCGGCTTTGCTAAACATGATCGCCTGTCTAATCCTGATCTTCTGAACGGGTGCTGAATGACTTGTATAGGTCATCGCACAGGCAACGCCAGCATCGCCACTGCGGATCGGCGCACAACCTTGCCGATTTCTCATCTAGATGAACCGTCCCTGAGCGCCGCCGTTCAGGTCGGGATCAGCCGCTGCATGGTCATCTCTGGTCATCGCTGGTCACCCCGACCGGCCCGACGCTCAAGGAGACTGTCATGCGGAACTTCGTCATTCCTGCCCTTGCTCTGGCCGCTGCTGCGGTCGCCATGCCCGCCGCCGCCCAGTCCTATGGTCATGGCCCCAGCCGCGCCCCCAACTACGCCCCTGCTCATCAAGTCAGCTATGGCTACTGGCAATCGATCGGCGCACGGCAAGCCGAACTGGACCGCCGCATCGACCGCGCCGTTCGCTCGGGTCAGATCAGCAATCGCGAAGCCTACCGACTGCGTGGCGAGTTCAATGCGCTGAAGCGGCTGGAGGTTGATTATCGTCGCGGCGGACTGTCGTCCTGGCAGCGCGCCGATCTGGACCGCCGCTATGACCGTCTGTCAGCCCAGGTCCGCTACGACCGCTACGCCTACAGCGCCCCGCGCAGGGGTTAAGCTTTCAGCCTCCCGGTTCTCCCTGTCACGGGAGGTTGAACAGGGCGCGGTCCGAACGGATCGCGCCCTTCTCTTGATTACAGTTCGCCTGCCTGGCCGCGCAGAAGCTGCAGCATGGCCGAGAAGTCACGCCCGCCGTGGCCCATGCCGTCAAACAGGGCGTACAGGGCCTCGGCCTGCGCGCCCAGCGGCGTCGTGGCGCCCGACTTGGCCGCCGCGTCCTGCGCCAGCTTCAGGTCCTTCAGCATCATGGCCGTGGCGAACCCGCCCTGATAATCGCGATTGGACGGGGCGGTCGGCACCGGACCGGGCCAGGGGTAATAGCTGCTGACGCTCCAGCATTGACCCGAGGACTTGGACGCGATTTCAAAGAACCGCTCCGGGTCCAGACCCAGCTTCTCAGCCAGAGCGATCGCCTCGCATGTGCCCAGCATCGAAATGCCCAGCAGCATATTGTTGCAGATCTTGGCCGCCTGTCCGGCACCATGATCGCCCGCACGGATGGTGATGCGGCTCATCGGTTCCAGCGCCGCCTCGATGCGGGCGAAGTCGCCTTCGTCGCTGCCGACCATGAAGGCCAGCGTCCAGGCATCCGCCGCCGCCGTGCCGCCCGACACCGGCGCGTCGGCAAAGGCATAGCTCGCCGATTTCGCCAGCCCCGCGACCTTGCGCGCCGTCTCGACGTCGATGGTCGAACAATCCAGCAGCAGGGCGCTGGCCGGGGCCACGCCGATGATCTGCTCGGAATAGACGCTCAACACATGCGGACCGGCGGGCAGCATGGTGATGACCACATCGGCGTCCCTGACCGCTTCGGCGACCGATCCGACGGGCGTGCAGCCCTGAGACGCGGCCCGCTCCAGCGCGCTGGGCGACAGGTCGAAGGCCGCAACCGCATGGCCCGCCTTGGCCTGATTGGCCGCCATGCCGCCGCCCATATTGCCCAGGCCGATGAAGGCGATCTTGGTCATGGTCTCTCTCCCTTTTGTCGGCGCCGAGGTCAGGCCAGCGGCGTCCATTTTTCGTTGTCGGCCAGGGGCGCGAACAGCGCGTCCAGGGTCTGTGGCGTCACGCCCGACAGGTCCGCCGGGGACCATTTCGGCGCATTGTCCTTGTCCACGATCACGGCCCGCACGCCTTCCTGGAAGTCGTGGGTGGCGCCGATCCGGCCGCTGACGGCGTATTCGACGGCCATGTTGTCGCTGAACGACGCGGCCTTCGCCCCCTCGCGGATATGGCGCAGGGTGACCTTCAGCGAGGTCGGCGACTTGGTCTTCAGGATGGCCAGCTGACCCAGCGCCCAGTCCGATCCGTTGGCCTCAAGGGCGGCGAAGATGTCCTCGACCGTATCAAAGGCGAACAGCCGGTCGATGGCTTCACGACGCGGAAGCAGGGGCGCAGGCCCTGCGTCCCCCGCATGACGGGCCGCGACGGCTGCCGGATCAGCCGCCTCAGCCGACAAATCAGCCTTCAGCGCCTCGACGCCCTCAGACGGCACGAAATGCGTATGGATGCCCAGCGCCACCGTATCCGCCGCCTTCAGCCGCGCGCCGGTCAGGCCGATCCAGACGCCGGTCTGTCCCGGCAGGCGCGACAGGAACCAGCCGCCCCCGACCTCGGGATAGAGGCCGATGCCCGTCTCCGGCATGGCGTAGGTGGTGCGCTCAGTCGCGATGCGGACATCCGCCGGTTCCGAAATCCCGACCCCGCCGCCCATGACGATGCCGTCGACAATGGCCGTGATCGGCTTGGGGTATCCGAACATCAGGTCGTTCAGCCGATACTCGATCAGGAAGAAGGCCCTGGCGTCCACGCCGTCGCCCGCGCCGGAATCCGCGATCATGCGGATGTCGCCGCCTGCACAGAAGCCGCGCTCGCCCGCATGGTCGATCAGCACCGACCGCACCGCCGCATCATCACGCCACGCCAGCAGGGCCTCGATCATCGCCTCGCACATCGCCCGGTTCAGCGCATGGATCGCCTTGGGCCGGTTCAGCATGATGCGACCGACGCCGTTCTCGATACGGGTGAGGATTTCGGGTTCGGTCATTTGCCGTTTCCTGAACAGATCGCCGCCAGTGTCTTCAACGGACGCGCCTCGCCAAGATACCAAGGCTCGTCCATCTCGTTGGGCGCATCGAATTCCACCGCCATGCCGCGCTGCAAAGCGGCGATCCCGGTTGCGTCCATGAGGTATTGCGCAACATCTGTCCGGCGCATTTCAAAGGCGGCGCCATCGACAAAAAGCGTGGTTTTCGGCGCATCCCTCGGCACGACGTCGTCACCATAATAGTCGATGATGACCTCACGGTTTCTGCATGTGGCGCGCAGGATCACCGACGAAAAATCCCAGGTTAGGAAGGAGGCGACCGGGTCTCTGTCCTGAATTCGGCCCGTGATCCATTGAGGCTCGTTCCCGACCTGGGCCGCCGCCAGCAGGGCAATCAGCGTCATCATCCCCGCCCCATCTCCCGCGCGATGATCACGCGCATGATCTCGTTCGTGCCTTCAAGGATGCGGTGGACCCGCAGGTCGCGCACGATCCGTTCCAGCGGATAGTCCTTCAGATAGCCGTATCCGCCGTGAAGCTGCAGGGCCTCGTCGGCGATCTGGAAACAGGCGTCGGTGGCCAGGCGCTTGGCCATGGCGCACCATTTGGTCTTTTCCGGGTGGTCGTTGTCGATGGCCCAGGCGCCGCGCAGCACCATCAGACGCGCCGCCTCCAGGTCCGTCGCCATGTCCGCCAAACGGAACTGCAGCGCCTGAAACTCAGCCAACGGCTTGCCGAACTGTTTGCGGGTGGCGACATAGGCCTGCGCCGTCTCCAGCGCCAGACGCGCCCCGCCCAGCGAACAGGCGGCGATGTTCAGCCGCCCACCATCCAGACCAGCCATGGCGTATTTGAAGCCCGCCCCCTCTTCGCCCAGCAGATTGGCGACCGGCACGCGGCAGTCGTCGAACTGGACGATGGCGGTCGGCTGGGCGTTCCAGCCCATCTTCTTTTCCTGCGCGCCGAACGACAGGCCGGGCGTCCCGGCCTCGACCACGATGGCGCTGACGCCCTTGGGCCCTTCGCCGCCCGTGCGGACCATGACGACATAGACGTCCGACGTCCCGGCGCCCGAGATGAAGGCCTTGGACCCGTTCAGCACATAATGGTCGCCGTCCCGCACCGCCGTGGTGCGCAGCGCCGCCGCGTCCGATCCAGAGCCCGGCTCGGTCAGGCAGTAGGAGGCGATCTTCTCCATGCCGACCAGATCGCTGACGAAACGTCCGCGCAGATCATCCGATCCGAACCGGTCGATCATCCACGTCGCCATATTGTGGATCGAGATGAAGGCCGCCGTCGCCACGTCGCCGCGCGACAGCTCCTCGAAGATCAGCGCCGCCTCGACCCGACCCAGCGCGATGCCGCCGTGTTCCTCACCCGTATAGATGCCGCAGAAGCCCATTTCGGCCGCCTGTTTCATCACATCGACGGGGAAATGCTTGTCCTCGTCCCAGCGGGCCGAGTGGGGCGCCAGTTCGGCGTCGGCGAAGGCCCGGGCCGCGTCCTGAATGGCGCGCTGATCGTCGTTAAGGGCGAAGTCCATTCCCGTTCTTTCACTCCGTCATCCTCGGGCCTGTCCCGAGGACCCATTGTTCGGCAAATTCGCCTCTCGACGTCCGCACAATACCGCGAACCGTTGGCGCCCGAGCCCCTCCGCCTTGGGTCTCGGGACAGGCCCGAGGATGACGAATGGGGGGAATGCTGGCGTTGGGATCAGCCCATCGTCGGAATGACGAAGGACGAATCCGCGTGCTCCAGCTCACTGTCCGGCCAACGGGCGGTGATGGTCTTGGTCTTGGTCCAGAACCGCAGGCCTTCCATGCCGTGCTGGTTGATGTCGCCGAAGGCCGAGCGCTTCCACCCGCCGAAGGTGTGATAGGCGACCGGCACCGGGATCGGCACATTGATGCCGACCATGCCGACATTGACGCGGGCGGCGCAGTCGCTCGGCCGTTCTGGGTGAAGATGGCCACGCCGTTGCCGTACTGGTGCTGGCTGGGCAGGCTCAGCGCCTCCTCGAAGCTTTCGGCGCGCACGATCTGAAGGACCGGGCCGAAGATCTCCTCGCGATAGGATTCCATCGTCGGCTTTACATGGTCGAACAGCGACGGGCCGACGAAATAGCCCTTCTCGTGACCCTGCAGGCTGAAGCCGCGGCCATCCACCACCAGTTCGGCGCCTTCCTCGACGCCCTTGGCGATCCAGCCCTCGACGCGGGCCTTGTGCTGGGCGGTGACGACGGGGCCGTAGTGGGCGGCGGCGTCGGTGGAGACACCGACCTTCAGGGTCTCGATCTCGGCGACCATCCGTTCGCGCAGGGTGTCGGCGGTTTTCTTGCCGACCGGGACCACGACCGGCAGGGCCATGCAGCGTTCACCGGCCGAACCAAAGGCCGCACCCGCCAGATCCTTGATGACCTGATCCATGTCGGCGTCAGGCAGGACGATGCCGTGGTTCTTGGCGCCGCCCATGGCCTGGACCCGCTTATGGTTGGCCGCGCCGGTCTGATAGACATAGTGGGCGATGTCGGACGAACCCACGAAGCTGACGGCGTGGACCAGCGGATGGGTCAGGATGGCGTCCACCGCTGTCTTGTCGCCGTGGATCACGTTCAGCACGCCGTTCGGCGCACCCGCCTCCAGCATCAGCTCCGCCAGACGCACCGGCACCGACGGATCGCGTTCCGACGGCTTCAGCACGAAGGTGTTGCCCACCGCGATGGCCACGCCGAACATCCACATCGGGATCATGGCCGGGAAGTTGAACGGGGTGATGCCCGCCACCACGCCCAGCGGCTGACGCATCGAATAGACGTCGATCCCCGGTCCTGCGCCCCAGGTGTATTCGCCCTTCAGCGCATGGGGGATGCCGCAGGCGAACTCGATCACCTCCAGCCCGCGCTGGATGTCGCCCTTGGAGTCGGCGATGACCTTGCCGTGCTCGCTGGACAGCATCTCGGCCAGTTCGTTCATGTTCGCCTCGACCAGACGCTTGAACTCGAACATGACGCGGGCGCGGCGCTGCGGGTTGGTGCTGGCCCAGCCTTCGAAGGCGTTCTGGGCCGACTGCACGGCGCGGTCGACCTCAGAGGTCGTGGCCAGCTGCACGCGGGCCTGCACCTCGCCGGTATTGGGGTTGAAGACGTCGCCGAACCGGCCCGAAGCGCCCTCGAACGCCGCACCGTCGATGAAATGGCGAATGTCGCGCATGGCGATCTTCCTTTTCTAACGTTCTTCCCAATGGGCTCTGAAGTCCCTTGCCCAAGGACATAGCAACCCCGGCGCGGACGGCGTAATGCAAATATGCAATCACACTTACGCACAGATGCATCACCATGTTCGACTGGGAAGACGCCCACATCTTCGTTGAGGCCGCCCGCGCCGGATCGCTCAGCCGCGCGGCCCAGCGTCTGGGCGTCGATGCGGCGACGGTCGGGCCGCGGGTCTCGCGGCTGGAGACGACACTGAAGGCGACCCTGATCGTGCGCTCGGCGTCCGGCCTGCAACTGACC
>NZ_JABAZW010000153.1:8536-11291 GCF_018608325.1 Brevundimonas sp. | reverse complement strand
GTTTGCGGAGATAGTCCCGAAGCGGATCGTACTTGCCCATGACCTACAAAGCCGGACAGCGCCGCTATTGCCAAGGGACAGACGCGATGAAAACCTATGCGGAGGCGCTGGAGCCCGACGCCCGATACCGGATCGTAATGACGGATGACCCGGTCGACGGCCTGCGCCCATTGAGCTTCCGCGACCACTACGACATGGTCGCCGATCTGGAGCTGCCTGCCGGTGCGCCTGACGTCGTGGTCAGGATCTACGCGCGCGCCCTGAATGCGCTGATCTACGGCTGGCTTGACTACGAACTGATGGTGGTCGCCGCCGGCCAGGCCCTGGCCAGTCTCGAGTTCGCTCTCAAGATCCGCCTGGGCGCTGACGCGAAGAAGATGCCCGGTCTTGCGAGGCGTCTTGGATATGCGGTTGAACGGAACATTCTATCGGCCCCGCAGAAAAGTCAGTGGGGCGACGATCATGTGTTGCTGGTCCACATTCGCAACGAGATCGCTCACGGAAGCGAGCACGTCTATCCGCCCAACCTCGCCGCAATCATATTCGACCGTTGTCGGGCGCTGATTTGCGAGCTTAACGACCTTCCGGCGCCGAGCCTCCGAAAACGATGACGGCGTCGCCCTTCCGCGCCTCGTGAGACCGACATGGACAAGTTTGAGCTTCTGAGCACGTTCTGCGAAAGCGCCATTTCGCGGCCGGAAGAGAGCCGGCCGGTCATCATCCCCTGGAGCGACCAGTCCCGGCTTCTCTGGCCGGAGGCGCAGTATTTCGCTCCGTGGCGCGATGTCGCCTATGCCTCGGCATCAGAACGCGCTGCAGATAACGCGATCCAGGACCGCGTCCGCCTCAGGCGCTGGAAACGGGTTTCGCCGGAGATCGGGCGGGTGTTGGGCTCTCGCCTCACGCAGGCGCTGGCCGTTATCCAGGTCAATGAGATGGCCGGTGAGCGTGCAGGAACACCCTTTCCGTCGGGACTGGACGATAAGGCGCTGACCTCGGTCCTGTTGATCTACTGGTGCTACGCAATGGAGCTGCCGCTGGCGGAGTCGGGCGGCGCGACGGCGGGCCGCGCCTGACGAGGCCTGACCCGCGGCCTACGGGATTGGCGACCTCGGAATTGAAGTCGAACGGACGTCCGAATCTGGCGCACACTCAAGGCAGTTCGCCTTGAACTTCCGGATTCCTCGATGACCGCATCCATCTCTCTCGTCATGCCCGACTTCAGAGCGGTGTCCGACGAGGACCTTGAGTCCCTGCTACCCCAGGCGGACGGCGCCTGGAGCCGGCAGACCAGGGCCCTGATGCTCGGCCTGGGAGCGCAGAAACTCAATCTGAACAGCAACTGGGCCGAGGTTCGGCGTGACTGGGTCTGCGAGGCCTGTCAGCGGCGCAAGCCTGAGATCGCGCGGGTCAGCGATCACGGCGTCCTTCTATGCCAGCTGGAATGGCATCACGACCACCTGCGCGACCACGCCAAAAAGATGCTTCGCCCGCTGGTGAACATCGAGGACCGGACCCCGGAAGGCCGGGATCTCCGGCGCGGCGTCGACGCCTGCAAGGACCTCACCATGCGGTTCTTCACAACGCTTATCTGCAATGACTGCAATACCGCCGAGGGGAAGGCCAAGGGCCGGTTGGGCGACCTGATCCCCAGCTATTTCAGCTTCTCGCCCCGCGAGATCACGCGCTTCATACGGGTGCAGCCCAACCGGATGCATGGGATCGACGATGAAGCGGTCCGTGAAGTCTGGAACGAGGTCGAGCGCGACGTGGCGGACCGGCTCGCCTTTCTCGACATCCTCGCGGGGCGTCTGAGAGCGGGAGGCCATCGCATCCAGGGCAATCCCCCGCAGTTCTGGAGCTCACCCGTCCTGACGTCGGTCCTGCCTCACCTCGCGGCGCGACAGGGGCAGGACGCCGAAAGCCTTTATCGGATACCCGGCATCGTTTCGGAGCGTTCGGTTCGTCACGACGGTTTCGGCGTTTCGCCCCGTCTCAAGCGGACCGCCTCGCGTGTGGATCGGCGTGGAAAAGGGACCCCGTTAGCGGTGTGATCGGCGTCGAATAAGGACCCCTCATTCCTGAGGTCTAACGGTGGCGGCTTGGCGGATGTCAGGCGGCGAGTTCGGGATGTTGGTGTTGGAGACGGTGTTGAGGATCCGGCGCGAGTTTGCGTCCGGCAAGGCGATCAAAGCGATCGCGCGTGACCTTCGATTGTCGCGCAAGGTGGTTCGCAAGGCGATCCGGGAGCCGGATGCGGAGTTCGCCTATCGGCGGGCGGTGCAGCCGTTGCCAAGGCTGGGGCCGTTCCAGGCCAGGCTCGATGAACTGCTGGAAGAGGACGAGGCGCGGCCGCGGCGCGAGAAGCTGCGGATGACGCGGGTCCATGACCTACTGGTGCGCGAGGGGTTCGACGGGTCGTATGACGCGGTCCGGCGCTACGCGGCGGGGTGGCGGCTGAAGCGACGCCGGGGCGTGGCGGATGCACCGTCGTTCATCCCGCTGATGTTCAGGCCGGGCGAAGCCTACCAGTTCGACTGGAGCCACGAGGACGTGGAGATCGCGGGCAAGCCGATGCGGGTGAAGGTGGCGTACATGCGGCTGTGCGCCTCGCGGGCGATCTATGTTCGGGCCTATCCGCGCGAGACCCAGGAGATGCTGTTCGACGCGCATGCGCGGGCGTTCGCCTTCTTCGGCGGTGTGCCGCTGTCGATCCTTTACGATAACACGAAGATCGCGGTTGCCAGGATCTGCG
>NZ_JABAZW010000153.1:7402-8526 GCF_018608325.1 Brevundimonas sp. | reverse complement strand
GCGGCGTGCCGACGCGCGGGATCTACGACAACATGAAGACGGCGGTGACGACGGTGTTCACGGGCAAGGACCGGGTGTTCAACCGGCGCTTCCTGGTCATGGCGAGCCACTACATGGTGGAGCCGACGGCCTGCTCCCCGGCGGCGGGCTGGGAGAAGGGCCAGGTCGAACACCAGGTCCAGACGGCCCGGGGACGGTTCTTCCAGCCGCGCCTGCGCTTCACCAGCCTGGAGGAGCTGAACGGCTGGCTGGAGGCGGAGTGCCGGCGCTGGGGCGAGCTGCGTCAGCACCCCGAGCAGAAAGAGCTGACGGTTGCTCAGGCCCTGGCCGCCGAGCGGCCGGCGCTGCAGCCGATGCTGGGCCCGTTCGACGGCTTCCACGAGAGCGAGCACGCGGTGACGGGGACCTGCCTGATCAGCTTCGACCGTAACCGCTACTCGGTGATGGCGAAGGCCGGGCGCCGTACGGTGCAGGTCCGCGCCTATGCCGACCGGATCGTCGTGCGCTGCGAGGGTGAGGTCGTCGCCGACCATCGCCGGTTCTTCGGTCGTGACCGGACCCTCTACGATCCCTGGCACTACCTCCCGGTGCTGGCGACCAAGCCCGGCGCCCTGCGCAATGGCGCGCCGTTCCAGGACTGGGAGTTGCCGCCGGGGCTGGCCCGCCTGAGGCGCAAGCTGGGTGCGGGCGACGAAGCCGATCGCCGGTTCGTGCGGGTTCTGGCGGCGGTGCTGGAAGACGGCCTGGAGCCGGTCGAGGCCGCGGCGCGCGAGGCCTGGAGCACGCGCGAGTCGGAGGCGCAGCTCTTCCTGCAGACGCCCGCCGTACTCAACATCCTGGCGCGCCGGCGCGAACCGCCCCGGCCGCTGAGCATCGTCACGCCCGATGACCTGGCGCTGCGGCATCCGCCTCTGGCGGACTGCGACCGCTACGACAGTCTGCGAGGCCTGCATGCAGCGGCATGAGATGATGGCGGCCCTGACCGGCCTGGGCCTCAAGGGCATGGCCGGAGCCTTCGACGAGGCGGTCACCACGGGCCTGCAGCGCAAGCGCACGACC
The DNA here is from genome assembly GCF_018608325.1 of Brevundimonas sp. Taxonomy (GTDB): domain Bacteria; phylum Pseudomonadota; class Alphaproteobacteria; order Caulobacterales; family Caulobacteraceae; genus Brevundimonas. Next base: position 7,467 of record NZ_JABAZW010000153.1, on the reverse strand, counting down.
ATGGAGATCCTCGCCGACCTGCTGCGCGCCGATATCGTGGACATGATGGCAGACGGGACCGATGC
>NZ_JABAZW010000153.1:5229-7392 GCF_018608325.1 Brevundimonas sp. | reverse complement strand
CCAGGCTGCCCGCCGTGAAGGACCTCGACGCCTTCGTGTTCGACGACACGCCGATCAACGAGGGGCTGGTGCGCTCGCTTCACAGCGGCGCCTTCCTGGCGAACCGGCGCAACATCGTGCTGGTCGGCGGGACCGGCACGGGCAAGACCCACCTGGCCACCGCCATCATCGCCAACGTCGTGCGGGCCGGGGCGCGTGGCCGGTACTTCAACACCGTCGACCTGGTGAACCGCCTCGAGGAGGAGACCCGCCTGGGCAAGGCCGGTGCGCTGGCTGCTCACCTCTGCCGCCTCGACGTCGTGGTCCTCGACGAGCTTGGCTACCTGCCGTTCGCCCGCTCGGGCGGCCAGCTGCTGTTCCACCTGATCAGCAAGCTCTACGAGCGGACCTCGGTGATCGTCACGACCAACCTCGCCTTCGGCGAATGGCCGACCGTGTTCGGCGATCCCAAGATGACCACGGCCCTGCTCGACCGCATCACCCACCACTGCGACATCGTCGAGACCGGCAACGACAGCTGGCGCTTCAAACACCGCAGCTAACCCTCCACGAAGAACGCCAGGCGAGGGTTGAGCCTCCGGTCGGGCTACGCCCTCCCTACGCCCCAACCCTCGCAAGCGGTGCGCTCGTGACGTCCATCCCGAACCTCAAAAGGGGGTCCCTATTGCACGCCGATAGGGGGTCCCTTTTAGGGTGGTGACTTAGCAAACGGGCAATTGTTAGTAAGCGCCGTCGGATGGGCTGACGCCTTGCTCCAGGGGCTCGTCCTGCTGGCGAAGCGTGACGATGCGGCTGGCTACTAAGCCTGCCGCTTCCTCGTCCAGTTCGTCCGCATATTCGGACATGTGCTGGCGACGGAGCATCCGGGTCCACGCACCATCAGCGCCTCCCCGATCTCGCTCTTCCGCATAGTCGAACCACATCCCGTCGACATCGAGGCTGGCGCTGGCCACGGCGTCGAAGAAGTCCTCACTCAAGTCGTCCTCCTCTTCAGGCTGCCAAGGGCCGAACCGTCGCGCATAGTCCTGGTCCGCTGCGCCGAAGAGAGAATTGGTGAAAGCCTCGTGGTTGCCTGAGTCGAGTCCAAGATCATCGCGGAAGGTCTGCCTGTAGGCCTCCTCAACCAAGGCGGTCAGGTAGATATAGAACGCGGGCTGCTCGCCAGTGGGGCGCCTCGGTCCAACCGCCTCGAAGGTCGTCTTCAGTGTCTCGATCGCATGCGCGATGATCGGCTGGCCGGGGAATATGAGGCCCTCAAACAAGCCGGGCGTGCCTTGCTCATGCTCGGCCTCGCGCTCTTCCCGGACCGGGCTCGGTGCGCTCGACGTTCGGGCAGACGCTTTGAGAAGCCCCCTGAGCACCGCTCCGGCCAAGACCCACAGTAGTCCCCATTTCGCCAAGCCGGTGTATTCGTCCATGAGCGCAAGCTACCCGCGTTCGCCCACGGGGCAAGGCTGTGCGGCGTAGCGGGGCGACCGGCCGAAGCGCCAAGCCAGCTAGAGCGCGCGGATGACCTTTTTGGCTTGCTTGCAGACCGAACAGGTCCCCATCTCCTGCCGAAAGTCGGAGGTCGTTGCGAGCGCGCCCGTGACCTGCGCCGGATGCGCGCCGTCATTCGAAAGCCCGGTGCCGCGCGCGACGCACTTGTTGCAGACGGCCTGCGGCCGCAGTGAGGTGATGTAGTCGTTGATCTTCTGCGGAACCGTCATCACCACCCCCGTCATCTGTTGAGCCCGAAGCGTAGCAGCCGGCGCGCAGATCACACCAGGGTCAGCGAGGATCACGATAGCCGCGCGTGTGATAGCTGCCGAGACACATGTTGCAGATCGTGCTGCGGTCGGGCTGGAGGGCTTCGGCCAACGCCTTCGCGCCATCGAGGTCTTCACAGGCCAGCCAGCGACCGGACTTGGTGTCGCCCTTGCCTCCCTTGCCCCGACCGTCGTTGCAGTTCTTGCACGCGTGGGAGTGCACCTTCGTCTGATGGTGCACCTTGCTCTCGTAGACCCAGAAGGGCGCGCGCACGGGCTGGTCAGCCTTCGGCTTCGAGAAGAGAGCCTTGAGGCGCTCGGCCGCTTCCTTCTTCGCCTGCCGCTCCTGGTACTCCTGCCGCTTCGCCTCCTGGTACTCGGCCTTGGCGCGCAGCACAAGCGACGTGTCGCGGAA
>NZ_JABAZW010000153.1:0-5219 GCF_018608325.1 Brevundimonas sp. | reverse complement strand
GCCGCTCCTGACGCCGCCGCTCTGCGGTGAAGCTGTCGGTCAGGTCGAGCAGATGGTCGACCTCCCACACGCCGTCGGCGATGCCGGCTTCCATGGCCGGGGTCAGGCGCTTGATCCACGGCAAAGGGTTGCCCTCCGCGTCTTTGAGAGGCTTGCCCTTCTTGTCGGTCTGGCGCTTCGGAGCCGGCACGACGCAGTAGTTCTGATAGACGAGCGTGAGCGCGAGTTGCCTCTCGTGGTGCTCTGCCGACTTCGAGAAGGCGTTAGTGCGCCGTCCGAACCGACGGTTCTTCATCCGCACGTTCAGGTTCTGACGTTCGACGAAGGCGGTGTGGATGTCAGTCTCGTCGATCTCGCCCGACTGCACGATCCGGTCAGCGCCGACGCACCGCTTGCGCTGGAGTGTTTGGCCGTCCTTACCCTTGGTCTGGTAGCGCTTCTTGTAGACGCCGTGATCGGCATACGACCCGAACACGTCGCCCACGGCGTCGACATAGGACGTCAGGCCGTCCGTAATGATCTTCGGCCGCACGACGAAGGGCCCGCCCGCGTTCTCGCGCAGAAGCTTGTCGGCCGTCGATTGCATGAATGCCCTCGCATGAGGGTAGCTGCGGTCGCCGAGGTGGTAGTTGAAGATCAATTTCGACTTGGCGCAAACGGCCAGATAGCCCCAGACCGTTCCGGCGCCCTCGACGGGGACGGTCATCCTGTCGACGTTCACCTGCTTGGCGCCCACGAACGAATAGAGTTCGTCCGCCTGGATCGTCTCGACCATCAGGCCCTTGGTGCGCTTCATCAGAGTGATGGCCATATCGCCCGCGTCAGCAAGCAACTTGGCGACAGAGTTCTGCTCGACGTCGAAAATGCGCTCGCACGAGCGGATGGAGACCCCTTCGCAGAGGCTCGCAAGGATTTGGCGGCGCGTGCGCCGATCGAGTTTAGCCATCCAGCCCCGTAGCTGACGGGGCAGGGCCGGCAGTCCTCTGAGTGTCTTGGTTCATCATGGCAGGCTCCAGATTTCACTGTCGGGTAGCTCCGACACCTGGGGCACTAGCAAAATCTCGGCTTCAAGTCAAGTATAAACTGCACTAGTGTCGACACTATACTACGTTAACCTTACTGGTATCAACCCAGTTAGGTTAACATTGGGTTATTACAATAGTAATATTTCGCCGTCCAAAAGAATATCTAGCATGGCCTTGCACTACCTGCTCGACCTCCCCTTAGGCTCAGGACTCATAGCCAGAACAGCACTGTGGCGGCGAGGGCTATGGCGGACAGGAAGACGGTCGGGCAGCGATCGTAGCGAGTGGCGACCCGTCGCCAGTCTTTCAGGCGGCCAAACATGATTTCGATCCGGTTTCGCCGCTTGTAGCGTCGCTTGTCGTAGCGGATGGGTTCGGTCCGGGATTTGCGGCCAGGGATGCACGGCGTGATCCCCCTGGCCTGCAAGGCGTCCCGGAACCAGTCGGCGTCGTAGCCCCGGTCCCCCAGCAGCCACTGGGCGCGGGGCAGACTGTCCACGAGAGCGGCAGCGCCGATGTAGTCGCTGACCTGACCCGCTGTCATGAAGAGGCTGATGGGCCTTCCGTTGACGTCTGTCACGGCGTGAAGCTTGGTGTTCATGCCGCCTTTCGTGCGTCCGATCAGCCGCCCGAGGCCCCCTTTTTTACCGCGAGGCTCGAAGCCGTGCGGTGCGCCTTCAGATAGGTCGCGTCGATCATGACAGTCCGACGTTCGGTCTGGGCGCCGGACAGGCCCTCCATCATCCGGACGAAGACGCCCGCCTCGCTCCACCGCTTCCAGCGATTGTAGAGCGTCTTGTGCGGCCCATAGGCCGACGGCGCATCCCGCCAGCGCAGGCCGTTGCGGTTGACGAAGATGATCCCGCTCAATACCCGGCGGTCGTCAACGCGCGGCTTGCCGTGGCTCTTGGGGAAGAAGGGCTCCAGCCGAGCCATCTGCTCGTCCGTCAGCCAATACAGGTCGCTCATATCCAGACTCCTCAGGAGCCTGAATCAGATCGCACGCCTCACTTCAATGGGTCCTGAGCCTACATCACCGCCTTCTTCATGCCGCGCCAGGTCGGCGATCGGCCCGACGTGGTGCCGGAGGGAGCGGTCAACTTCGCCTTCATTGGCCAGTTCGCGGAATCCAGACAACGCGACTGCATCTTCACCACCGAATATTCGGTGCGTACGCCGATGGAGGCCGTTTATACGTTGATGAATGTCGAACGCGGCGTGCCGGAAGTGTTCAACTCCACCTATGACATTCGGACCCTGCTCGCCGCCATCACGCCTCTTCGGGATGGCGAAGGCATAGAAGTTCCCGGCCCCGCCTTCCTGCGCAAACTGCTGATGAAGAAGCTTGAAGGCACCGAGATTGCGAAACTGATCGAGGAGTTTCACCTGATATCGGAGTGAGCGAAGCGCGACGTCGTCGCGAAAGAAGGTGAAGAATGACCAACGACGATCGCCGCAGCGGCCCCGCCGCAGGCCGGCGACATCACCATCCTAAGGGGTCGGACGGCGCGACGCCGGCCGGCCCGCCCCTGCGCGATCCGGTCTGCGGCATGGCGGTCGATCCCGCGACCGCCGTTCATACGGAGCACGAGGGTCGGCGCTTCTTCTTCTGCTCGTCAGGCTGCAAGGCGAAGTTCGTTGCCGATCCGCACCGCTATGCGTCATCGGCCGGCCAGAACAACGCCTTGAGCGCCGATGACCGTCCGCATGCCCGCCCCCATCCGCACGGAAAACCTGCAAGCCGAAACACGGCGTCGGCATCCATGGACGTGATCTGGACCTGTCCGATGCATCCGGAAATTCGCCGCGACGCGCCGGGAAGCTGCCCGATCTGCGGCATGGCGCTGGAGCCTCTGGTCGCGACGGCGGACCTCGGCCTAAGTCCCGAGCTGGCCGACATGACGCGGCGGTTCTGGATCGGTCTGGCGCTGGCTCTTCCGGTCTTTCTGCTGGAAATGGGCGCTCACCTGGTCCCGGCGCTGCACCATCTCGTGCCGATGCGCGTCTCTGTCTGGATTCAGTTCGTCCTGGCGACGCCGGTGGTCCTCTGGGCGGGATGGCCGTTCTTCGAACGCGGCTGGGCCTCGCTGGCGAACCGCAATCTCAACATGTTCACCCTGATCGCCATGGGAACAGGCGTCGCCTGGGTTTACAGCGTCGTCGCGACCCTGGCGCCGCACCTCTTCCCCCGGGCCTTCCGCACCGCCGACGGCGCGGTCCCGGTCTATTTCGAGGCGGCCGCCGTCATCACGGTTCTGGTGCTGCTCGGCCAGGTGTTGGAGTTGCGCGCCCGCGAACAGACCTCCGGCGCGATCCGCGCTTTGCTCGACCTCGCACCGAAGACCGCGCGGAGGATCGGACGGGACGGTCGGGAGGAGGATGTGCCGATCGACGCCGTCGCCATCGGCGACAGGCTCAGGATCCGGCCCGGCGAAACCGTGCCGGTCGACGGGGTGGTCGAGGAGGGGCGCTCGTCGATCGACGAATCCATGGTGACCGGAGAATCCATGCCGGTCACCCGCACGGCCGGCCAGGCCGTGACCGGAGGCACGTTGAACCAGACGGGAGCGCTCATCATCCGCGCGGAAAAGGTCGGGCGCGACACCATGCTGGCCCGGATCGTCCAGATGGTGGCCGATGCGCAGCGGTCGCGTGCGCCGATCCAGCGCATGGCGGACAGGGTTTCGGGATGGTTCGTCCCGATCGTCATCGCCATCGCCCTGTCGGCGTTCACGGCATGGGCGATCTGGGGGCCGGAACCTCGCCTCGCCCATGGTCTGATCGCCGCCGTCTCCGTCCTGATCATCGCCTGTCCATGCGCCCTCGGGCTCGCGACGCCGATGTCGATCATGGTCGGCGTCGGCAAGGGCGCGGCCAGCGGCGTTCTGATCCGAAACGCCGAGGCGCTCGAACGGATGGAGACGGTCGACACCCTGGTGGTGGACAAGACCGGCACCCTGACCGAAGGCCGGCCGTCAGTGGTCCGGATCGTCGCCGCGCCCGGCTTCGGCGAGGAGCCCCTCCTGCGCTTCGCCGCCGGGGTGGAAAAGGCGTCGGAGCACCCGCTCGCCCGGGCGATCGTCGCCGCGGCCGAACAACGCCGCATTCCGATACCCGAGGTGTCCGACTTCGATTCGCCGATCGGCCAGGGGGCGACCGGTCTTGTGGACGGGCAGTTCGTCCTTCTCGGCGGCGCGGCCTTCCTTGCGGAACACGGCGTCGATACGGCCGCGCTCGCGCGGGAGGCGGACGCTCTGAGACGCGACGGCGCCAGCGCCATCTACATCGCCATCGACCGCGCGCTCGGCGGGGTCTTCGCCATCGCCGATCCGATCAAGGCCACGACGCCGGCGGCGCTGAAGGCCTTGCACGGCGAGGGCATCCGCATCGTCATGCTGACCGGCGACAATCGCACGACCGCCGAGGCGGTCGCCCGCGAGCTCGGCATCGACGACGTCGAGGCCGATGTGCTGCCCGACCAGAAGGCGGCGGTCGTCGCACGGTTGAGGGCTCAAGGCAGGGTGGTCGCCATGGCGGGCGACGGCGTCAACGACGCGCCCGCGCTCGCCGCCGCCGATGTCGGAATCGCCATGGGCTCGGGCACGGACGTGGCGATCGAAAGCGCCGGCGTGACACTGTTGAGGGGCGATCTGACCGGCATCGTCCGGGCGCGGCGCCTGTCGCGGGCGACCATGGCCAACATCCGGCAGAACCTGGCTTTCGCCTTCCTCTACAACGCCGCCGGCGTGCCGATCGCGGCGGGGGCGCTCTATCCGGTGTTCGGCCTGCTGCTGTCGCCGGTCATCGCCGCCGCGGCCATGGCTCTCTCGTCGGTCAGCGTGATCGGCAATGCGCTTCGGCTGCGGACCACGAGGATATGACGGACGCGGCTCTCGCCGGAGTGGAACGGCGAGGACCAAACACCTATCGTCAGCCAGACCGGTCGAAACGGTGCGGCGCTTGAGGATGGCAATGGACGTGTCGATGCAGATCATCCGGTCCGAACTGGCGCCCCTGGGACGGTTGCGCGTGGCGATCAATCTCGGCAATCCAGTCTTGGCGCAGAGGGCGGCGGACGGGGCTCTCGCCGGCGTGTCTGTCGATCTCGCCTGGGAGATCGCTGTGCGCCTCGGCGTGGAGATGGAGCTGTCGAACTTCGCCACGGCGGGGGCGGCGGTGGCGGCGCTTCAGGAT
>NZ_JABAZW010000136.1:6975-11568 GCF_018608325.1 Brevundimonas sp. | reverse complement strand
GGCAGGCAGGGCGCCGGGGGCTGCGGCCATGACGGGGGCAGGGGCGGCGGGGCCGTCAGCGCGACGGATGGCGACCCGGCGCAGGCCGGTCGGGTTGTCCCAGGTCAGGCCGGAACGGGCGGCGATGGCCTGGAGCTGGCTGGCCTCCATGATGATCGACGGGCCGGAACGCTGGGCCACGAAGACATTGGCGGCTGTGCCTGCGCCGTCGAAGATGTCGCCCAGGGTGACGCGGCCATCGGCGTTGACGGGGTTGGCCTTGAGGGTGACGGGACCGGCCAGGGCGGCGCCTGCGGACAGGGCGCTGACGGCGGCGGCGATCAGGAAGGAGCGGATCAGGGTCATGGCCTAGCTCTTCACCTGGGCGGCGACGGACAGCATCTCGTCGGCGGCGCTGATGACCTTGGAGTTCATCTCATAAGCGCGCTGGGCCACGATCAGGGCGCTGATCTCGGTCACCGCGTCGACGTTGGAGGCCTCAGTATAATATTGCATGATCTGGCCGAAGCCGACCGAGCCGGGCGTGCCGACGATAGGCGGGCCGGACGCGGCGGTCTCCAGCAGCAGGTTGTCGCCAATGGCTTCCAGACCCGCCTCATTGAAGAAGTTGGCCAGTTCGATCTGACCCACGGTGGTCGGCGCCGGTTGACCGTCCTGGGTCACCTGAACCAGACCGCTCTTGGAGATCGAAACCTTCAGCGTGTCCTGAGGCACAGTGATGGCGGGCTCCAGCAGATAGCCGTCGTCGGTGACGATCTGGCCTTCCGGGCTGACCTGCAGGTTGCCCGCGCGGGTATAGCCGATCTCGCCCGAAGGCAGGGTGATCTGGAAATAGCCCTTGCCGTCGATCGCCATGTCATACGGGTTGCCGGTGGCCTGGGGCGTGCCCTGTTCGGTCATGCGATAGACCGCGCCCGCCTTGACGCCTGCGCCGATCTGGATGCCAGTCGGAACCACGGTGCCCTGGGCCGACGACTGCGCGCCCATGCGTTCGACGTTGTGGTAGAGCAGGTCCTGAAACTCGGCGCGTTGCTTCTTGAAGCCCACCGTGTTCATGTTGGCGATGTTGTTGGAAATGACTTCCACGTTCAGCTGTTGGGCGGCCATGCCCGAGGCTGCGGTGCGAAGAGCGCGCATGTTCCGGGGCTCCCTTAAGCGGCCTTGCCGAGGCGCTCGACGGCGCGACGGCTGAGGTCATTGGTGTTTTCAACCATGCGGCTGACGCTTTCGTAGGCGCGGCTGATCTCGACCAGATTGGTGATCTCGACCAGAGGATTGACGTTGGAGGATTCCAGCATCCCCTGCAGGATCGGCACGTCCGTGGTTTCGGTCGGCTGGACGTTGGAGCGGTTGCGGTAGAGGCCGTCGCCGCCCTTCTCCAGCACGCCCAGGGCGTCGAAACGGACCGAGGACATCTGGCCGGTGACCCGTCCGTTCTGGGTGATGCTGCCGTCGTGGCCGATGCTGGGCGGGCCCAGGTCCGGGTCGAGGACGATTTCCGCCCCGCCGCCCAGAACCGGCAGGCCCTGTTTGGTGGTCAGGCGGCCCTCAGGGTCCATCGTGAAGGCGCCGTCGCGTGTGTAGGCCTGACCGTTCGCGTCCTGAACCACGAAGAAGGCGCCTTCGCCGTCCAGCGCAAAGTCCAGGGTGCGGCCGGTGGTCTTGATCGAGCCCTGGCCGAAATCGCGGCCAACGCCATTGTCCAGCACGAAGCTGGCGCTGGGGCGGATCGAGTCGTTGCGCGCGCGCTCGCCGATCTCGGCGCTGACCAGCAGTTGCTCGACCTTGAAGCCGGTGGTGTCCGCATTGGCGATGTTGTTGGCCACGAGGTCGAGCTCGCGGCGCAGCGTCATCTGGCGGGACAGTCCGATATAGGCGGCGTTTTCCACGGTAGGCGAGCTCCTTCGCTCTCACCCTCGCAACAGGCGTGCCAACAGGGTTAACCCAGGTGGAATGGGGGTTTGAGCGGTGTCGGGGTCGTCGGCGCCCGGCAAAACCTGCCCATTGTAAACGCGACGTTAACCAAACCGGGCCGATCCTGACCGCCATATTCGTCGGGGCGATCAACCGCATGTTCAAGCTGGGCAAGAAGAAGAGCGACGCCGCCGGGGACGCCGCCAATCTGCCTGCGGTCGCGGAAGGCGAGGGCGTTGAGGGCGACGCTGCGCCCAAGAAAAAGAAGCCGCCGCTTTTGCTGATCATCATTCCGGCGGCGTTGCTGGTGCTGGGCGGCGGCGGGGCCGCCGCCTTCTTCATGATGAAGCCCAAGCCTGCCGATGCGCATGGCGAAGCGCCAGCGGCGCCGGCTGAAGGCGGCCACGGCAAGTCCGACAAGAAGGGCGGCGAGATTGATCCGGCGCTGGGCAAGGTCGCGGCCGGGCCTGACGGGGTGACCTTCTACACCCTGCCGGACATGGTGATGAATATTCAGTCGGCGGATGGGCGTCCGACCTTCCTGAAGCTGAAGCTGACGCTGGAGATGAAGGATGCGCGGGTTGCGACGCGTCTGCAGTCGGAAATGCCGCGCCTGCAGGATATGTTCACCAGCTTCATGCGCGAACTGCGTCCCGAGGACCTGAGCGGGTCGGCAGGCACCTATCAACTGCGCGCCGAAATCCTGCGCCGCGTCAATCTGATCGCCGCGCCCGGCAAGGTGGACGCCGTACTGATCGAAGAAATGCTGGTGCAGTAGGCATGACCGATCCGACCGCGGCGGCCAATCCTTTCGGCGACCTGAGCGGGGGGCTTGAAGAGCCCCTGTCCGAACGCGTCCTGAACCAGGATGAGATCGACAGCCTGCTTGGCTTTGATCTGGGCGATGACGACGGCTCTGAACGCTCGGGCATCCGCGCCATCATCAACTCCGCGCTGGTCAGCTATGAACGGCTGCCGATGCTGGAGATCGTGTTCGACCGTCTGGTGCGGTTGATGACGACGTCCCTGCGCAACTTCACCTCTGACAACGTCGAAGTGTCGTTGGACAATATCTCGTCGATCCGGTTCGGCGACTATCTGAACTCGATCCCGCTGCCGGCGATTCTGGCCGTGTTTCGGGCCGAGGAACTGGACAACTACGGACTGCTGACGGTTGATTCCAACCTGATCTATTCGATCGTGGACGTGCTGCTGGGCGGTCGTCGCGGCACGGCGGCGCTGCGGATCGAGGGACGGCCCTACACCACCATCGAACGGGCGTTGGTGCAGCGGATGGTCGAGGTGGTGCTGAACGACGCGCGTCAAGCGTTCGAGCCGCTGACGCCGGTGCACTTCAATCTGGACCGGTTGGAGACGAACCCGCGTTTCGCCGCCATCGCGCGCACAGCCAACGCCGCCATCCTGATCAAGCTGCGGATCGACATGGAGGATCGCGGCGGGCGCATCGAGCTGCTGCTGCCCTATGCGACGCTGGAGCCGATCCGCAAGATGCTGCTGCAGCAGTTCATGGGCGAGAAGTTCGGACGCGACAACATCTGGGAAGGCCACCTGGCCACCGAAATCTGGACCACCGACACCGAAGTCAGGGCCGTTCTGGACGAACAGCAGCTGCCTTTGTCGAAAGTGTTGGACCTGAAGGTCGGCGACACCATGATGCTTAATGCCACGCCTGACTCGGAGGTTTCGATTCGCGCGGGCTCCATCCCGCTGACCACCGGCCGCATGGGCCGTAAGGGCCAGCATATCGCCATACGTATCGAGGCGCCGGTGAACCCTGAGATCGCCGCCCGCATGAAAGGACCACGCTGATGGCCGGCATGATCATGGACGCGGTTCTGATGCTGCCGCTGGTCGCGGCGATCGGCTATGGCGTCAGGTTGGAGCGCAAGTTGACGGCGTTGCGCGCGGGGCAGTTGGCCTTCGCGCATGCGGTCAGCGAACTGAACGTCGCCGCAGGCCGGGCCGAGACGGCGCTGGCCACGCTGCGGGCCTCGGGGCAGGAAACCGACCTGCTGCACGACCGCATCATCAAGGCGCGCGAGGTGAAGGCGCAACTGGAATCCCTGATCGCCCGCGCCCCTGTCGGCGTGCCGAAACGTGAAGAAGCGCCCCAGCACGTCGAGCCGCTAACCCTTCGTCAGGTCGTCCCGCCGGTTGCTGAGCCGACCGAAGACGAGGCTCGCGCCCGTCGCATGGCGGCATTGGCTGAGCGTATTCAAGGGATTGCAGCCCCGACCGCCGCGCGTCGCGCCACGCCGCCCTCTGGTCGCGACAATGTCGCCGCCATCGTCCAGGCGCTGTCGGCGGGCAAGTCCGCTAACCAAGCCGCAAAACAAAGCCTCAACGCCGCGCGTCGTAATCTCGACGACGACCTGTTCGCCGCCTGATTTCCGGAACCTGTTGAATGGCCCGCATTCCCCGCCTTCTGCCCCTGATCGCCGTCGCCATCGGCGGGGTGGTGGCCGTGCGCGCTGTCGGCGCGGCGCCGGAGCTGTTTCAAGGGGCCAAGGCCTGGGCCGAGGATTCCATGCCTGCGGCTTCGGTGGCCAATGTGGCAGGCAAGCCGGCGTTGCCTGGCACCTGCGCCCTGTCGCCTGAGCAACTGGCGCAGCAGGCGGGCATTTCTCCCGCCGAGTTGAAGATCATCCAGTCCCTGTC
>NZ_JABAZW010000136.1:6728-6965 GCF_018608325.1 Brevundimonas sp. | reverse complement strand
CCGCACGCAGCTGGACGCGCGCGATCAGGACTTCGCCACCACCCTGCCGCTGATGGTCGCCGCCGAACAGAAGCTGGACGCCAAGATCCAGGCCATGGAAGCCCTGAAGGCCGAGATGCGCCAGTTGGTGGGGCAGGTGGGCGAACGTGAGAAGGAAGAAACCGACCGTCTGGTCCAGGTCTATTCGGCGATGCGGCCCAAGGACGCCGCCCCGGTCATGGCCACGCTGGAGGACCG
>NZ_JABAZW010000136.1:0-6718 GCF_018608325.1 Brevundimonas sp. | reverse complement strand
GCTAAAGCCTGCGCTGAATTGGCCCGAATTGCGATCGACGGCGCCATGGAAAGCCTCAACGTCTCTAACGCTGCTGCCATAGCGTTCTACGAAGCGGCACGCGGAAACAGCTAACCTAGTCGTTTCTTAATCGCCGCCGCCATGCGCCCGCGCACCCTGGCCGCCGTCATGGCCCAGATGACCCCGGTTCAGGCCAAGGAACTGACTGAGAAGCTGGCCGCCCGTTATCAGGCGCAGCAGATGGCCGCCCGCGCCGTCGCCGCCGAAGCCGCAACCCCTGCGCCTGCGCCGACACCTGCCGTTCAACCTGCCGCCGCCGCCGCACGGCCCGCTGCTGCGCCCGCTGCAGAGGTGAAGGCGGAGGCGGCGCCCGAAGCAGCGCGCCCTGCCGCCCGTCCGCCGGTACGCCGTCCGGCTGCACGTCCTGCGGCTGCGCCCGCTCCGGCTGCAGCGAGCCAGCCTGCCGCAACGCCGCGTCAGACGGTTCAGTAAGCAGGGTTGAACCGCCGCAAACGGTTGCAGCGGTTGGCAGATGACGCAGGGGCGGCTATCACCGCGCCTTTCCAAGATCCGAGCCGCCTCATGTCCGACACGCCCCCCGACCGCCTTTCGGTTGACCCGTCCAGCCCGCACCACGACGCAGACGTCCTGCAGCGCGGCGTCGGCATCCGCTTCAAGGGCGAAGAAAAGACCAACGTCGAGGAATACTGCGTTTCGGAAGGCTGGGTCCGTCTGGCGCTGGGCAACCGCGTGGACCGCAAGGGCAAGGCCCTGACCGTCAAGCTGCAGGGCGTGGTCGAGCCCTATTTCCAGAATACTGATCCGTCGGCGGCATAACAGCCTTTCCGGGCACGGGGAGGCGGGACTAGAGCCTGATCTGCTGAGATGGGATCGCTGCGCGATTCCGTCGATGCGATGAATCAGGCTCCAGATTTATGCGAGAGCATGATTCACGCTTCTGCCGGAACCGCGTAGCGGTTACGTCAAAAACGATCATGCTCTAGGGTCGGGCCGGTTTTGAAACGGGCCTGATTCCGGAGCTGCTGATGTCCCTTCGTCTGTTGACCGTCAGCGCGCTGGCGCTTGGCCTTGTCGCCGCGCCAGCTGTCGCACAGGACGCCCGAACCGAGGCCCAGGCCGCAGCGATCCGCGATGCAGCGCTGAAAGCCAATGTGGCGCTGGATTACGTCACCCAGATCACCACCCGCTTTGGCCCGCGTCCGGCGGGTTCGCGTGCTGAACAGCAGGCCGCCGCATGGGCCGCCGACTATCTGCGCGCCCAGGGTTTCCAGAACGTCCGCATTGAAGAATTCCCGCTGGTCGGCTGGGAACGGGGTGAGGATTCCGGCGCCATCGTCGGCGCCCATCCGCAGCCGCTGGTTCTGCCCGCCACGCCGCGCGGCGGGATCGAGGCGGATGTGGTCCGCTTCACCACCCTGGATGAGTTGCGTGCCGCCCCGGACGCCTCGGTGCGAGGCAAGATCGTCTATGTCGACCTGGGCCAGATGCACGCCATGCAGGACGGCTCAGGCTATGGCCCGCAGACGCGGGTGCGCGGGGCGGGGCCAGGCGTTGCGGCGGCCAAGGGGGCGGCGGCCTTCATCCTGCGTTCGGTCGGGTCCGATGAGAACCGCCTGCCGCACACCGGCACCACCCAATATGTCGACGGCAAGGCCACGGTGCCGTCCTTCGCCCTGTCGGCCCCTGATGCCGATCAGGTCAGCCGACTGATCGCGCTGGGCGAGCCGGTGCGTCTGCGCCTGTCGTCCACGGCCCGCACCTATCAGACCCACAGCCAGAATGTGATCGGCGACCTGCCGGGCGCCACACGACCGGATGAGATCATCGTCCTGGGCTCGCACATGGACAGCTGGGATCAGGGCACGGGCGCCATCGACGACGCGGCAGGCGGAGCCATCACCATCGCCGCCGCCAAGGCTATCGCCGCCAGCGGGCAACGCGCCGCGCGCACCATCCGCGTGGTCCTGTACGGATCGGAAGAAGTCGCCCAGCCGACGCGCGAAACGGGCAATGGCGGCGGGGTTTACGCCCGTAATCAGGGCGCGGCGGTCGAGAAACACATCATCGCCGGTGAAAGCGATTTCGGCGCCGACCGCGTCTATGCCCTGCGCCTGCCTGCGGGCGCGCAAGGGTCGGATTTCCAGAAGGCGGCGAACCGCGTCCTCTATCCGATCGGCGTCTTGTCCTCGTCGCAGGTCGAGACGGAGGGCGGCGTTGATGTCGGGCCGCTGGGGCCGCTGGGCGTGCCCTTCTTTGGGCTGGCGCAGGACGGGACACGCTATTTCGACCTGCACCACACGGCCAATGACACCCTGGACAAGATCGACCCGGCGCAACTGAGCCAGAACGTCGCCGCCTGGGCGGGATTGGTCTGGCTGATCGCCGATTCGGAGGTTGATTTCCGGGCCCTGCGTCAGGCCGCTGCGGCGGCGCCCAGCGCCCGCTGACCGGCCGAAAGCAAAGCCGACGGTTGCGGAATGGCGCGATTTCAGCCTTCGCTGCGGTTGTCGGCGACGCTTTGCATTGGCTCTCTGCGCAGGGGCCGCTATAGAGCCCGTTCGGCCTGCGGGCGTGGCGGAACTGGTAGACGCAACGGACTTAAGCTGAAGGATTGAGTGCGCCGGGGGAAATCCCGGACGTAGAACCGCTCAAATTCGGGGAACCCTGTAAAATGGCGATCCCGAGCCAAGCCCGTCTCTGTGACGGGAAGGTGTAGAGACTAGACGGGCGGCGCCTAAAGCCTTCGGGCCATGGCGAAGGGATAGTCCAGACCACGAACGCCTCCAGGCTTCTGGACAGGCGGCGGCGAAAGCCGAAGTGGTATGAAAATCCGTCGGGCGTACGCCCATGCCGGTTCGATTCCGGCCGCCCGCACCACAATACCATTTCGGCTGATGTAACGGCGCAAGTCGTGACCGCTAACATCACGGATTGCTACAGTGTCTAAATCAACGCTTCGCCTGCGTTGTCTCTATGGATAATTTATGTTCAATGAACCCGCCGAAGCCATGGGCCGGCGCAATGAAACTGCGCGTCACGATGCAGTTCGTAGGGGGACGATCATGAATACATCCGTCGGCGGCAAGGGCAACGGCCTTGCGTTCGCCTATGTCACCAGCCTGTTTTTCGCCTGGGGCTTCGTCACTTCGCTGATCGATCCGCTGATCGCCGCCGTGCGTCGCGTGTTCGACCTAAGCCTGGCGGAAGCCATGCTGACGGCGTCGGCCTGGTTCATCGCCTATGGCCTGGCCTCGTTGCCTGCAGCATGGTTGCTGTCCAAGCTGGGCTATAGCCGCGCCATTATCGCGGCCCTGGGCACCATGGTGCTGGGCTGCCTGCTGGTGCCGGTGGCGACCATTGTGGATGTCTATCCGCTGGTGCTGGTGTCGCTGTTCGTCATCGCCTCGGGCGTGACGCTGCTGCAGGTTGCGGCCAACCCGCTGTCGGCTTCGCTGGGCGCGCCAAAGACCGCGCACCTGCGTCTGACCTTCTCGCAGGCCTTCAACTCTCTGGGCGCGACCCTGGGTCCGGTCATTGGTTCGACCATCCTGCTGACGGGCGGCGTGTTCGCGGCTGACGCCGTGATCACCGCCTCGACGCGCGGCGAGTCCCTGCGTTCGATCGACTTCGCCTTCCTGGCCGTGGGCGCCTTCTTCGCCCTGGTCGCCATCTTCATCTGGACCGCGCGCAAGCGCATCGACGCCGCTGTCGAGGGCAAGCAGTCCGAGGGCGTGGTTTCGCCCTTCACCGCCTTCAGCTCGCCGTGGGCCGTGTTCGGCGCCGTCGCCATCTTCTTCTACGTCGGCGCGGAAGTGACCATCGGCACCCTGCTGATCCCGTTCCTCAGCTCGGCTGAAGGCCTGGGTCTGGCGGCGCACGAAGCGGGTCACATGGTCGGTTGGTACTACTGGGGCGCCGCCATGGTCGGTCGCTTTGTGGGCAGTGCGCTGCTGACCCGCGTCCGCGCTGGCGTGCTTCTGTCGATCTGCACCATCGTCGCCGCCTCGCTGGCCGTCGTTGTCACCCAGACGGAAGGTGCAACCGCCGCCTACGCCGCTCTGGGCATCGGCTTCTTCAACTCCATCATGTTCCCGACCATCTTCAGCCTGACGCTGGAGCGGTCCAGCGCCTCGGCTTCGGCCACCTCGGGTCTGCTGGTCTTCGGCATCATCGGCGGCGCCATCCTGCCTCCGATCGCTGGCTTCATCGCCGACAAGGCGGGCGCCGTCAGCCCGGCCTTCTTCGTGCCGGTGATCGGTTATCTGGTGCTGGTGGCCTTCGCCCTGGCCTGCGCCCGCACCCGCGTCCTGAACGCAGATGCGCCGGGGAATGCTGCGGGCCACTGATCGGACCGCACCAAAGGCAAGCTTGATGAAGGCGGGGGAAACCCCGCCTTCAGTCGTTTCAGGGATGGGGTCGAAAGCCGGTGGGGCCAGTCAGGCGTCCAGTCAGGCGTCCTGTCAGACCACAGGCGGCGGGCCGTCCGACTGGCGCTGGATCAGGGTGAAGTCCAGCAACTCACGCGCGGCGGGCGACGGCTGGTCAGCACGGCGGCGGATCAGGTCGACCAGGATCGAGACGGCCTGACGCGACATGTCCGACACCGGCTGGCGGATCGTGGTCAGGGGCGGCCAGACGGTGGTGGCCAGGGCCGTGTCGTCAAAGCCCACGACGGTCAGGTCGCGGGGCACGTCCAGACCGCGCCGGTGGGCCACGGCGATGGCGGCGGCGGCCATGTCGTCATTGCTGGCGAAGATGGCGGTCGGCGGCTGGTCCAGCGACAGAAGCTGGTCTGCCGCATCAAGCCCGGAATGATAGGTGTAGCTGCCCTGAACGATCAGGCTGTCGTCCGTGGCCATGTCGCGCTCGGACAGGGCCTGCAGCCAGCCCTGGCGGCGCAGGGCGGCAGAGGCGTGGTCGGACGGTCCCTGCACGAAGCCGATGCGGCGGTGGCCCAGATCCAGCAGGTGCAGGGTCATGGCGCGGGCGGCGGCGGTGTCATCGATGCCGATGGCTGACAGGCTGTCGTCCGGCTGGCTTGAGGCGATGGCCACGCCCGGCAGGCCGGCTTCGTCCAGCCATTGCAGGATGGCGGCGGAATCACACAGGGGGGCGGGCAGAAGCACCCCGTCGACGCCGCTGGACAGCAGGCGGTCGAGGGCCTCGGCCTCGGCGTCCGGTTCGCACTTCTCGACCACCAGCTGGGCGCCCGCCTTGCTGGATTGGTCCAGACCGCCCAGCAGCACCTCGCTGAGATAGGCGGCGGACGGGTTGTTGTAGAGCAGGCCGATCTTCAGCGTCTGGGCGCTGGCCAGACTGCGGGCGGCCTGATTGGGGGCGTAGTCCAGTTCGCGGATCGCATCGACCACGCGCTGACGGGTGGCGTCGCGCACATTGGGGCCGTCATTGATGACGCGGGATACGGTCATGGCCGAGACGCCTGCATGGCGGGCCACGTCGCCGATGGTGCTGGCTGCGCCCTTGCGTCGTGCGGGCCTGCTCTGGGCTTTGTCTTTCATGGGGCGAGCCTTAGCCTCGTCTGGGGGCAAGCGTAAGTGCGGGGCGGCGATGAACGCCGCCCCTTAGGCCCGGAAGGCTCAGCCCGTCATGTCTTCCAGCTCGCGCCCGCGCGTTTCCTTGATCCAGGCCTGGACCAGGAAGAAGGAGATCAGGGCGTTGACGGCATAGAAGCCATAGGTCGCGACCAGACCCAGATTGGCCGCCATCCACGGGAAGCTGACCGAGATGGCGAAGTTGGCGATCCATTGGGCGAAGCCGGCGACGGCCAGGGCCGAGCCGCGCATCTGATTGGGGAACATTTCGCCCAGCATGACCCACATGACGGGGCCCCAGCTGGCGTTGAAGAAGACCACATAGGCGTTGGCCGCGATCAGGGCGGTCAGGCCGGTCTGGTCGTCCAGATGCAGCGAACCATTGACCAGGGTCGCCTTGGAGAAGCACCAGGCGACGGTGGCCAGTGTCACGAACATGCCGCCCGAACCGACCAGCAGCAGGGGCTTGCGCCCGATCTTGTCGATGACCGAGATGGCCGCCAGACAGGCCGCGATCGACAGGACGCCGGACAGGATGTTGATCTTCAGCGCGTCGTTTTCAGAGAAGCCGACCGTCTGCCACAGCACGGCGCCGTAGTAGAAGACGATATTGATGCCGACCAGTTGCTGGAAGACGGCGATGATCAGCCCGGCCCAGACGATGGGACGGATGTTGCGGGTCACCGGGTCCAGCAGATCCGAGAATTTGGGCTTGTGGTCAGCGGCCAGAGAGGCGCGGATTTCGGTGACCTTGCGCGCGCCTGCATGGGGACCGAACAGCTTGGACAGCACGGCCTCGGCCTGGGCGTCCTTCTTCTTGACCACCAGGAAGCGCGGGCTTTCGGGGATCACCAGCAGGGCGACCAGATAGATGGCGGCGGGGATGACCTGCAGCCAGAACATCCAGCGCCAGGCGGGGAAGCCCATCCAGAACTCGGCCGTCGATCCGCCAGCGGTGCGGGCTAGTGCATAGTTGGCCACGAAGGCGCCGGTCAGGCCGATGATGATCATGATCTGCTGCATCGAGGTCAGTCGGCCGCGGATCGAGGCAGGGGTCACTTCGGAAATATAGGCGGGCGACAGGACCGAGGCCGCGCCGACGCCAAGGCCGCCGATGAAGCGGGCGATGATGAAGTGGGCCGAAC
>NZ_JABAZW010000040.1 GCF_018608325.1 Brevundimonas sp. | reverse complement strand
CACGCCGCCGCCGCTGACCGGCTCGATGGCCCCGCCCGTCGCCGGACGAAACACCTCCGGCCCGCGCTCTCCGACCAGATAGGCGCCGCCGCCCAGCACCGGTCCGCCCTCCGCCCGCGCACCGCCGAAACTGCTCATCGCGGCCTGGATCGCGCCGCTCAGGCCGCCCTTGCCGCCCGCCGCCGCATTGACTGCGGTCAGCACCGCACGCGCCAGTTCCGCCAGGGATATCTCCCCGTCCGACGCCGCTCGCGCCAGCGAACGGGCCAGACTGTTCCCCGCCCGTCCGAACGCGCTTTCAATGGCGTCGGCCGCATTCTCTGCCGGGGCCTTCAACGCCTCCAGCGCGGCGGCGGCCTCTGCCGTCTTCAGCGCAACATCGTCCATGCGCCGGGTTTCATCCGCCATCGGGCCAGTCCTCCATCAAACGCTTCAAAGCCGTCCGCCCCATCGGCGCCGCGCCACGCGGGGCCTCGGTCAGCATCCGCCATTCCTTCAGCGACAGCCGCCAGAAGGCCTCGGGGGCCACGCCCATCTGCGCGGCGATCCTCAGCATCTCGCCCCACGGCGTCACAGCGTTCAGCGTCACGCAGCCGCCGCCGCGAAACCCAGGGCCACAGCCTGAGCCGCCTCGCGTAAATCAATCATTGATTCACTGAGAAGATCCGCCGCCTGCCCCTCGCCTCCGCCCCGCAGCAAGGCCGCCAGAACGATCAGCAGATCACAGGCCGACAACGCCTTCATCCGCTCCGCCACTGCCGCCAGACCAGCGACGCCCAGCCCCGTCTCGATCTCCGCCAGCGCCCCCAGCGTCAGGCAGACCCGCCGCCGTTCGCCGCCCAGCACGACCTCGACCTCGCCCCGCGCCCCGTTCGCCGCCGCCATCAGATCACGCTGAACCCGATGGCGCCTGCGCTGGCCAGACTGAGCGCGAATGTCGCCTCGCCCTCGTGTTCCCCGGCGTATTCCAGCGCCGCCACCAGGAACGGCCCCTCCAGCACGCCGAAGTCCGGCACCACCAGCCGCCAGCGTTTCGCGGCCTGATCGAAGAAGGCCTCACGCACCAGCGCATCCGACGCCGCATCGCGGAAGATGCCCTGCCCCGACACCGCCGCCGACCTCACGCCCGCGCCCGCCAGCAGTTCGCGCCAGCGACCGGCGCTGTCCCCGTCCGTCGCATCCACCGTCTTCGCGTTCAGCGAAATGGTCCTCGCCCGCAGACCCGCCACCGTCGTGAACACACCCGGTGCGCCCTCAATCTTCAGCAAGACATCCTTGCCCGCCTGTGCCGCCATTTTTCCCTCGTTTTGTTCATGAGTGGCGAGTGGTCAGTGGCGAGTGGCGAGGGCTCAATCTCCCAAAACCCACTCGCCACTGACTTCCGTCACAGCTCTCAGCCGCATCACCGCCCAGGTCCGTCGTCCGTCGGCTGCGCGGAACACCTCGCTGGCGGTCACGCGCAGGCTGACCGTCCGCACCCCGTCCGCCTCCAGCCTGCGTTCATGCAGACAGGCGCGCACCGCCGCCGCAACCGCCTTGGCCTCTTGCGTCCCTGCAAACCGCGACACGCCGGTCAGGATCAGGGTCTGTTCGACCCCGCATCCGTCCGCCGCCACCGGGCGGCTGTCGCACCGACCGATGATCAGATGCGGCAGGTCCGCATCCTCCGGCGCCTGATCCCAGATCCGCCCGGCCAGCAGGGCGTCCGTCGCCGCATCCGTCTTCAGCGCCGCCAGCATCGCCTTCTGCAGCGCGTTTTCATGATCCGTCATCGCACCCGCTCCAGCATCAGTTGCGTGCGTCCGGGCCTCAGCGGCTCGACCGAAACGATGCTCCAGTCGCAGCCGCCGAACCTCAGCACCCGTCCTGCGGCCAGACGCGGATCATCCCGCGCCTCGGCGCTCAGGGTTTCGACTGCGCGCCTCTGGTCGCCCTCGCCGCGCTCAGTGCGCCTGCGCGCCCCGCACTTCAGCCAGGTCGAACCCACCGCCGTGAACGTGACGCTGCGCCCGCCGTAGGGCGTCTGGGCCTCCACCGCCCGATACAGCCCCGCCAGCATTCTCACAGCCGCACCACGCGGTAAGGCGCCAGCCAGGCCTCGACCGGCGCCATCGCCATCTCGGGCTCGCCCCGCTCATAGGCTCTTAACGCCAGCATCAGGATCGCCAGCCGCAGCGGCGCGGGCGAGGTCGATGTCAGGCTCAGGCCCACATCCCCCTCCACCCGCGCCTTCGCGGCCTCGATCAACGTCTGGATCAGACCGTCCTCGGCCTCATGCTCGACGCGCAAAAACAGCTTCGCCTCCGCCAGCGTCACCGGTGCGGCCATGGAAATCTCGCTTTGCTCGGAAGTGGCGAGCGGCGTGTGACGTGTGGCGAGCATCGCCCCGTCATGCCTACGTCGCCGTCTGTCATCGAACGAATGGACGAGCGGCTCTCGCCACTCGCCACTCGTCACTCATCACTGGCCGCCCCCAGGCGGCCGCGCCTTAAGTCGCAGCGAACTTCATCACCTTGATGGCGTCGAAGTTCTGCACCCAGCCGCCCACGCGCTTGGTCGTGTAGAACAGCACATAGGGCTTGGCCGAATAGGGGTCGCGCAGCACCCGCACCCCGGCACGATCCACAATCAGATAGCCCCTCTGGAAGTCGCCGAACGCGATCGACAGGCTGTTGGCCGCCACATCCGGCATGGTCTCGATCTCGGTGACCGGATAACCCAGCAGGCTCGCCGTCTCGCCCAGACGCGCCGCCGGCTGCCAGATGTAGTTGCCGTCCGCGTCCTTGAACTTGCGCACGCTGGACACCGTCTTGCGGTTCATCACGAAACGGCCGTTCGGGCGATACTGGGCCTTGGGCGCATAGATCAGGTCGATCAGGCGATCCGCCGGACTGGTCGCGGCGAAACCGCCCGCAGCGCCAGACGCGACATAGCCGACCTGACCCCAGGTCTGGCCCGCATCCGCCACTGTCGCATAGCTCAGGAAGCCGCGCGGCTTGTTGGTCCCGTCGCCGTTGACGAAGGCCTGCGTCTCCTGGGCGGCGAAGGCGTCCTCGACCTCGGCGGCCAGCCATTCGTCCAGATCGACCATGGCGTCGTCCAGCAGAGCCTGCGTCGCCGCCGGATTGGCGTACAGATCCGCCGACGGGAACTCCAGCAGGGCCAGCGTCGCCGGGTCCGTCTCGGGTCGCGCCGCCGTTTCCGCCACCCAGCCCGAGGCCACGCCCGCCGTCGAGACCGGCTTCCTGAACACGCCCGCCGCCACCGTGCGGGCCG
The DNA here is from genome assembly GCF_018608325.1 of Brevundimonas sp. Taxonomy (GTDB): domain Bacteria; phylum Pseudomonadota; class Alphaproteobacteria; order Caulobacterales; family Caulobacteraceae; genus Brevundimonas. The sequence goes on along the minus strand of NZ_JABAZW010000040.1, from coordinate 8,387 downwards.
TGGCGATCTCACGCATCGGCGACGCCGCCATCAGACGCCGCTCGATGGCGCGTTCGGTCTCATACGGCACGACATAGCCGCCCGAGGTCGCACCGCTGGACAGGCCCGCCTTGACCTCCAGACCGCCGGACTGACCCGTCTTCAGATAGCCGTCCCAGGCCGCCTTGGCCTCCGGCGCCGCCACGGGTTCAGCCGGTTCGCCCCCGATGAGCGGACGACGGTTCTGGCTCATCACCCGGTCCAGACGCGACTGCGCCGCCGCCACCGCCTGATCGATGCGCGCCACCTTTTCCTCCAGCAGCGTATCCGCTGCGGCCTTCTTCTCGATCTCGCCCAGACGGGCGTCATTCGCCCCTTTGAACGCCTCGAACGCGGCCATCATCTCATGCATGGCGGCGCGCGCCTCCGGCGAGGCGGAAGCCTGTTTGGTCTCTTTCATGATCTCTCCGGTTGAAGAACCGCAGTTTGCGGTTAGGGTCGGGGCGTGATCCACACGTCCCCGAAATTCTTGAACGCGCTTCGGCGCTCCTGGCTGTTCAAGCTGGGCTGGGGCCTGCTGCCGCTAGGGATGCTGACCGTGTTCGCCTTCACCACGAACTCGTCATTCATCACTGTTGACCCTGAGAACTGGCTGCTGAAGTTGGCGCCATTCATTCCGGGCCTGATCGCCTTCCTCATCGGCTGGCTTCAGTGGCCCGCACAACGCGCACGCACCCGCGCCCTGCCTGTTCTGCAGCGCATGCAGATGCCGGATCGGCCCGATCCCGTGCCAGTCGGACAGTTTCTGCGCATTGACGAACAACCGCCCATCGAAAGCCTGCCGCCCTTCCTGCAGTCGGTTGTCGCCGTCTGGGGCAGGCCGGTTCACCGCCTGATTTCAGTCCCGCTCGACGTAGTTTTCCTGTTGGCGGCTGGATCGCTGCTGTTCGTATCCACGATCACGGACCCGCTGGGACGGCTGTCTCACTGGCTGAACCGTCCCCTACCCCTGACCTACTGGCCGGTCTTCTTCACTCTGATGGGCGTGGTGATACTGATCGGCCAATGGCTTTCACTGCGCCGGATGCACGATCATTACGTCGCGGCGGCCAGGGAAACCCGCCGCCAGCCCTTCCCCTCTGCGCGTTGATCTTCTGATGGCCCACCTGACGCCCCTCGAAACCGCCGTCATGGACGCCATGGTCTGGCAGATGGGCGACAGCGTGCCTGATCTGGCGGCGCAGTCGGCCTCCGGCTCCGTGGCCCTGCGCCGCAACACGGGCGCGGGCCTCTATGTCCAGATCAACGTCGATGCGAACCGCGCAACCGGCAACCCTGACGCCACCGGCCTGTTCGGCACAGTCCATGTGATGATCGACGGACTGGCTGATCCCGTCGGCTTCCAGATCGAACTGCGTCAAGGCCGCCTGACGGCCCTGCACGGCCAGAGCTACAGCCAGGACACCCGCGGCATCGACCTGTCCACCGTTCCCTTCGGTGATGTCTTCATCGTGGATGAGCGCGGCCAGTCCGTCCTCTATCGTCCCGCACGCCCTGCGCCCGAACAGGCCCCGCCCAGGCCGAAACGGCCAGCGCAGATCACATCCCAGACTCCATCTCCGGCCCCATCCCAGACCGCTCATAAAAGCCGCCCGCAGACCGTCCCTGTCGAGCAGTCTGCACCGCAATCCGCCGCCGGTTTCCCCGCATTCGCGGACATGCTCGAAGGCCTGTCGGACCCGTCGGCCTCAGCAGCCGGACGACTGGCCATGGTCTATATGGGCGCCTATGGCCTAGCGGTCGTGCTCCTCCTGTTCGCCCGCCTTGCGCTGCACACCGGCTGGTTCTTCGCCCTGATCGTCACCTTCTGGGCCCTGCGCTTCATCCACACGCCCAAGGGACGCGAGATGATGACCAACCTCGCCGACACCCTGAACCGTCAGGGCCTGTTCACGACCATAAAACCACGCTGACGCGCGGACCATTCCTCGAACCTTGCAATCCGCGACACAGCGCCCACGTCATCAGATCAACCGGAGGGTGTGATGTTCGGCCTGTTCTTTCATCCCAGACGCTCTGACGATGGGCGCCCTGTGGCCGTCCGCGTCGTGCCGGGCCAACTGCGGGGCGACACTCTGGACGCCCCTCCCCCCATCACCGTCACCGGCAATCTCAAGCCCGAGGTACACGACGACACGGAGCATGACGTCGGTCAGCCTTGAGTTTTGCTCCGTTCGTGCCAGGCACGCCGGGCTCGGCGGACCTCGTCCTCGGTCGCGTGGGGGTTATGGAGGCAGTGGTGAAACCTCCCCGGCGTGACCCTGCCGTCTCGATCCACGGTCGGCGGCTCCGTCATCACTATACCGCCCAAGGCTTCACATCGGTGTGCGGGATCAGAAGGAAGCTCTGGCAGATGCGCGCACGACGCGACCGCCATGCTTGAAAACGTGGCCATCAAACCGTGCTTCACGATGCTCATTGATTGATGCTGGTGTTTTCCGCCCAACCTCGCAAGCTTTCATGAGCCCCCTACGGCCTCAAAATTCGTCCGTTAACATGGGAGAAGACCGCCGCCATTCTCGGCCATTCCATAGTGCCCACACCGAACTTCGCTAACGGCGGATATGGGTGGGAGTGGACGTAACTGTAGACAACCGGATCGCACTCTGGTTGCATCAGGGTGCGATAGTTACCAAGGGTTTTCACAATGACTCGCCGCCCGCTCGCTGTTGCTGCCCATGCAGCGCTCGCCCTTTGGACGCTCGCAACAATCGGCGTTGGTTTGCTTTACCACTTCGCAGACAACGGCGATCGATATCAGCCTTGGATATTTCCAATGTGCATGACCACGTTAGGCGGAGCGTTGCTTTTGGAGCGCTTGAAAAAATCGCGTCCTCAGCGCTGATCCAGCGCGTGCGCGAATTTCCGTTGTGGGTCGCAAGTCGTCATTCAGTCACGGCCCTGAACCGCGCGCCCGGCAGCATTGGAAACGGCACCACCATTCTCGGCTATTACACAGCGCCCACAACGGAGTTCGCTAACGTCAGTTACGGGTGGGTAGCGGCATACGCGTTCTGGAAACGGCAGGCCGCCTAGTCGCAAGCCGAATGGGGGGCGTTACCGGGAGCGGTCCCACAAATGTATCCCGCCATTTTGGCCGGGTCGATTTCATAGCCGTGATCGCCTCGGACCAAGTCCTCTCTGTTTGGAAGCGACCCTGTCGCGGCGACCGGCACGCTCAGTGTCTCAGGCCAGCGCTCAATGATCCGTGACATCAGTCGTTCACGGAAGCGCCGCGTCAGCGCAGGGTCTTCACCTTGGGTGAAGGATATCCATGCATGGCCTAGGTGGGACCTGTCGGAGACATAAACTGCAGTTTGGCGGAGATCACCGCCGCGATAGACAGTGGCATGGATCGACCTGCGAAGTTCGGGTGACATCTCCGCCCAGCGCTCCATTTCCTTTGCCGTCTCGACATTGAGGTTGAGACCCTCGGCACTTGCCTCATCGGTGAGGATGGTCAGGAAGTTGGCCCGGTCGACCGCAGAGGACAGCGGCACCTCGAATGCAGCCACTGTCCTGAGGCTTTCGGGCTGGGGGATAGGCTGGCAGGCTCGTATGCATCCGGCAGGCAATGAGATGGCAAGCAGCACCGCAGCAGTCGCGCCGATCGGGAAGTGCGATGTACCCGCTCGCCGTGAGAGCGGTCCCCATCGGCGCGCTAACATCCAGACAAGCCAGATGACGAGCGTGCCGCCGAGCGTCGCCATGACAGCGAAGCCGAGCACCGCTGGGATGATAAAGATGATCTCACCGCCCATTAGCGAATACCGCCTCGATTAAGCGCTTCAGTCTAGTCCGTGGCGTCTGAAGTGGAACAGAAATCTGGCACCGCTACAGTCGGCACAAGCAGGCTCGCTTAATGAACGCTAAGGGTCGCAAGTCGTCACTCAGTCACGGCCTTGAACCGCGCCCCCGGCAGCATCGGAAACGGCACCAACGACACTTCCCACAGGTCCACGCCGCTCAGCACCCTCAGCCGTCCCTGACGCCGCGCCCGCGCCGTGCGGTATCCAATCGACAGCCCATCCATGGCCCCTGCGCGGCTGAGGGCGGCTGCGAAGCGGGCTTCGGCGGACCAGTCCTCGATCCGCCCGCGCACGAACAGGCCGCGCGCGTCCTCGATGATTTCCTGCCAGACGCCGACCACGGTGCGGGCGTCATGCTGGCTCAGCATCCGCACCCCTTGCGCACCCGTCCGCGCCAGACTGTCGGCGAAAGCCCCCGCCTGCACCACATCCCCGTTCAGGTCCGCCACGCCCCACAGCGAGGCGTAGCCCTGGATGATCAGGGGTGAGTGACGAGTGGCGAGTGGCGAGCCGCCGCATCTAGGAGCCCCGCCCGCATCCTGTCCTTTCTCGCCACTTGCCACTCGCCACTCGTCACTCATCTTGCGCCCTCCAGCCTCTGTTCGATCCGTTCGACCGCCGCGCGCGTCGCCTCCCCTTGCGCTTCCAGCCGGGCCAGGCGTTCGGCGACCAGCCTCTGCTCGCCCACCCGCTGCTCCAGCGTGGCGATCCGCGCCGCGGCGCCTCCGGCCCAGACCAGTCCCCCGACCGTCTGCACCAGAAGCGCCGCAATCAGGGCGGCGGGCGCCTTCTTCAATTGCTCCATCATCGCCCCAATCCTTTCCTATCGCCCCTTCACCGGCCCAGCCCCGCCATCTGGCGGCGCTCGTCCTCGGTCAGGAAGCTGGCGGTCTCCAGCCGCGCCCACAGGGCGTCGCGTTCGGGCTGCAGCGCAGGCACCGCGTCCAGATCGGCTCGGATGTCGCAGTCAGAGAACCGCTCGCCCAGCCAGCCCGTCATCGCCCCCGCCGCCTTGCGCACCAGCGGGATCACCGTCTGGCGCCAGAAGGCGGCGTTGGCCTCGCGATAGTTGGCGTAGGTCGAATCCCCCGGAATCCCCAGCAGCTGCGGCGGCACACCGAAGGCCAGGGCGATCTCGCGTGCCGCCGCGTGCTTGCCGCCGACAAAGTCCATCTCGGCCGGCGTCAAGCTCAGCGGTTTCCAGTCCATGCCGCCTTCCAGCAGGATCGGCCGCCCCGCATTGGCCGCCCCCGAATAGACGCCTGACAGCTGATCCTTCAGCGCCTCGAACTGGCTGTCGGTCAGCCGCTCTCCATCCCGCGCGCCATAAACCAGCGCGCCGCTGGGCCGCGCCGCATTGTCCAGCAGGGCCTTGTTCCAGGCGCCCGCCGCATTGTGGGCGTCCACCCCTTGCGCCGCCGCCTCCAGCGGCGACAGCCCGTACCAGTCATCCAGCGGGTGCCACAGTTTCAGATGCAGCACCGGCGCCCACCCGTCCTGCGCCCGCGCGATCCGCACCGAACGCCCATCGACAGAATAGTCCCACGCCTCGGGCCAGCCCGACCGGCCGGGAACCACCTTCACCCGGTCCGAGCGCAGCGCCCACAACTCGTCCGGCGCGCCGTCTCCATCCGCATCGCCGGTCGCCTCGACATAGGCGTTGCCCGACACCTGCAGCGCGCCATAGACCGCCTCCATCAGTTCGGCGCCGGACTGTTCCGGGTTGGGCCGTCGCATCAGTTTGGCCAACGGGTGGCTGTCGTCGCGCACCCCGCCGACAAACACCACAAAGGGCGCAGCGGCGGCGGCTTCCGCGATCATGCGGATGCAGCGATAGGCCACCGCATTCTTCTGATACCCCTCGCGCGCCAGACTGGCGTAGTCGTTCGGCGTCCACCGCGCCCGGCCCACGCCCGAAAAAGCGACCACCGCCCCGGTGCGGCTTTCCTTGATCTCAGGCGCAGAAAACCGCGCCGACCGGCCAAACGGCCATCGGATCGAAACCATCAAAATCTCCTGAAAACTAATCTCCCTTCTCCCAGCGGGAGAAGGTGGCCCGCAGGGCCGGATGAGGGTTCGTCAGCTGAACAAATCCCGCTGCCCCTCACCCTTTCGCGCAAACCCGGTCGCTACGCGGCCGGGCGCTCAAGCCCTCTCCCAACGGGAGAGGGGCCGGTTCTGCTCATCAGCTTCAAAAGCGGCTTCTCGATCCACAGATGCACCACCGCCCCCGCCGCCAGACTGGCGATGATCGTCACGACCACCACCCCATCGCCCGACGTCTTGATCCCGGCCATCTCGACCATCCGCCCCAACGCCCGGATCACCAGCACATGAACCAGATAGACGGCATAGGAGGCGTCACCCATGAAGATCAGCCCGCGCCACCATCGCCCCGGCGTCTGATACGCCCGCTCTATACGCACCAGCCCCAGCACCAGCAGGGCGCTGGGCAGGCCCCAGACAGCCGCCCGCATCAGACCGGTCCACGGATCATTCAGCGCCGCCTCGCCGCCGATGCCGCCGTATCCGAACACCAGCCCCAGACCAAAGCCCGCCAGCGCCATGCCCAACGTCCAGACGCCCGCCCGCCGGGGCAGCCGCCGCCACATCAGCGCGACGCCGACGCCCAGCAGGAACTCCAGCACTATAGGCGCGCCCAGAAACCTCAGCACAGGCGAGGCCACGACCAGCCCCGCCGCCAGCATCGCCAGATAGGCTGCGACCAGCCCCCAGCCGACCCGACGCCGGCCGATCATGGCCACGCCGAAGGCCGCGTAGAACAGCATCTCGAAACACAGGCTCCAGCCCGGTCCCAGTGCGGGAAAGGTCATGTTCAGCCCGCTGAACGGCCAGAACAGAAAGGTCGCCGTGGCCACTTCGGGGCTCAACGTCCCGCCCCGCGCCATCCCGATCAGGATCGGCAGGGACAGCAGCCAGTAGATCGGCGCCACCCTGCGGAACCGCCGCCACAGAAAACCCCCGGCGGCGGCCAGCCCCACCTGCCCGCGCGTCGTCGTCGCAATAATGAAGCCGCTGATGACGAAGAAGACATCGACGCCCACGGCCCCGAAATTCTCCAGCCTGCCGCCCGCCAGAACCGTCTCCAGCCCCAGCCGTGTCCCCGCCAGATCGACCGCATGGGCCACAACGACCAGACCCGCCGCTGCGAACCGCAACACCTGGATGTTGTCGTACCGTCCCCCCATTCGTCACGGCTACCACCGCACGCGATGGATGCTCAACCTCAGATCATCACGCGCGCGCGAACAGCCTCGGCGATCCGCGCCTGACCTGCAGCGTTGGGGTGGACGGAATCGAACATCAGGCCCGGTGCGAACGCCCCTCCGAACAGGGCCGCTCCTTCGATAGGCGTCGCCAGCCCCTTGGCCGCCGCCACCTCGATAGCCGCCGCCGCGATGGCCTGCTGCGCCGGATAGGCCGCCTTGCCCTGTGCCGGATCCGACGGCGTCCCTGTCATCATCAGCACATCGCCGCTGAGCAGCGCCTTATCGACCAGCAAGCCCATCTGCGTCTTGTAGGCGGCGGGCGTCGTGCCGTTGTTCCAGTCGTTGATGGTCAGGCAGATCACTGTCAGGTCCGCCCCCACCGTCGGCAGGCCGCCATAGGCGCGATAGACCTGATCCGTCGTCGTCCAGTCCGCGACCCTGGAGCCGCCCCAACCGCCGTTGATGACCTGCACCCGACGCAGTTCCGACTTCCACGCCACGCCGCCCGCGATGAAGATTCCACCGCCGGATCGACGCCGCAGAATGATCGGGCCCGTTGTCTCGGGGAAACTGATCGTATGCCGCTCCAGCGCGGGCGGCTTCATCGTGTCGATGACCCCGCGCTCCACGCCGTCCGTCTCCACCGCGATCACGCCCAGCAGGTGTTGCACACGGCATAGACATCGAACCGGTCCACCGGCCCATCCGGCTGGAAGCTCCAGACATCGGTTCCCCAGTCGGGGGTCGAAAACAGCTTGCCCCCCAGACTGGTCAGGGTCGTGACACTCCATCCGTTCCCCAGACCGACGCGCGGGTCATAGGCGCCATAACCGCCGGTCGCCAGATCGCCCGCACCGGCCCCCGCCACAGACGCCGACGATGCCGGCAATCCCTGGGCCTGCATCTGATCCGCCAGCCGCCGGGGCCAGGCGGCGGCGCGGGCATTCGGCGTCCACCCGCCCGGAACGGCGCCGTACCCTTGGGCCACGCTGTCGCCGATCACCAGCAGCCGGGCGTCCCTCTGTCCCGCCAGCATGGCCCGAACCGCCGCCGACCAGCGAGGCAGATCGGGCTTGTCGAACACGGGCCGGGCGGGGGCCAGCACACCGCCTGCCGCCGCTGTCCGCGCATTGACCGGCAGGCTCAATCGAACACCGCCACGATCTGCGCCGCCGTGGTGCCGGTCGCCAGCACGCGGCGCACCTGCACCGGCAGCCAGCCGACCGGATGGTTGGCGAAGGTCACGGCATCCGCATCCTGACCGCCCGTCGGCAGCACGCGCACATTGCCCGCCGCCCCGACATAAAGC
>NZ_JABAZW010000129.1:56335-59377 GCF_018608325.1 Brevundimonas sp. | reverse complement strand
GCAGAATGTTCTTCACGCAGACGCCAGAAGGCGGCGCGCTGGGCGTCGTTCTGGGCGATGGCGGCGTCGTTGATCAGGCCTTCCTCGAAGGCGACTTCCAAAAGACGCTCAAGCTGGGCTTCGGCGCCGCCCGGCGTACCTGAGGCGATCTCGATCAGGACGTACCAGTCGGGCGTCGAATCCAGCGGTTCGCGTGTGTCGGGGATGTTCTTGAGCACTAACTCCATGCCCAGACGCTTCATCAACTCGAAGGCCTCGACGCCGCCGCCGGTTTCGGCCTTGGCGCGGGCCAGCAGTTCGACCGAGGCCGCAGCGGTCTCCAGACCGACGATGGCCACGGCGCGAGACCGCATGATCGGGAACAGTTTCAGTGTGGCGGCGGTGACGACGCCCAGAGTGCCCTCGGCGCCGATCAACAGTTGCTTGAGGTCGTAGCCGGTGTTGTCCTTGCGCAGTCGCTTCAGGCCATTGAAGATTTCGCCGTTGGGCATGACCGCCTCGATGCCCAGCACCAGATCACGCATCATGCCGTAGCGCAGAACCTGGGTGCCGCCCGCATTGGTCGAGATGACGCCGCCGATGGTGGCCGAGCCTTCTGCGGCCAGACTTAGCGGGAAGTAACGGCCCGCCGCCGTCGCCGCCTGCTGGGCCTCCAGCAGGGTCAGCCCGGCCTCGACCGTCATGGCGTCGTCCAGCGGGGTCACGTCACGAACGGTGCGCATCTTGCGCGTGGACAGCAGGACTTCGCCAAAGGGAATCTGGCCGCCGACCAGGCCGGTGCCGCCGCCGTGGGGCGTGATGGCGACACCTTCGCGGGCGCAGATGGTCACGGCCTTCGCCGTTTCCTCGACCGAGCGGGGGGTCAGCAGGATCGGCGTATTGCCGGTCCAGCGGTTGCGCCATTCCGTCAGCGACGGGGCGATGACATCGGCGTCCTGGGTCCAGCCGCCCGGACCCAGCGCGGCCTTCAATTCATCGAGAACAGCGGAGGAGGGGGCGGTCGTGCTCATGGCCCCCTTTTGTCAGGCGTCGCCGTTCGTTGGAAGGCGTTTTCGCCGTCTTTGGTACGTGATTTGACCACGTCGCAAGGAGGACGTGAAAAGAGGGCGGGCGGCTTTAGCCGAAGGTGAAGGCGAAGATCTGGACGCCGGGGTCGAGGAACTCGATCTCGAAGGTATGTTCGCTGACGGGACCGGCCTGACGGATCAGTTGATACAGGCGCTCGCTGTCGACCTGACCATTGCCCTGAGCATCGATGTCGCTGCCAGAGTTCGGGCCGGGGACCACGCCGTCGATCAGAACGCGGAACCGGACCTTGGCGCCGCTCTGGCTGGGCCCCATGACCAGATGCAGGTCGCGGGCCTTGAAGCGGAAGGACAGGCGTCCACCTGCGGTTTGCAGGTCCGCGTGTTCGCGGGTCACACGCCAGCGACCCAGCAAGCTCCAGTCGTTGAGGCGAAGGGGGCTGGCGACGTAATCCTTAACCGTGTCAGCGGCCAGACCGCCGGGGGAGCGGAAATTCTCGGCGCGGGCATAGCCGATATAGGTTTCGGGCGAGGCGATCTGGTCCATGTCGGCGGCGGCCTCGGCGCCCTTGGCTTGAATCTGCACCACGCCGCTGGCGACATTGGCGGCGCCTGCTTCTCTCAGCAGTTGCTGGATGACCCGTTCGGAGCCGTCATAATCGCCTTCGCCGAAGTGGTGGTGGCGGATCTGGCCCTTGGCGTCGATGAAGTAGTGGGCAGGCCAGTAGTTGTTCCTGAACGCGCGCCAGATGGCGAAATCATTGTCCATGGCGACGGGATAGGTGACGCCCAGACGTTCGACCGCCTGACGGACATTGGCCTCTGACTTCTCGAAGGCGAACTCGGGCGTATGGACACCGATCACGACCAGACCCTGATCCTTGTACTTCTCAGCCCAGGCCCGGACGTAGGGAATGGAGCGCAGGCAGTTGATGCAGGAGTAGGTCCAGAAATCGACGACCACGACCTTGCCGCGCAATTGCTCAGTCGTGAGGGGCGCGGAGTTGATCCAGGTCACAGCCCCCGTCAACGGCGGCATGACGCCCTCGACCGGCAGATTGGCCAGATCGGTCGGCGCCTGGTTGGCCGGTGCGCCGCGTCCGATGGTGGCCAGAAGCGTCTGTTCGATCCGGCCCGTGCTGCCTGCCGACACGCGGGTCAGCAAGCCAGTGTCCAGGCCCAGAGCGATGGCGACGACGCCGATCAGCACCAGAGCGCCCAGACCCCGCCTGATCCATTCACCTGCGCCCAGCACGCCTTTCATGGCCTTGAACACACGCCCGCCGACCAGCAGCGCCAGCGCCAAAGACGTGGCGGCGCCGCCCGCATAGGCCAGCAGCAGGATGGTGGTCCCGACGCCTGCGCCCTGTAGCGCCGCGCCCGTCAGGATCACGCCCAGTATCGGCCCGGCGCAGGGCGCCCACAGCAGACCCGTCGCCACGCCCAGCAGCAGGGAGGCGCGGACGTCGCCCTGATCACCGGAATGCTGCTCCGCCCGCTCTGTCAGCCACGAGCCCATCGCCACGAAGGGACGCATCAGCCGGTCGCCGACGGCCGGTAGCAGCAGGCTGAGGCCCAACACCGCCATGACGGCCAACGCAATCCAGCGTCCGGCCTCATTGGCGCGCACCGCCCAGCCGCCGCCCAGCGCCGCCAGACTGGCCACGCCCGCAAAAGTCACGGCCATGCCGATCAACAGGGGGAAGCCGTTCCTGACGAATGGCTTGTCCGCCCGCGCGAAGACGAACGGCAAGACCGGCAATATGCAGGGGCTGACAATCGTCAGGGCCCCGGCGAGGTAGGACAGCAGGAACAGGATCATGGCGGCCGCCTGGTGCGATGTGACCCTTGAGATACGAACGCGGGGGGCATTTGGTTAGCCCTGGTCGCTGTTATTCCCAGATAGAAGCGCGAACAGGGGACGGACGGGCTAGACTTCCGGCTTCCGATCCCCGATTCGCAGAGCCATGACGATCCACGCCCCGCCGCCGGAAGGCGGCCGCATCATCGACGAGCC
>NZ_JABAZW010000129.1:29723-56325 GCF_018608325.1 Brevundimonas sp. | reverse complement strand
GATGGAGACGGCGCTCAGCCGCCGCTATCTGGCCTACGCCCTGTCGACCATCACCAACCGTGCGCTGCCTGACGTGCGCGATGGCTTCAAGCCCGTGCACCGGCGCATCCTGTACGCCATGCACCAGATGCGGCTGAACCCGCAGGCGGCGGCGCGCAAATGCGCCAAGGTCGTCGGTGAAGTCATGGGTGGTTATCACCCGCACGGCGACGCCTCGATCTATGAGGCCCTGGTGCGTCTGGCCCAAGATTTCGCCCAGCGCTATCCGCTGGTCGATGGTCAGGGCAACTTCGGCAACATCGACGGCGATAGCGCCGCGGCCATGCGCTACACCGAGTGCAAGCTGACGCCTGCCGCCGTTCTGCTGCTGGAAGGCATTGATCAGGACGCAGTCGATTTCCGCCCGACCTATGACGATCAGGACGAAGAGCCCATCGTCCTGCCCGCCGGGTTCCCGAACCTGCTGGCCAATGGTTCGTCCGGCATCGCGGTCGGCATGGCCACCTCGATCCCGCCGCACAATGTCGGTGAACTGATCGACGCCTGCCAGTTGCTGCTGGAACGACCCGAGGCGACGACGGCGGAACTGGTGCAGATCGTGCCGGGACCGGACTTCCCGACCGGCGGCGTGTCGGTCGAGGGCGCGGCTTCGATCCTGGACGCCTATGAGACGGGACGAGGCGGGGTGCGTCTGCGCGCCAAATGGATCGAGGAAAAGCTCGACCGCGGCGCCTATCAGATCATCATCACCGAGATGCCGTATCAGGTGCAGAAGTCGCGCCTGATCGAGGCCTTGGCGGACCTGATCGAGAACAAGAAGGCGCCGCTGCTGGGCGATGTGCGCGATGAATCGGCGGAAGACATCCGCCTGATCCTGGAGCCCAAGAACCGCACCATCGAGCCTGAGATGCTGATGGAAAGCCTGTTCAAACTGTCTGATCTGGAGGTCCGCTTCCCGATCAACATGAACGTGCTGGACGCCAGCGGCACGCCGCGCGTCATGGGTCTCAAGGAATGTCTGCGGGCCTTCCTGGATCACCGCCGTGAAGTGCTGAACCGCCGTTCGGAATGGCGGATCGCGCGGGTCGAGAAGCGTCTGCACCTGTTGGAAGGTCTGCGGATCGTCTTCCTGAATCTGGACGAGGTCATCCGCATCGTCCGTGAGGAAGAACAGCCCAAGGCCGTCCTGATCGCACGTTTCGGTCTGACGGAGGTTCAGGCCGACTTCATCCTAGACACCCGACTGCGCCAGTTGGCGCGTCTGGAAGAGATGACGATCGAGAAGGAATTCAATGAGCTGTCGGAAGAACTTGCCAACCTGAAGGCGCTGACGTCGTCGGAAGGCAAGCAGTGGAAAGCCATTTCCAAGGAGTTGGAGGCGGTTCGCAAGGCGCTGATCTCGCCGCGTCGGACCACCATCGCCGACGCCGTGGATGCATCGGCCTTCGTGGCGCCCGAAGCCTTCATCCCGCGCGAAGCCATCACGGTCATCCTGTCGGAGCGCGGCTGGATCCGCGCCGCCAAGGGCAAGGTCGAGGACCCGTCGGAGTTGAAGTTCAAGGAAGGCGACCAGCTGGCCTATCTGGTTCCGGCCTATACGACCGACAAACTGCTGGTCGGGGCGTCGGACGGGCGTATCTTCACCATCGGGGCGGACAAGCTGGCGTCCGGTCGCGGGCACGGCGAGCCCTTACGTCTGATGATCGATCTGGATGAGAACGCCCAGATCATCAACCTGCTGGCGCACCAGCCGGGCGGCAAGCTGCTGATCGCGTCCAAGGCCGGTTATGGCTTTATCGCGCCGGAAGACGACACCCTGGCCCAGAAGCGTGGCGGCAAACAGGTGCTGAACGGCGACCTGCTGGCCATGCTGCGTGTGAATGGCGACCACATCGCCACCATCGGCGAGAACATCAAGACGCTGATCTTCCCTCTGGCCGAACTGCCCGAGATGGGCCGCGGCAAGGGCGTGCGCCTGCAGAACTTCAAACAGGGCGGCTTGGCCGATGTCGCGGTGTTCAACGCCGAGACGGGACCGGAATGGGCGGATGGCGGCGGACGGCGTCGCAACTGGCCCGACTGGAAGGACTGGCTGGGCAAGCGCGCGGGGGCGGGACGTCAGGGACCACGCGGCATGCGCAAGTTCCGCGCGTGATTTGTCGCACCTGACCTGTCACGATTGTCACTAGGACGGGGAGCCGACGCTCTCCATATTCCGCATCGAATTCTGGAGGAGACCTAATGATCACCTTGATCATCATCGGCGTTGTCGTCGCAGTCGTGCTGTTCGCCGTGGTGGGCGCCTATAACCGTCTGGTGAAGCTGGATCAGTCGGCCAACCAGTCGTTCGCCGACATCGACGTGCAGTTGAAGCAGCGTCAGGACCTGATCCCGAATCTGGTCGAAACGGTGAAGGGCTACGCCACGCATGAGCGCGGCACGCTGGACGCCGTGACCCAGGCCCGCGCCGCCGCCGCTGGCGCGCGCACCGTGGACGACAAGGTTCAGGCCGAGAACATGCTGACGGGCGCCCTTGGCCGTCTGTTCGCCGTCTCGGAGGCCTATCCGGACTTGAAGGCCAACACCAACTTCCAGCAGCTGCAGATGGACCTGTCGGACATCGAGAACAAGCTGGCCGCCGCGCGCCGCTTCTTCAACAATGCAGTCGGTGAGTTCAACGCCGTGCGTCGCCAGTTCCCGACCGTCCTGTTCGCCGGTCTGTTCGGCTTCGGTTCGGACAAGCCCTTCTTCGACGTGGGCGATGGTGAACGCGCGGCCCTGAACGCCGCCCCGCCGACGGTGAAGTTCTAAGCGTCAATGGCTGTCTTCGGTCAGGCCGTCGGCCTGCAGACCCACATCTGGCAGAACAATACCCGGTCAGTGATCCTGCTGGCCGGGTTCCCGGTTCTGCTGGTCGGCATCCTGTTCGCCGTTCAGGTTCTGATGATGGGGTTCGGCATTCTGCCCAACTCCGGCGGCGATCTGGGGCAGGATCTGGCGCTGGCGGCGTCCATGCTGGGCTGGACGGTTCCCTTTGCCGCCATCGCCGCCGCCATCTGGTTCGTCATCGCCTATTTCGGCAACCAGATGATGATCGACGCCATGACCGGCGCGCGTGCCGTCGAGCGGCGCGTCGAGCCTGAGCTCTATAATCTGCTGGAGAACCTGGCGATTTCGCGCGGCATGAAGACGCCGACGCTGCGGATTATCGAAAGCCCGGCGCTGAACGCCTATGCGTCGGGCCTGCACGAGGGCAACTACAGCGTCACGGTCACGCGGGGTCTGATGCACACGTTGAACCGCGACGAGCTGGAATGCGTGCTGGCCCACGAACTGACCCACGTCATCAACAAGGACGTGCGGACCATGGTGATCGCCTCGATCTTTGCGGGCATCATCAGCGTGATCGCAGAACTGATCTTCCGGGGCCTGTTCTACATGCGCAGCGGGCGCGACCGCGATAACAAGAACGCCATGCCCCTGATCCTGATTGGTCTGGCGGTCGGGGCGATCGGCTTTGGTCTGGCGGCGGTCATCCGCATGACCCTGTCACGCACCCGCGAATATGTGGCCGATGCAGGTGCGGTTGAGCTGACCAAGAACCCGGACGCCATGATCTCGGCCCTGCGCAAGGTGTCGGGTCAGTCCAAGCTTGAGGCGCCGGACGAACTGCGCGGCATGTTCCTGGACAACACGGCCAACAAGTCGGAGTTCTCCAGCCTGTTCGCCACCCACCCGCCTATCGAGAAGCGAATCGCGGCCCTGATCAAGTTCGCAGGCGGGCGTGACGAAGGGCCGTGGGGGGCGACGTCATCCGTGCCGGTGACGCCCTCACGCGCCAGCACCTCGGTGCCGACGACCTGATCTTAGGGCAGGCGCTCCCAGCCCAGCGGCCTGAGCGCCTCCATCGGGCGGAAGTCGGCCTTGTAGTCCATCTTCTCTGAACCCTGGACCCAGTAGCCCAGATAGACGAACGGCAGGCCGACGATCTCGGCCTGCCGGACGTGATCCAGAATGGCGAACCGGCCCAGACTACGTTTCAGCATGGTCGGGTCATAGAAGCTGTAGACCATCGACAGGCCATCGTTCAGCAGATCGGTCAAGGTGACCGCAACCAGATCGCCGGGGCCGGCGTCGGTGGACGGCAGGCGGTATTCGATCAGGTGGGTGCGGACCGCCGTGTCCTCGACCATGGCCACATAGTCCAGCCAGCCCATGTCACTCATGCCGCCGGTCGGGTGGCGGGTGGTCAGATAACGGCGCAGAAGCTGGAACTGTTCGGTCGTGGCCTCGGCCTCGACCAGACTGCGCGACAGGTCGTTGTTGCGGGCCAGAATGCGACGCTGCGACCGGCTGAAGGTGAAATCCGCCACGGGCAGGCGCACCGAGACACAGGCGTCACAGGCCTCGCACGCCGGGCGATAGGCGATGTTCTGACTGCGGCGGAACCCGGCGACGGTCAGTTCGTCATTGACGTGGGCGCCGTCGGTGAAGGGCAGGTTGGCGAAAACCTTTCGCTCCGTCTTGCCCGGCAGATAGGGGCACGGCGCGACCGAGGTCATGTAGAACCGGAGCTGTCTTGTCGGTACGTGCTGCGTCACGGCCTTAGGTCCGCATCCGATCTTGCCAATATTGCGACAGGTCCGTCGCGTGGAGACAATTTTCCGCCATTCGGCGCTGGGCTGCAAGCGGCTTCGCGTTGCAGCCGAACCGGATCACAGCGAGGTGTCCATCGGCAGGACCGGGGCTTCACGCAGCAGGACGATGGCGATGCGGCGATTGCCCGCCAGCGAGGGATCGTCAGGATAGAGGGGATCAGACCCGGCCTTGCCCGACACCGAATAGATGCGGTCCGGGTCGACCCCGGCGTTCTGCAGCACCAGACGCGAGCCGTTGGCCCGTTCCGACGACAGGGTCCAGTCGCCCGGTGCGCTGGCGCGGTTCGACCCGGCGGTGGCGCTGGTGTGGCCGGTGATGGAGATGCGGTTCGGAAGCTGGTTGATGACCTTGGCGATGGCGCGGAGCAGAACCTGAGCCCGGGCGTTGGGGCGCGGCGAGTTGTTGTCGAACATCGAACGGCCCTCCTGATCGACCAACTGGATGCGCAGCCCCTCGGGCGTCTGATCCACGATCAGCTGTTTTGAAAGCTCGGCCAGTTCCGGCATCGACTGCATGGCCTGGCGCAGGGATTCGGCGGCGCTGGCGAACTGTGCGGTCTCGCGGCGTTCAATCTCGGCCTGAAGCGCGGCGTCGCTGGCGGAAGTCAGATTGGCGCTGGCGCCGGGGCTGGACGCATCGGGCGGCGCCTGCAGCGCCAGTTGTTCGATCACGGACATGGAGCCGGAGCTTTTCGATCCGTCGTCGCCCAGGGCCGTGCCGCCCAATATGCCGCCGGACCCGGATGTGGCGGTGGAGACGTTGGCGGGGGCGAAATACTCGGCGATGCCGCGCTTCTGCTCAGGGTCGGTCGCATTGATCAGCCACATCAGCAGGAAGAAGGCCATCATGGCGGTGACGAAGTCAGCATAGGCCACCTTCCACGCGCCGCCGTGGTGGCCTCCGCCGGAGACCTTCTTGACCTTTTTGATGAGGATCGGGCGATCGCTCGCGGGCATGGCTGGGCATCTCGACGGCTGGTGTCCCATTCTGACCCGCCCAAGGTTAACCGCGCGTTGCGCTGCATCTGCCGCTTGAACCCTGCGACGACGCGGCCTAGTCGGGGCGAGGACAAAGGAGCCTGTCATGAAGATCGCATTCGCCGGCCTGGGGGTCATGGGCGCCCCGATGGCGCGTCATTTGGTCAATGCGGGGCACGATGTGATCGGCTTCAATCGCACGACCGCCAAGGCGCAGGCCTGGGCGACGGCGACAGGCGGCCGGTTCGCGCCGGCCGTGGCTGAGGCGGCTAAGGGCGTCGAACTGTTCATTCTGTGCGTCGGCAATGACGATGACGTCCGCGCCGTGGTGACCGAGGCCCTGCCGCATCTGGCGGACGGTGCGGTGATCGTGGATCACACCACGACCTCGGCCAAGGTCGCGCGGGAAATGGCGCAATTGGCCGAAGGACAGGGATGCTGGTTCGTTGACGCCCCGGTGTCAGGCGGTCAGGCGGGCGCCGAGAATGGTCAACTCAGCGTCATGGCGGGCGGCGATGCGGCGGCTCTGGCCAAGGCGGAACCGGCGCTGCAATCCTATTCCAAGGCGATCAAGCACATGGGATCGGCAGGGTCCGGCCAACTGACCAAGATGGTCAACCAGATCGCCATTGCGGGTGTTGTGCAGGGATTGGCCGAGGCGGTTCATTTTGCACAGGTCGCCGGTCTGGACACCGACGCCGTCTATGAGGCCGTGTCCAAGGGCGCGGCGCAAAGCTGGCAGATGGACAATCGCTGGAAGACGGCGGTGAAGGGCGAGTTCGAGTTCGGCTTCGCCGTCGACTGGATGCGCAAGGATCTGGGGCTTGTTCTGGACGAGGCGCGCACCAACGGCGCGATCCTGAGCCAGACCGCCCTGGTCGATCAGTTCTACGCCGAGGTCCAGGCCATGGGCGGCAATCGCTGGGACACCTCCAGCCTTGCGGCACGCTTGCAGGATCGCAAATAGCGCTAGGATCTGTTGGCGCCTACTGGGCCACCACGAGACGAGAGCGATGATTTTGCTCTTAGTTGATTTCCATGTGCCAAGGGGTTGAAGCAGGGTGACATGCTGGCTTAGGCATCTGGCTTAATGTTGTCTCGGATCTCCGGAGCTCCAAGCTACAGATGCGACCTCTCAAGACCGCGGCTTCTCGTAGAAATTTTCTTTCTGGCCTTGGCCTATCGGCCCTGATGGGCGCCGGAGTCTTCGCCATGCCGTCTTCCGCCAAAACCCTGCACTCAGTGCAGCGTCATCGCCAGCGGATCGAGGATCTGATCGGCGCCATGACGCTGGAGGAGAAGGCTGGGCAGTTGAACCTGCTGGCCGACCCCTTCCGCTGGCTTCCCAAGGCGGTGAACCCGCTGGACGGACAGGGCAATCCGGCCCGCGTCACGGCCCTGATCCGCGAGGGCAAGGTTGGCTCCCTGTTCAACGGCGTGGGAGCCGAGGCGGGGCGTCGCATCCAGCAGGTGGCGATGGAGGAAAGCCGCCTGAAGATCCCGCTGCTGTTCGCGGCGGACGTGATCCACGGAATGACGACCATCTTCCCGGTGCCGCTGGGCGAAGCGGCGTCGTTCGATCCTGATCTGTGCCGCCGCACGGCCCGTGCGGCGGCGCGTGAACTGGCGGCGTCTGCGGTTCACCAGACCTATGCCCCGATGGTGGACGTGGCGCGCGACCAGCGTTGGGGGCGGAATGTCGAGGGCGCAGGAGAGGATGTACTGCTGAACAATGTGCTGGCGGCGGCGCGGGTGCATGGCTTCCAGGGCGACAAGGGGCTGGACGATCCCGAAGCCGTTCTGGCCACCGCCAAACACATGGCCGCCTATTCCGCCGCCATCGGTGGGGTCGACTATAATACGACGGACATGAGCGAGCAGACGTTGCGCGGCGTCTTCCTGCCGCCGTTCCGGGCCTCGGTCGATGCAGGCGCGCTGGCGATCATGAGCGCCTTCAACGATGTGAATGGCGTCCCGGCCTCGGGCAATCGCAAGCTTTTGACCGACATCCTGCGCGGGGAGTGGGGGTTCGAAGGCTTCGTACTGTCTGACTACACCTCGGAACAGGAACTGGTGGCCCACGGCTTTGCCGAGGACGCCCGTGACGCCGCGCGTCTGGCCTTTAACGCCGGGGTCGATGTGTCGATGGTGTCGGGTCTCTATCTTGAGCATCTGCCGGGACTGGTCCGGTCCGGTGAGGTGTCGATGGCGCGGGTGGACGAGGCGGTGCGCCGCGTCCTGACCACCAAGGCGGCGCTGGGCCTGTTCGACGATCCCTATCGCGGCACGGACACGGAACGGGAACGGGCCGTGGTCGGCGCCCGCCAGCACGTCGAACTGGCGCGTGAGGCGGGCCGCAAGTCGGTGGTCCTGCTGAAGAACGACAACAATCTGCTGCCGCTGGGCAAGCGCCAGAAGATCGCCCTGATCGGTCCGTTCGCCGATGATGTCGACAACGTCTGGGGGCCGTGGTCGATCTGGGGCATGCCCGAGCGGCGTGTGTCGCTGGAGGCCGGGTTCCGCGCGGCGATGGATGATCCTTCGCTTCTGACCATTGCGCGGGGTTCGGGGATAGAGACGCCGTTGAATGGCGGCATCGAACAGGCCGTCGCCGCCGCCCGCGCGGCCGATGTGGTGGTGCTGGCCATAGGTGAAGGCCAGCAGATGTCCGGCGAGGCCCAGTCACGCACCGAGATCGTTGTGCCCGCACCCCAGCAGGCCTTGGTGGAGGCGGTGGCCGCGACCGGCAAGCCCATCGTCATCCTGTTGCGCAACGGTCGGGCGCTGGCGCTGGAGGGCGGGGTCAAGAATGCTCAGGCCATCGTCGTGACCTGGTTCCTGGGCGAGCAGATGGGTAACGCCGTCGCCGATGTGATCTTTGGCGATCATAGCCCGTCGGCGCGCCTGCCGATCAGCTTCCCGCATCGTTCGGGCCAGCAGCCTTATTCCTATGACCGCAAGACCACGGGCCGCCCCGCCAATCCCGATCTGGCGCAAGAGGAATACAAGGCCCGCTATCGCGAGACGCCCAATACCGCCCTCTATCCGTTCGGCTTCGGCCTGACCTATGGCGACATCGCCTATGGGCCGATCGAGATGGCGACGGACCAGTTGCAATGGGCGGGCACGATCCAGATCAGCGCGACCATCACCAACCGTGGCCGCCGTGAGGCCGAGGAAGTGGTCCAGATCTATATCCACGACCGCGTCGCCAGCCTGACCCAGCCGGGCCGCCTGCTGAAGGACTTCAAGCGAATCCATCTGCGCCCCGGCCAGCAGGAGAAGGTGACCTTCACCCTGAACCCGCGTCAGCTGGGCTTCATCGGGGCGGACGAGGCCTATCGGATCGAGCCGGGGCTGTTTGATGTCTGGATCGCGCCGCACGCCCAGGGGGGCGTCGCCTCTACATTCCGACTGATTGGGCCGGTCGCGGTCGCTGAGAATCAGTGATCCAGCGTGAACGGATAAGAGTGCGAAGGCAGCGTGTCCCCAGTTTCAGGCAGAAAACTTAGTTCCTGACGCGCACCCTCTGTTCGGGGGGGTTGTCGTGGCAGGCGGAGCAGCTGGCGGCGAAGGCGAGGGCGGAGTTGTAGGCGCGGTCTGCGTTGCCTTGTGAGGCGGTGGCGATCAGCTGGTCCAGCGCCTGCTGGTTCTGGCTGGACAGGCTCAGGGCGCGGGTGTCGCCTGCGCTGGTCCAGTAGGCGTGTTCTGCGGTCAGAAGCGGCTTCAGGCGGCGCGCGTTCTGCAGAATGACATTGGTCTGGTTGGCGTCGGCGGCTTCCAGCAGGGCCTGTTTCAGGTCCTCGGCGCGCAACATCCGGTCCAGATGGGCGGCGTGGGCGGCGCGGGTCACGGAGGGGGCGTCGGTCGCCTGGGCCCCGCCGCGTGTCGCAAAGGTCAGGCCGATGACCGTCAGGGCCAGAAGGCCGATGCGCAAGGGGCGGTCGATGGCGGTTGATCTGGACATGGACGGCGGCCCTGAAAGCATTACGGCACGCACATTTCCGCCTGCCCGCGCCCGCGCCCAATGGTCTTGGGGCATGTGGATATAGCCATCGGTCATTATCGCCACCCTCATGCTCCAGCCTAGGCTGGCGCCCACAAAGGTCGGATCGAGCGCGCCGCGTCTGGCGGCGGGGGCCGAGAGAGATGGGTAAGATGAAACTGCGTGCTCTTGTTCTGGGATTGGCGTTGACGGCTTCGGTCGCGGCGCCGGCGTCGGCCCACCATTCGTTTGCGGCCATGTATGACGCCAACCGGCCGATCCGCCTGGTCGGCCGTCTGACCAGCGTGGAGTGGACCAACCCGCACTCATATTTCCACCTTGAGGTCCGCGATGCTCAGGGCCGGGTCACGACCTGGTCGTGCGAAGGGGCGGGGCCAGGCGCCCTGTCGCGCCGCGGCTTCAGCCGTTCGGACATCAGCGTGGGCGACACACTGGTCGTTGACGGCTATCTGGCCAAGAGCGGCGGCCGGATCATCGATGCGCGTCGCATCACCCTGCCGGACGGCCGCAGCGTCAGCGGCGGCACGCCGGGCGACGGCGGCCCTGGTGATGCAGCGCCTCGCGCGCCCCGTCCTCAGGCCTGACGCCGGACAGAACGAGTGGCGAGTCTGATTCAGGCGGGTGAAGCGATCCCGCCGTTTATTTCGGTCATCTACAACAGCCCGCTGGCGACCCATGTGCGCGAGTCGGAGATCACCTTCCCGTTGCTGCAGACGGCCCATATTCTGGGCATTCTGCTGATGGTCGGCTCCATCGCCATTGTCGATCTCAGGATCCTGGGCGTGGTGCTGAAGTCGCGGACGGCGGCGGAGGTGGGCAAGAGCCTGCTGCCGCTGACCTGGATCGGATTCATCATCATGTTCCTGAGCGGCGGGTCTCTGTTCGCCGCTCAGTCGGGCAAGATCTACGACAACATCTTCCTGCAGGCGAAGCTGGCCCTGTTGGTGTTCGCGGGTCTGAACGTGGTGATCTTCCACGCCACCACCTACCGGTCGATCGCGACCTGGCCCGCATCGGGCGCGCCGCGGTCCGCCAAGGCGGCTGCGGTTCTGTCGCTGGTCCTGTGGGCCGCAGTTGTCGTGACGGGGCGTTACATTGCTTATTTCTGAAACCCCTTCCGTGTTCGAAGACCTGTTTCTGTCGCTGGGCGACACCGGCGTCGGCCTGTTCCTGGCGGCATCGACGCCCAGTTTTGCGGCGGTGCAGTCCTTCCACCTGCTGGGTCTGGCGCTGCTGGGCGGTTCCGCCTTTGTGACGAACCTGACGGTGCTGCGCGTGGTGTTCAGGAAGGCGGAGCCGGCACGGATCGCCGCCTCTCTGTTCCCGTTGTTCCTGACAGGGCTGGCCACCATGGTGGTGTCGGGCGTCTTGCTGGTTTCAGCAGGGCCGCTGAAATACTGGCTGAATCCGCTGTTCGGGCCGAAGCTGCTGGTGCTTCTGTTTGCGGTCATCGCGCAGCTTCTGCTGTATCCGGTTCTGCTGCGCTGGAAGGTTCAGAAAACGACGTTGCTGTCCAAGCTTATAGCGGCCGCTTCTATCCTTATATGGATAGTGGTTGCTGTTATTGGTCGCTGGGTCGGTCTTATATAATCGCAAGATATAGACCTTCGAAAACATCATAACCTGAACGACTTACGTCTATTATTCGATCTGTTACCGACTGTTCTTCAAAGCCGTGTTGGCGGACCAAGGGGAACAGGTCATGAGCAAGTCAGAAACAACCCGCCGCATCGGCCGATATGGCGTCAGCCTGATCAGTCTGGGCGCGGCGCTGCTGGCCATGGGTGCGGCGGGTGCGGCCTCCGCCCAGCAGGCGACGACAGAAGCGGCGGTGGTCGGCGAGGTCGTCGTCACCGGCGCCCGGGCCTCGGGCCGCACGGTCGAGAATGCGGTGGCGCCGATCGACGTCATCAATGGTCAGGCCGTCGAACTGGCCAACAAGGCCAATGTGCTGGAACAGCTTCAGGCCAATCTGCCGTCCTTCTTCGTGCCGAACGTGGCGACGCCCAATATCGGGTCGATGGTTCGTTCGGGCCAGTTGCGCGGTCAGAACTCGGGTCACACCCTGGTGCTGGTCAATGGCAAGCGCCGCCACTCGACGGCCTTCCTGGGCGCAGGCGGCGAGTCCGCCACGGCGCCGGTCGATCTGTCGACCATCTCCAGCGCCTCGATCCGGCGGGTCGAGGTTCTGCGTGACGGCGCCTCGGCCATCTACGGTTCGGACGCCATCGCGGGCGTCATCAACATCATCACCGACGACAGCCCCGAAGGTGGCCGCGCCTCGTACCGTTATGGTGAGTTCGCGGACGGCGGCGGCGAGACCAGCGTCTTCCAGTTCAGCCAGGGCTTCCGCATCGGCGAGGCCGGTCACCTGCGCCTGAGTGGCCAGTACGACGACCAGAAGATCGTCATCCGCAACAGCCCGGTGAACCCGGCGCTGCTGTATTATTTCCCGATCAATCCGATCACCGGCAAGGAGATCCTTCCGGCGGGCAATCTGGAGAGCAACCCCAGCCTTCCTGCAGGCGCCATTCCGAACCCGAAGGAAGCCACGCGCGACAACAACGCCTGGATCAACTCGGGCAAGGCGCCCTTCACCCTGTCGTCCTATTCGATCGATTTCGGCCTGCCGCTGAACGACAAGGTCGAGACCTACGCCTTCCTGACCTATGCTGAACGTGAATCCAGCGCGCCTCAGAACTTCCGCACGCCGAACCGCAACGCCAACGTCCGCGCCATCTATCCGAATGGCTACACCCCCGTCGAAGCCATCGACGAGACGGACTACTCGGGCCTGTTCGGCATCCGCGGCAATGATCTGTTCGGCTGGGACTGGGATCTGAGCTCGGTTTACGGCGAGAACTCGATCGATGTGAACGTCCACAACTCGATCAATGTCACCTATGGCGCGGCCAGCCCGACCTCCTTCTATATCGGCAACCACAACTATTCGGCCTGGACCAGCAACTTCGACCTGCGCCGCAGCTTCCTGATCGCCTCGATCCCGACGGATGTGTCGTTCGGCGTCGAGCATCGCCGCGAGCAATACCAGCTCGGCGCGGGCGATGCGGCAGGTTACACCCACGGCGGGGCCAAGGTTCTGGATGGTCCGAACGCGGGCCAGACCCTGTCCAATTCCTTCGCCGTGTCCCAGGCGCTTCCGGCCTATCGCCCGGACGAGGAGCAGAACGTCAAACGCGACAGCACCTCGATCTATGTCGGGGTCAGCGTCACCCCGGTTGAGGCCTGGTCGGTCGATCTGGCGGTGCGGGGCGAGGACTTCTCGGACTTCGGCAGCAAGGCGACCTGGCGCGTGTCCAGCCGTTATGACTTCAGCCCGCGTTTCGGCGTGCGCGGAACGGTGAACACCGGCTTCCATGCTCCGGCGCTGGCGGCCCTGTCGTACCGTTCGGTCGGCAACGCCAACACCTCGACCAACTATACGCTGGCGGTCAGTTCTCCCGAGGCGATTGCTCTGGGCGCCAAGCCGCTGCAGCCGGAAACCTCGACCAACTACAGCTTCGGCGTGGTGGCCAAGCCCTTCTGGGGCGTCAATCTGGCGGTCGACGCCTTCCAGATCGAGGTCGAGAACCGCATCACCGCCCTGGGTCAGGTCAATGCCGCGGGCGCCCGCTGGCTGGACAATCCCGCGAACGGCACGCCCGCGCCCGGCCAGTCGGTGTCGCAGCGTCTGACCAATGGCCGGATCAATCCCGGCGACGGCATCAGCTATCTGCTGAACTCGTCCGACATCCGCACGCGCGGGGTCGAGATCACGGCGGACAAGACCTTCCTGTTGGGTGACCACAACATCCTGAACCTCCCCGCAGGCAGCCGCCTGAACCTGTCGTATGCGGGCAACTTCCTGAAGCGCGAACTGACCAAGATCTATGACGCGCCGCCGGTCCTGACCGCCTATAATCCGAACATCACCCTGCTGAGCGCGGGGGATGCGGTGAACCTGACCAACACCCTGCCGCGCGAGCGTCATATCCTGTCGGGCAGCGTCAATGTCGGCCGGTTCAAGGGTTTTGTGCGCCAGAGCTACTGGGGTGAGCTGCCGCGTTCGGGCGTCGTGCCGGCCGGTTCGGCCAACGCCGGGTCGGAGATCTTCTATGACATCGGCAAGATCTGGACGACGGATCTGAGCCTGTCCTACGACATCCGTGAGAATGCGACCCTGACGGTGGCGGGCAACAATATCTTCGGTACCAAGCCGGAGAAGACGCCTGCGCCGCTGCAGGCCTTCACCCAGCTGTGGAGCTACGGCAACAACGGCGCCATCGGGGCCGAGGGCGCCTTCTGGTCGATCAAGCTGGACGTGCGCTGGTAGGACCAGCGCCGTCAGCCGAACAGACGAAAGGGCGTCCCGGTCGGGACGCCCTTTTGCATTGCAGGCTTAGGATTAAAGCTGACGTCAGTTGAGGGGCGTCGCCGTCCAGATGGTCGTGGGATCGCGCTGCTGGGCGACCAGAAGCTTGGTCTTCAGATTGGCGCCGTTCTGACCCTCGACCTCGAACAGAACCTCAATGGCCTGATCATCGCGGATGCGGGGCAGGGACTTCAGCACCGACGGGGTGGTCATGGCCTCTGCGACACCGGACAGGCCGATGTCGCGTGCGCCCGCGATGATGCTGATGGTGTTGCCGGTCGGGCCGGGGAAGCGGGTGAAATAGCCATAGTCGCGCACCAGCCCCTGCGGCGGCGGAACCAGAGCCGCCTCGCTTTCGTAGGTGCGGCCCGCCTTGTGGTCGATGATCTGGTCGAAACTACCCCCCACCGTCAGCCGCCCGCCCCGGAAGGCGGGATGGCGCACCGGCCCCAGGCCGCTGAGATAGCCGACATAGACAACGTCGTGATCGCGCAGCATCTGGGGCGACACCTGTGATGCGCCAATGATCTGGGCCGACGGATGGCGCGCCATCAGAGGGGCCAGATCCTGCAACGCCGTCGCCACCGAGGTTGGCAGATAGCGCAAGTCCAGATCCATGTAGCGATAGTGCAGGTCGTCGTTCTCCATCATGTACTGATAGAGTTCGTCCCGCGAGTTGATGAAGAACTCACGCGTCAGGCGCACGACCTGACCCTTCTCGTCGGTGTCGCCGAAGATGTAATAATCGCCCAGAACGATCAGCAGGGGCGCAGCAGCGCGCTCATAGACGCTCCACGGACTGGCCCACAGAAACCCCTTGGGCCGGGACTGCACATAGGTCGCCGCGCCCCAGCCCGCGATATGGGCGACGCCCAGACCTGCGGCCCCGAGAAACAGTGACCGGCGCGAGACGGCGATCTTGCCGACGGGCGTCTGGGCAGGCGGCTGTCGCTGGCTGTCCTGAGACGTATGGAGGGCGGCAGGCGACTGCGCGCGCGTTGGCTCGCCTTCGGTGGCTGAGGCGGCCTCGACCACCAGACGGTATTCGCCGCGCGGCAGGGCCAGACGCTCAGGCCCGCTGAAGCCGTGACGCAGGTAGAAGTCGTCCAGCCGCTTGCGCAGCCGGTGGATGTTGACCCGGACCACGGCGTCCTGACCGGGAATGAACTCGCGTCCCCGGTTGAAGACCTCGCTGGCGATATCCGTTTCGCTGGGCGGATCGGCGTCGGCGGAGCGTTCGACCAGAAAGTCGAACAGGCGCGTCAACTGGCCGGGGCGTCCCAGGACGCCGCTGCGGCGGATGCGATCGGCGTCGATGGACAGGGCGGAGGGTGCTGCGGCGTCCGTCATGTCGCGCGCCGCATCGTGCGGCGCAGGCGGTGGCGTTTCATGGTTCGTCAGCCGCCTGAATCTCGGCCAGTTCTTCCGCCGATACGACTTCGAAATCGCCGGACAGGCGCAGATGAACCACCACGGCACCCGCCGAGTCATTCTTGAAATACCAGCCGTGCAGACCGTCATAGGGCACGGTCACGGCGCCGTTGCTGAACAGGCCGCTGAACTTCTGATAGCTGACGTCCTCGCCGGTGCCGGGTTCGACGCCGTGTCCGAACAGGTCGGAATAGAACTCCTCCGGCTCGGTCACGCCCGAGACGGACCAGGAATAGAGCAGCGGCGTTCCCGCCTTGGCGCGAACCAGCCATTCGATCCAGTGCCCGGCCTCGTCGCCGGAGTTCAGCGGGATGTTCACCGACAGGGTGCGGTAGGGTTCGGCGGACAGGACAGGGCGGGCGCCAGCGTCTTCTGCACGCACGGCCGACCCGGCGAAGGCCAGGCAGGCGGCGGCTGCGCCAGCCAGCAGAAGCGACCAGGCTGGACGGTGATCGCGCGGATGTGCGGCGGTCTTGGCTGGCATCTTGAGGGTTCCCCTTGGTGCGGACCTGCCCCCTGCGGCGGTCACTGCTGTTGGCTGGAACCCTAGTCCAGTGCGCCCGTCGGACCTTGGCCGTTTTCCTAAAGCGAGGCGCAGGCTTTCTAAATCCACGCCGCGTCAGGCCGCCGTGCGGGGCTCGGGCATATGCATATGACGACAAGCATTTTCACTCGCGCGAGGCCGCCAGACCATAAGCCGGAATGCCGATACGCCCGCCTGAAAGGCTGGGCGTCGATCCGGCGAGCGAAGGGGAGCGACTTTGACGCATTGGTTGAGATCAGGCCGAACGAGGCGAGGGGGCGCGGCCCTGGCTGTGCTGCTGGCGGCGACCGCCGTCGCAGGTCATGCCGCCGCCCAGACGCCTCCGGCGCCACAACAGATTCTGGGTCTGCCCTACACCGGCCCGGTGGTTGCCACGCCGCGCGGCGCGGACGGCAAGCCGGTGCTGACCGGCTATTGGAAACTGCTGCACGAGGACGGCAAACCGGACGGCAATCTGGCCAAGGATGAGCCGGGTTTCGCACCACCCCTGACGGCTGCTGGCCACGCGGCCCTGGCCTTCAATCAGACGGTGATCGACCCGGAAGCCCGCTGCCTGATCACCGGCGTTCCGCGCCTGCTGACCAGCGTGCTGCCGTTTGAAATCCTGCAGACGCCGGATCGTCTGGCGACGCTGCACCAGCTCAGCTGGCACCGCTGGGTCTGGCTGGACGGCCGTGCGCGCGACCCGGAACAGGACCCCAAATATCTGGGCAACGCCCTGGGCCATTGGGACGGCGACGTTCTGGTGATCGAAAGCTCGGGCTTCCACGACAGTTCGGCGGGCAATCTGTGGCTGGACGACAACGCCAATCCGATCAGCTCGGACGCGGTGGTGGTGGAGCGCTGGAGCCGCCCGGACCGCAATCACCTGAACCTTGAACTGACCTATACGGACCCGCGCTACTACAGCCGTCCGATCACCTATCGCCGCACCTGGGTGCTGGCGCCGGAAGGCGAGCACCTGCAGGAGTTCTCGTGCGAGTGGAATACGCCGTGGATCCTGAAGCATCTGGAGCGCGGCCCCGGCCCCATCGGGGCGAACGGCAACCGGGGTTACGGCCCCAACAACCAGATCACGCCTGACCTGCCGCTGGGCGCGGTTGAGGGCTCGCGTGGCGTTGGCTACTGGCTGTTCCGCGCCAACAAACCCAAGCCGTCTGACCCGCCGGTGCAGCCGTGAACCAGAGCCTGAACATGAAACGCCGCCTTGCCGCCTGGTTCTGCGCCGGCTCCGTCGTCGCCCTGGCCGTCACCGCAACGGCCACCGCCTATGCCCAGCAGGCCGCCCCGCCGCCGGAAGAGGAATCCTCGGTCGCTACGCCCGGAACCCTGCACACGGGGCCAAAGGTTGCGACGCCGCTGGGTCTGGATGGCAAGCCGGATCTGTCGGGTCTGTGGCGGCCTGTCCGCACACCCGGCCTGCCGGGCGGCAATATGGGTAAGGACGAGCCGAACTTCATCCTGCCGTTCAACGCTGTCGGCCTGCGGGCGCTGGTCTACAGCCAGAACCATACGGTCGATCCGGAATCGATCTGCATTCTGGGCGGCATCCCGCGCCACAACGCCAGCGGTCTGGCGTTCGAAATCCTGCATACGCCAGAGCGGTTCGGCACCTTCTATAACTACAACACCCACCGGGTCGCCACGATCGGCAAGAACCTGACCTTCCCCGCGCATCTGACGCCGACCTATTTCGGCACGGGGCTGGCTCACTGGGAGGGCGATGTTCTGGTGATCGAGACGCGGGGGCTGCGGGACAGTTCGCGCGATCGCATCTGGCTGGATGAAAACGGCAACCCGACCAGCAATCAGACAGTGGTGATCGAGCGCTGGTCGCGCCCTGACTATCATACGCTGAACCTGGCGATGACGATCACGGACCCGAAATACTACACCCGTCCGATCAGCTTCAACCGGACTTGGACCCGTTCGGATCGCGGTCAGGGGCAGGGCGAATATCCCTGCAACGAGACCAACAACGCCGCCGAACATATCGGTCCCGGCGCCGGGGTCATCGGCCCGGATGGCAATCGTGGCTTTGGCTACACCAATGCGGTGTTGCCTGACGCGCCGCCCGGACCGGAAGCCTATGCGGATGTTCTGGACAAGAACTGATCCGTAAAACCGGCGCCGACCAAAGGCCGCCATGCCCCGCGCATGGCGGCCTTTTTGCTGTCCGGTCCGGGGGTGTTTTTGTCGGCGTGACACGTCTTTTCAGCGTTACAACCCGTAACGTTACGGAACAAAAATAACATATAAATAACAATACATTGGACGATTTTCAGCGCCTCTACGCCTCCGATGTTTACGGGGGTTCCATCAATGAAGTACGCGTATGTCGCCTTGGCGACGAAGGCTTTGCTCCTGGCTTCGGCAGCGTCCGCCATGGCCCAGAGCGCGCCGCCCAAGAGAGAGCCAGACAGCCGGGCTGCCGTGGTCGATGATGTCGAGGTCGTCGCCCAGAATCTGGAGCAGACCCTTCCGCTGACGCTGGCCAGGTATGGCTCGCCGCTGGAGATCGTCACGGCGAAACAGATCAAGGACGCCGGTCTGGTCGATGTGGTCCAGGCGCTGGAGCTGCTGGTTCCCGGCGTGACGGTCAGCACCCAGGCGGGCGCCTTCAGCTATGCCAACATCTCGTTGCAGGGCTCGCGCAACAGCGATGTGCTGTGGACCATCGACGGGGTCCGTATCGGCAACCGGCTCTATAATTCCACCAGCCCTGCCGACACGCTTCCGGCCTCGATGGTCGAGCGGGTCGAGGTGCTGAAGGGTGGGCAGGGTCTGTTCTATGGCACCCAGGCGGTGGCAGGCGTCATCAATGTGGTGACCCGGCCCTTCACCGAGGAATGGAAGGGTGCAGTCTCCGCCGGTCTGGATTCCAACGACGGCTCGCACCTGAACGGATCGGTCGGCGGCGGCATCGGGCGTCACCGGGTCGTCCTGTGGGGATCGCGCGATCAGTCGGACGGCTATGAGCTGTATGACGCCTATCAGCCCAACACCGAGCTGAAGAACCGCACCTATGATGTGCGCAGCCTGGGCCTGAAATACGGATACGCCTTCACCGACGATCTTCACGTGACGGCTCAATACATCCTGACCGACGCCAAGCTGGACTATCCGTCGGTGCGCGGCGTGTCCGTCAACGACCGCAAGGAAACCATCGCCATCGGGCGGCTGGACTATACGCCGTCGGACCGGGTCCAACTCTATCTGAAGGCCTATCACCACCAGTGGGACACGGATTACTACACTCGTCCCGCGCCCTCGGCCTATTGGGGCTATGAGGACTTCGGCCTGAATGCGATGGCCGAGCTGAAGCTGAACAAGGGGCTGGCCTATACGGTCGGGTACGAGTTCCAGAACTATCGCGGGCGTGACGACGTCCTGCTGATCGCGGGCGAGACGGAACAGGTCCATGCCGCCTTCGGTCAGATCCGCACCACCGACGACTTCTCGCGCAAGCTGAGGCTGGCGGCGGGCCTGCGGTTCAACAGCACGCCCAAGACGGATTCGACCGTCTGGAACCTGTCGGGCGCCTATGACATCACCGACAATCTGCATTTCGACGCCATGGTCGGGACGTCCTTCCTGCTGCCCGACGCGCAACAGCTTTACGGGATCGACCTGTGCTGCTCGCGTGGCAATCCGGCGCTGAAGCCGGAGGAGAGCTTCAACGTCAATCTGGGCCTGTCCGGGCGGATCGGGGATCAGGCCTGGCTGATCTCGGGTTGGGATCGTCGGATCGACAATCTGATCACCAGCGACGCCTCCAACCCGCCGGCGGGTTATCCCAGCCTGTTCGTCAACATCGACGCCGAGGTGAAGGCGCGCGGGTTCGAGGTCACCACGCGTGGTCCGATCGGCGCGGGCTTCAGCTATCTGCTCAGCTACACCTACAGTCAGGAGCGGGCGCGCGGAACGAATGTCCAGATCGCCGGGCGGCCTGAACATTCGGGCAAGGCCAGTCTGTCATGGCGCTCGGATGGGCCGTTCGGCGCGGACCTGTCGGCCAAATACATCGGCCAGACGGAAGCGGTCGTCTCGGGCTTCGGCACGCAGGCCTACGGCGATTACTGGGTGGCTAATCTGGGCGCCCACGCCTGGCTGGACCCGTCGAAGCGTACGCGCCGCCTGAATGTGCGCGTCGAGAACCTGTTCGACACCCACTACGCCACCTCGGCGGCGTCGGCGGTGCTGACCGGATCATCGCCCAGCACGCGGTTCCTCTATCACCGTCTGGGCGCGCCCCAGACCTTCTACATCAGCCTGAGCCAGAGCTTCTGACATCATGATCAGGCTGCTTTCTCGTGGATTGCTGGTGATCCACCGCTACCTCGGCGTCGGCGTTGGTCTGCTGATGACGCTGTGGTGCCTGTCCGGCTTCGTCATGCTCTATCAGGGCTTCCCCTCCCTGACGGATGCAGAGCGGCTGGAGGGATTGCAGCCGCTCGACCTGTCGGCCTGCTGCGATCTGGATCGTCTTGCGTTCAAGGACGATCAGGTCGTGCCGAGCTTCCGGGTCGAGATGCTTAACGGCGATCCGGTGATCCGTTTCTCCGGTACGCCGCGTCGCGGCGCCGCCGTCCAGAACGCACCCAAGGGATCATACAATCTGCGCACCGGCGAGCCCGTGAAAACGCTCAACGACGCAGAAGTTCGCCAGGTCGCCGCTGAGTATGCGGCCCGGCATGGTCTCGAAGGCGTTCTGGTCGCGCGGCGTCTGGACAAGGTCGATCAATGGACCATTCAGGCGGGCCGTCGCACGCCCCTCTATCAGATCGCCGTCAATGATCCCGCGGGATCGGAAATCTATGTCTCGGCCGCCTCGGGTGAAGTGGTTCAGGACACCAACCGGCGCGAGCGGGTTCTGTCCTGGTTCGGCGCCATTCCGCACTGGCTGTATCCGACCGTGCTGCGTTCGGATGCGGCCCTGTGGACCCAGGTGGTGATCTGGACCTCGGTGGCGGGCGTCTTCCTGACCGTGACGGGCCTCTATGTCGGGATTTCCCGGTTTGGACGGCGCAAGAACGGACGGTGGTCGCCGTTCCGGGGGCTTTGGTACTGGCATCACATCATCGGTCTGGTGTTCGGCCTGTTCACCCTGACCTGGGTGCTGAGCGGTCTTCTGACCATGAACCCGTGGGGCCTGCTGGATGGAACGCCCAATAATCTGCGGCGCTCGCTGACGGGAACCCATACCTGGGCCGAGGCCAAGGGGCTGATCGCGACGGTCGGTCATTCGTCGGCGCCGGGTCGAGGTGTGGCCCAGTTGCGGTCATCGACCTTTGGCGGCGAACTGTCGGGCGTGACCGTCGGGCCGCAGGGGGTGGTGCAGCGCTGGACCGTCGAGGGACCGGCCAAACCGCTGGAGGGCGCCGCCGTTCGCGCGGTCATCGAGGCCGGTTCGCCTGCACCCATCGCCCAGTTCGACCTGCTGACCAAGGCGGACGCCTATTATTACGGCTTCAAAACGCCGGTCGCCTGGCCCGTCTATCGCGCCATCCTTAAGGACGATCAGGCCACACGCCTGTATGTCGATCCGCAGACCGCCGAGGTGGTGCGTATCGCCGACGCCACGTCGCGCGCCTCGCGCTGGTGGCGAAACGGTCTGCACAGTCTGGACGTGGTGCGCGCCCGCCCGCTGTGGGACGGTCTGGCCATCCTGCTGCTGGCGGGGGTGACCCTGGTGTGCGGCACTGGCGCCTGGATGAGCATTCGCCGCGCCAAACGCGATCTGAGCGCGCTGCGCTGGGGGCTGGCTGATCTCAGCAACCGCCTCGTCGGACTTGCGCGGCGGGGAAGGCGGTGACGTTGCTGGGCGGCGGCGCGGGGGTAGGCGTCGGGTGGAGTGGGACGACAGGCTCGTGCGCCTGAACATCGCTCCACCACGGCGCGGGCCGGTCGGGCAGGGGGCGGCCGTCGCGCAACAGGCGGCTGATGTCCTGCAGCGAATAACGCGGCGCCAACAGACGCAGCAGGTCCAGCGTATAGCGTCGCGCCACCGTGTCCCGGCGGAGCACGGCCCAGGCGGTGCAGGTCGGCAGCAGGTCGCCGATGTCGATGGCGACCAGGTCCGCGCCGTCGCTGGCGTTCACCGCCATCTCGGCGATCAGGCCGACGCCCAGACCGGACCGGACGTAGCTCTTGATCAGTTCCGGGTCCTGCGCTGTGCCAACGAAGCGCGGTGACAGGTTCGACAGGGTGAAGGTGCGCGACACGCTGGAGCCCGGTCGCGCCATCGACGGATAGGACACCAGCGGATGCTCGGCGATGTCGGCCAATGTGATGGCGCGTCCCAACCGCGTCAGCGGATGTCCGGTCGGCGCCAGCAGGGTGCGCCGCCAGCGATACAGCGGGATGGCGGGCTGCCCGACGGTTTCGTTCGCAGTTGCGCTGACAACGGACAGGTCGACAGACTCGGATTCGGACGTGGCCGCGGCCGGGTTCTCGCTGAAATAGGACTGGCGGATGCCCAGCGCCGGATACTGGGCCTTCAGCACGCCCAGCACGCGCGGCAGGAACAGGCGCGCCTGGGTCTGGGTGGCCAGGATATGCAGTTCGCCGTCGCTCTGTTGCTGGAAATCGGCGGCCAGGGAGCGGATGTTGTCCGTCTCGACCAGAACGCTGCGGGCGCGTTCGATCACTTCGACGCCTGCGGGCGTGGTGCGCTCCAGGCTCTTGCCCTTGCGCACAAAGACCTGAAATCCAAGCTCGTCCTCCAGCAGTTTCAACTGCTTGGATATGCCAGGCTGGGTCGCGTTCAGACGCGCCGCCGCCGCCGTGATGTTGAGGTTCGCATCGACGACCGCGATCAGATAGCGAAGCTGGACCAGCGTCATCGCGTCAGTCCTGACCGCGATTGATCCTGAAATCCCTTGATGCGCACTGTGACTGTTCCCCTTCCGGACCGGGAAAGGGGAGACCCAAGGCCAGCCTGACGCCGCCCTGTCTTCTCCTCATCCCCCGTGCCTTTGTGGAACGAGGAAAATCTACCGGAAAGCTAGGAATTGTTACGGTTGCAACAGCAATTCTAACGTTACATTTCCGGTTGCAGCATTCTGCAACCTGGGAATTTGCTGTGTTAGCAACATGCCCGACCTGGTGAAGTGGTTTGGACGTCAAAAAGAGGGGGCAAAATGCCCTTTCTGTCGTCTCAGTTGGATCAATCGCACCGCTTCAATATAGATCGTTGTTCGCCAATGGCGCTTGGGGAGCCGACTTAAATATCGTGCTTGTCGCGGCGTCGTACGCCCATCAGCAATCGCTGTTCCAGGCGGCCGCGCAGGGCGGCGTAGTAGGCGCTGAGGAAGTCGGAGTCGCGGTCGGCGGTGCGGGACCAGTCGATCTTGGCCGCGATGCGGTCGGCGACGGCCTTCATGGTCTTGCGGTCACGCTGGCGCAGGACGGTTTCAAGGACGTGCAGTTCCTTGGCGCCATAGGCGTCGATCTGGGCGGGTGTGAAATCGTAGGCGGTCAGGCGAATTGATCCGTCGTCGGCCATGTCGCGGGTCAGTTTGCGCTTGGGCGTACGCACGACCCATGTGCCGCCAACGAGGTCGCCTGCGCGCAGACGATCCTTGTTGAACAATGGGAAGAAGACGAAAATTCCGGCCCAGACCAGGGCGAGCAGGTACATACAGGCATCGACGCCCTGACCGGAGCGACTGATCAGCAGAGACAGGGGCAGGAAGACTTCCAGTTCGCGTAGCGCATTGCGGGCGAACACCGATTCCGCCTTCAGCCGCCCGCCATCGCGTGAAGCCACCCGCAGACCCATGATGCGTTTGCCCGGCGTGGCCGCCGCGGCGGACAGTTCGAACCCGGTGAAATAGAAGTTCCGCAGCACGAAGAAGACCAGCAACCAGATCACCGCGACGATCTCTGCGCCGTGTTCACCGCCGCCGGTGAGCGCGCCGATGCCCATGACGACGGCGATGATGGTGAAGGCGATCAGCACGCCGATGATGATGGCGGCGTCCAATAGAAAGGCCGCCGCGCGCTGCCCGGCTTCGCCGATGTTCAGGCGCAGATCGACGCCTTCGGGCGTGACGAAGGTGCGTTCTGTTCCAGCCTTTAAGACGGGGTCAGCGGCCAAGACGGAACTCCCTGCGAGGGAAGTAGAAGTAGGCAGCCCAGATCAGGGCAGTGACCGCCGCAACGCTGTAACGAAGCCCGGTGTGGACGATCAACTGGCGACCAAACCCTTCCAGCAGGCCCGCAAAGAACAGCATGACCACCACGCCGCCCATGACGATGGCGGCGGTGCGCCCGGCCTCGACTGCGGCGTCGAGCCGCCGCCTCTGGCCGGGGAAGGCGACGGCCCAGCCGATACGGAATCCTGCCGCGCCCGCCAGAATGACGGCGAACAGTTCCGTGACGCCGTGGATCAGCAGCCAGCCGCCGACCTCGACGCCCAGACCGCGAGTGGCGAACAGGGCGACGAAGGCGCCCAGCGTTGCCCCATTATAGAGGATCAGCATTCCGGTCGGCAGGCATAGGGCGAACCCCAGCGCGAAGGCCAGGATGGCGACCTGAGCATTATGGGTGAACAGGAAGGCGGCGAAGATGGACAGGCCGCCGCTGCCATCCGATCCGTCCAGCGTGGAGCGCAAGGTTTCGATTGAGGCGGCGGGATCGCGCCCGCCCGCCATCTCACTCGGCACGAAGGCGTGGAACCATTCCGGTTCATGCAGCACCAACCATCCGGCGACTACGGCGCCCAGCAGCATTAGGGCGGTTGAAATCAGCGTCTCGCGCCATAGACCGCGCACGGCCTTGGGCCAGTCGTGACGGAAGAAGCTGGTCAGGCGATCCTGAAGCGTCGCGCGCGATCCATAAACGAAGAAGTAGGCGCGGGCAGACAACGTCTCCAGATATTCGACCAGACCCAGGTCCAGCGAGGTCTCACGCGCGACAGAAAGGGCTGACAGGGTCGAGCGATACAAAACCGGAATGGCCAGGATTTCCTCGTCCGTCAGCTTCGACGCGGAGCCTTTCTCGGCCTTGGTCATCAACTGTTCCAGACGTCGCCAGTCGTTCTCGCGCTGCTGGCGGAACCGCTGGCTTTTCAGCAGTTGGGCGGGACGGACATCGGTCACAGCAGGTCCTTCCGCTTCAGGTCGAGGTAGGCGTTGATGACTTCCGGCCCGATACGGTCGGCGGGCGTATCGACGATATGGGCGCCCATGCGGCGCAGGCGGCTGACCACCACATCTCGCTCACGCAGCAGCGATCCGGCGACGACGGCGCGCGATACATCTTCTGGCTCGGATGGCTCGGCGGCGGCGAGAGTTTCCAGTTCTTCGTCGCGCATGACGACGAACAGGACGAGATGGCGGCGCAGCAGGCGGCCCAGAGACTCGATCATCAGTTCGGCTGCGGTGGAGTCCGTGAAGTCGGTGAAGACGACCACCAGCGAGCGGCGCTGCAACTGGCCCGCCAACGTGGACAGGGCCAGGGTGTAGTTCGTCTCGTTCGTGGAATAGTCGATGCGTCCGGCAATCGCTTGCAGGCTGCGGAAGGCGTTGAGGCCGCCCAATGCGCCGGTCGTGACGCGCGGCGCGGAATCGAAGGCGAACAGACCCGCCCGGTCACCGGACCGCAGGCAGGCGTAGGACAACAGCAGGGCCGCATTGATCGCGCGGTCTATGCGGGGGATGCCGTTTACCGGCTCACAGGCCGAGCGTCCGCAATCCAGCGCCATGATGACATTGTGGTTGCGCTCGGTGCGGAACTCCTTGGCCAGCAGAGCGGCGTGGCGCGCCGACTGTTTCCAGTCGATGGCGCGGCGATCCATGCCCGCCTGATAGTCACGCAGGGACTGAAACTCGGAGCCTTCGCCCATCTCGATCTGGGTCTTGGCGCCGAAAAGGGCGTCGCGGGCAAACAGTCGTACGGCCTGATCACGGACAGACTGGAGATCAGTCAGAACCGGGGCGGGCAGGTTCAGGCTGAAAACCTTCTGCTTCCACGCCAGACCTAGCGGACCGCGCCAACGGACCCAAAGGTTTTCAAGCTGAGCCGTGCCACGCCGTTCGGGTGTGAAGGGGAAGGCCAGAATGGCGGACCGGTCCTCGACTACTGCCTGTCGGGACATTGCGTTCAGGCCCAGGCGAGCATCGGCGGATGCGGAGGCTTCGACGGCGTGCGGCGCCGGACCCTTGCTCGCAAATCGAACAACGAAGCCTGCCACGCCGGGGCGACCGACGGCAGCGCGGACAGGTTCAGGCGCGTCGAGACTGAGCCCCGTGCGTGATCCGGTGCGCAGGGCGTCGACAACAATCAAGGCGAACAGGGCGATGATCCAGATTGGTCCGGCCAGCCAACCGGCAGGCGTCAGCACGCCGGCCAGCAGCGCGACAGGCGCGCCTGCGCCCATGACAATCACCGCTCGCCGCGTGGGATAGATCACCGGGGCGCCGCGACCCGTTCGACCAGACCGGCCAGAACCTGGTCCACGCGACGCCCTTCAATCTCGGCGGCGGGTGACAGGACCAGACGGTGACGCAGGGCGGGAAGCGCCAGAAGTTTTACATCGTCGGGAATGACATAGTCGCGACCGTCCAGAGCGGCGCGGGCGCGGGCGGCGACCGCCAGCATGGCGGCGG
>NZ_JABAZW010000129.1:0-29713 GCF_018608325.1 Brevundimonas sp. | reverse complement strand
CAGCTTCAGCCTCTTGCGCGCAGCCGACCTCTTGTGTCCACATCCGCCGACTCCCGCGTGGCGCGGACCAGATCGGCGACATAGCCGATGACCTCATCCGTCAGACGCACATCGGCGACGGCGTCCACGGCTGCGTCAATGGTTGCGGCGTCGGCGACGACCTCGACGCCCAGAGCGATCGGGTCCATCTGGCCGGTGCGCGAACCATGGGCGGCGATGATGGCGCGTTCCTGCTCCAGCGACGGATAGGCCAGGACGTGTTTGAACAGGAAGCGATCCAACTGGGCCTCGGGCAGGGGATAGGTGCCCTGCTGCTCGATGGGGTTCTGGGTGGCGACGACGGTGAACCGCTTGCTG
This sequence comes from Brevundimonas sp., assembly GCF_018608325.1. Taxonomy (GTDB): domain Bacteria; phylum Pseudomonadota; class Alphaproteobacteria; order Caulobacterales; family Caulobacteraceae; genus Brevundimonas. The sequence goes on along the minus strand of NZ_JABAZW010000129.1, from coordinate 29,356 downwards.
AGGGCGTGCGCCTGACCGTCGATGGTGATGTGGCGTTCCTGCATGGCTTCCAGCAGGGCGGCCTGGGTCTTGGGCGGGGTGCGGTTGATTTCGTCGGCCAGCAAAAGCTCGCAGAAGATCGGACCGCGCGTCAGGGTGAAGGCCGAGGTCTGGAAGTTGAACAGGTTGGAGCCGATAATGTCGCCGGGCATCAGGTCGGGCGTGAACTGGATGCGGCCATAGTCCAGACCCACAGCGCGGGCGAAGGCCTGGGCCAGCAGGGTCTTGGCGGTTCCGGGCGGGCCTTCCAGCAGGACGTGTCCGCCAGCGAACAGGGCGGTCAGCAACAGGTCGACGGCGCCGTCCTGACCGACAACCGCCTTGGCGATTTCGGCGCGGATGCGATCGGCGATCGCCTTCACCTCATTGACGTGCACGGGTCAGCTCCTGGTTCCAGCGATAGAGGTCGCCGGCCACCTGCATCAGGTCGCCGGGGGTCTTGGCCGCCTTGGCGCGCTCGGCCAGGGCGGAATAGGTCGTGTTCGATCCGGTCGTGCGGCTGACACGGTCGAGGAAGGCGTTCAGCTCGTCGTCGCTAAGATTACGCGGCGCCCCGATGGCGCGGGCGACGGCGGCGCGGATCAGCAGGGCATAGGGCGCGGCCATATGGTGTTCACGTTTGGCCAAGCGCACCAGACCGGCAGTGTTGTCGGCCAGCCCGCGCTTCCCTAGGGCGATGACGCGAGCATGGTCGCGCGCGGGCCCAAAACGAACCGCCGCCTGAAATCCGGCCAGGACAGCCATCGCTGCCAGGATCAGGGTCAGGCCCAGAAGCGGCGGCTCCAGCATCAGCCGCAACAGGCTGCGTGTGCGCTGGAAGCCATGCAGGGTCAGGTCGAACATCACAGGCGAACCGTCGGGGCGCAGTATTTCGATCAGATCGACCGCCGTGCGGGCGCCCGCCGTGCTCTTGAGCGCGGAGGTGTCGAGGAGGTCGGAATCCGCCAGGACATAGGTGCGGGTTTCACGGTGCATGGCCAGAACAGCCTCACCCCTTTGTGTCACCACGACAGGAATCCAGGCATCGCCGCCTATTGTCCGCAAGGCTTCGATCTGAACCGGCTTGCCGAATGGGGTTCCATCCGGACGGCGCAAGGAGACGGTCCCCCGGCCTTCTTTGTCGATCAGGGTCGTGTCCTTGAGCAGGTCTTCCGGCAGAACCTGCAGAGTGCTCTTGGCGCTGAAGGTGTTGAGGGTTTTGACCCATCCCTCGTGATTGGCGTCAGGCGCTGACGTCCACTTGGGCAGAACGATCAGGGTCGGGCTGTAGTGGATGATGTCATCAATCTGGTTCGGTCTGGTTTGCACCGACGGGGTCAGCACCAGAAGACTGTCATCCGAGGCGTCAGTCAGGACGCCCCGGTTCAGAACAACCGGGACGCCAAGATTGCGCAACAGAACGGGCAGGGCCCCGAAACCGGTTGACGCCTTTGACAGGGCGTGGCCGCCGCCGTCGTCGCCTGACTTCAGTTCCGGCGAATAGGCTGAAAGGATGCCGACACCGCCCAGCGCCAGAACGCCAATGACCAGGACCACGATCATTGTGACGGGTGAAAAGGCGCCGCTGGCTGCGCGGGATGTCCGGCTCATGCGCGCCAGCCTTCCGGCAAGGCGAAGGCCTCATAGGCGTTGCGGCAGTCGGCGAAATCTTCGGCCAGGACGGCGCCGCCGCCGAACAGACTGCGCTCAACCACCTGTCCGATTTTCATGAAGGCTGGACGTGCAGCGTCCGGCAGAGAGGTCAGGCTCGCGATCTCACGCGTTGTCAGGGAGATGCGCAGAGCGCGCGGTTGGCGTTTGCCGATATCCTCGACGCTACGGAGCAGAAGCAAGTGAGCGGCCTCGGCATAGCGGCCCTCTGCGGCCAGAGCGTCGGCGCCGGCCAGGAGGTCGCGCGCGGTCTGGGCGTCGGGCCGCCATTCAACCTCTACCGCCGTCTTTGGTTTGTCAGGTTTTGCGCGGGGAGCGCGCAGCCGCAGGATTTCCCGGACGATCAGATAAAGGATCGAGGCGGCAAGCAGGGCCAGACCGATCCACAGCGCCCATTTCAGGAACGGCGCGATGGCCTCCAGCATGTCGCCCATCCACTTGGGCCACTGCGGCATTTTAGGCGGCTGATAGCCGGTGCGGTCGAACTGGAACGAATCGTCACGCAGCAGCCGCGCGTGCGCCTGTTGCAGGGCTTCGTCGGAGGGCCTCGCCCTATCCTGCATGATTCAAAGAGGCGCGCATGGAGATGATTCAGCCATAACGGCGGTGGCTGGACAGTCAACCGTGCGTGGCGCGAGGCATGGCTTATTCTTAAAGGCGGATAAGCGAGCGGACGACAGCGACGGATTAAAATGCGGTCTTTTGATCGGGGCGCCGTCCTAGATTATAGGATTAACCAGTTCGTGGGGGCGAACATGCTGCTGGCGATTGCCTTGGGCGAAACAGTTTATTGGGCGCATCGGTGTCGGCGCCTCATCATAATGTCTTCACTGACGACCATGATCGTGGGTGCGAGCCTGTTCACAGTTCATCACTGGCATCTGATGCAGCATTTCACCACGCGATCCTAAGAAACGCGGCCTTCGTGGCTTATGTCGAGTTTGATGCGGCGAGGCGCTAGTCGACAGGCGCTGGCGGAAGCGGTGGGATTCGAACCCACGGACGGCTCTCACCGTCGCTGGTTTTCAAGACCAGTGCCTTAAACCACTCGGCCACACTTCCTTACCGGCTGCGCTCGGTCGGGCGAACGCCATAGCAGGCGAACCCCTCATTAACCAAAGCGGAAATGTCTTCTGTCACGCTGTTTTCCACTATTGTGACGAGGCGTGCCGATGACAGCAGGACGATTGATGCGCAGCGCCCTGATTTTAGGGGTGTTTTCGCTGCTGGCTGCGTGTTCGACTTTTGGCGGCGGACGCAGCGGCGGGGCTATTCCCGTCGTTAACGACCCTGCGCCGATCGTTTCGGGCACGATGCGCCCCTATCAAGTGCGCGGGCGCTGGTACACGCCGAAGGAACAGCCGGACTACGAAGAGGTCGGCATGGCCTCATGGTACGGCGACGCCTTCAACGGACGACCGACCTCGACCGGCGAACGCTTCAACATGCATGAGCTGACTGCGGCTCATAAGACCCTGCCTCTTCCGGGATTGGTCGAGGTGACGAATCTGGAGAACGGTCGACGTGTGGTCGTGCGCGTCAATGATCGTGGGCCGTTCGTGGACGGCCGGATCATCGACCTGTCGCGTGGTGCAGCGCAGGAACTGGGCATGATTTCCCAGGGCGTCGGGCGTGTGCGGGTCCGTTATCTGGGGCAGGCGCCTCGTCTGGGCGGCGGCGTCGTGCTGCAACAGGCGGAGGCGAGGCCTTCGCGGACCCCGCCTGCGTCGCAACCCGTGCCCTATGCGGTCGCTGCTGCTGCACCGCCGCCAGCACCTGTTGCTGCGCCTTCGCCGCCGATCACTCAGGTCGGAGGTGTGTGGGTGCAGGCCGGGGCATTTGCTGATCAGCGGGCTGCACGCCGAATCGCTGAACGCTTGGGCGATCGCGCAACGGTTCAGCCGGTGAACAGCGGTGGGCGTGAGTTGTATCGTGTCGTCGTCGGCCCGTGGGACGACGCAACTGCCGCCGAAAGCGCCCGTCAGGCTGTTGTGGCGCGGGGATATGCCGACGCCCTGTTGATATCCAGCCGCTAAGGCTTGCCTCCCGCGTCGCGGTCGCCATTGTGCGCGCGTGACCCGTGGAAAATTCATAACCTTTGAGGGCGGCGAGGGCGCCGGTAAGTCGACGCAGGTCGGGCGGCTTCTGGCGCGGCTTCAGCCTGTGTTGGGCGAGCGGACTGTCGTGCGCACACGTGAGCCGGGCGGCTCCAAGGGCGCGGAGGTGATCCGCAATCTGGTTGTGGCCACGGATGCCGAGCCTTGGTCGGCCATGACCGAGACCTTGCTGATGTACGCCTCGCGCTCTGACCATCTGGAACAGACAATCCGACCCGCGCTGGCTGCGGGCGACTGGGTGATCTGTGACCGGTTCGCCGATTCCAGCCGCGCCTATCAGGGGGCAGGCGGCGGCGTGGCCCAGAGCTTTATTGAGCAGATTGATGCAGGCGTCGTTGGCACGGACCAGCCAGACCTGACGCTGGTGTTTGACCTGCCGGTCGAAGTCGGTCTGGAGCGGGCGTTCGGACGAGGGTTGTTCGAAACGCGGTTTGAATCCAAGGGACTGGAGTTCCACCAGCGTCTGCGTGAGGGCTTCCTGCGCATCGTGAAGGCCAATCCCCACCGCTGTGTCCTGATCGACGCGGTCGGCACGTTGGAAGATGTCGAGGACCGGGTTTGGCGTGCAGTGCAGGACCGACTGCTGTGAGCGACGAACATCCGCGCGACCGGTTCGATCTGATCCCCGATGTGGCGGCGGAAGAGGCGTTTTTGGACGCCTGGCAACGCGGCCGTCTGCACCACGCCTGGCTGCTGTGCGGGGTTGAGGGGACGGGCAAGGCAACCTTCGCCTATCGCGCCGCTCGGCGTCTACTGGGCGCTGCGCCTGATCCGGCGCGCGGACCCTTGGGTGCGCGACGTGACGATCCGGTCAGTCGATTGATATCGGCCCAGTCGCACCCGGACCTTCTGGTGCTGGAGCGGTTGGTTGAGGGCGGCAAGATCAAGAAGTCAATCTCGGTCGATCAGTCGCGCGAATTGCCCGAGTTCTTCTCCAAGAGCCCGTCCCAGGCCCAGCATCGTGTGGCGATCATCGATGCTGCTGATGATCTGAACATCAACGCTGCCAATGCCTTGCTGAAGATTCTTGAAGAACCACCTGAGAGTGGGGTGCTGTTTCTAGTGACCCATGCGCCGGGGCGACTGTTGGCGACGATCCGGTCGCGGTGCCGTCGGCTGAGTTTTCCGATCTGGACGCCAGATCGCCTGACGACGCTGGTGCGGAACCGTACCGGTGTGGATCTGGAAGACGCTGAACATGCTGCCGCAATGGCGGGAGGATCGCCCGGCGCTGCCCTGGCTCTGGCGGCGGGAACCACGTTCGAGATGGATCAACTGGCGCGCCAGTGGGTCGAGGGCGACATCGACCGGGCCGAGGCCCTGTCCATCGCCGACAAGTTCCGTGGCGCAGAGGGGCAGGAACGGTTCGAGACCCTGATGGACCGGTTGATTGCAGCGGTGCGCATGCGGGCGCTGAGCAGCGGGCCGGGACGCGGCAATCGCTGGGCTGAACTGTGGGAGCGGCTGCAGCCGTTGCCGGACCGGGCGGCCGGGCTGAACCTTGATCGTGGCGATGTGCTGGCGGGGGCGCTGGCAGACCTGCGGCGGACGCGGGCGCAAGAAGAGAGACTGGGCTGAATGCTGATCGACAGCCATGTGAACCTGCACGCACCTCAGTTCGACGAGGACCGCGATGCGGTCATCGAACGCGCGCGGGCGGCGGGCGTCCAGTTGATGGTCGAGATTTCGGACAAGCTGACGACGTTCGAGACGACCCACGCCATCGCCATGGCGCATGACGACATCTGGTGCACGGTCGGCGTCCATCCGCATGAGGCCAAGGATGCGGCCGACCTGACGGCGCAGACCCTGATCGAACTGGCCCGGCGGCCCAAGGTGGTCGGGATCGGCGAGTGCGGTCTGGATTTTCACTATGACTTCAGTCCGCGAGACATTCAGGCGGCGGTGTTCCGTCAGCATGTGAAGGCGGCGCGCGAGACGGGGCTGCCCCTGGTCATTCACACGCGCGAAGCCGACGATGTGATGGCCGACATCCTGCGCGAGGAATATGCAGCAGGCGCGTTTCGAATGTTGATGCACTGCTACACCAGCGGCGCGGAACTGGCGAAAATTGCAGCAGAACTTGGCGCATGGTTCTCTGTTTCCGGTATTGCGACATTCAAGGCTGCGGAGGATGTGCGGGCGGTCATTCGCGACATGCCCGCCGATCGGATCATCGTGGAGACGGACTGCCCCTATCTGGCGCCGATCCCGCATCGCGGTCGCCGGAATGAACCCGCCTATGTCAGTCATGTGTTGGACAAGCTGGCTGAAATCCGGGGCTGGGACGCTGCAGAAGCCGACCAGCGAACGACGGATGCATTTTTCAGCCTTTTTGACCGGGTACCGAGACCGGCATGAGCTTTGAAGTCGTCATCCTGGGCAGCGGATCATCTGGCGGGGTGCCGCGCGGTGATGGAGACTGGGGAGCCTGCGACCCCACTGAGCCGAAGAACCGACGTACGCGTTGTTCGATGCTGGCGCGCAAGACCGGGGCGGAGGGCGTCACCAATGTCCTGATCGACACCTCGCCGGACCTGCGTGAACAGATGCTGGCCAGTGGAACCCGGCATATTGATGCGGTGCTCTATACCCACGATCACGCCGATCAGACGCACGGTATTGACGACCTGCGCACCTTCGCTGCGAGAAATAGGAAGCGGATACCGGCGTGGATGGACGCCGTGACCCATGCCTCGCTGACGCACCGCTTCGACTATATCTTCGAGACCAAGTTCGGTTATCCGCCGCTGCTGGACGGGCGGATCATTCCGCCGCACGGCACGCCGTGGTCGGTGGACGGGGCAGGCGGCGCTGTGCCGGTCATCACCTTTGATCAGGCCCACGGACCGATCCGTTCAGTCGGTTATCGGCTTGGCGACGTAGCTTACTCCAGCGATGTTTCCGATCTGGACGAAGCGGCGCTCAGAGCTGTCGCGGGCTGCCAGGTCTGGATTGTGGACGCTCTGCGATACACTCCGCATCCAACCCACGCCCATCTGGATCGCGCTCTGGAATGGATTGCCGCTGCAGACGTCGAGCGGGCTGTGTTGACGAACTTACATATTGATATGGATTACAATAAACTATCGGCAATAGTTCCTTGTAATGTTGAGGTCGCCTTTGACGGTTGGGGAAGACTGATTGACTGAGCTGTGACGTTAGTCGCGGCTTCGGCCACCAAGGCTTTGCGCTTAGCTGTCTTGGCGTCGCGCAAGCCGCTTAGTCCGCCTTCTCTACGAAGCTGTCGATCACGCGTTTTTCTCCGGCCTTGTCGAAGTCCACCAGCAGCTTGTTGCCTTCGATGACGCGGACGGAGCCGTAGCCGAACTTCTGGTGGAAGACGCGCTCGCCCTTAGCCCATTTCGAACTGGATTTGGCGGCGGTGGCGATCAGGCGTCCGTCGCCTTCGATGACGGCCTTGCGGGCTGGGATACGCGCGGGTGTCTGGGCGGCGGTGAAGGATTGGGCGCGTTTCCAGCCAGGCGAGGAATAGCCGCTGCCGAAGGATGGGGTCTCGTCCCACCGGCTTTTGGCTTCCTTCATGCCGGTCGAGGCGCCGTAATAGCCGGTGTCGGACTGCGGATCGACGTGGGCGATGGGCAGTTCATCGACGAAGCGGCTGGGCAGTTGCGAGGTCCAGCGGCCATAGACCAGACGGTTGGCGGCGAATGAAATCCGCGCGTCCTGCTTGGCGCGGGTGACGCCGACATAGGCCAGACGGCGTTCTTCCTCGAGACCCTTTTCGCCCTTTTCATCGATGCTGCGTTGGCTGGGGAAGACGCCTTCTTCCCAGCCCGGCAGGAAGACCAGCGGGAACTCCAGCCCCTTGGCGCCGTGCAGGGTCATGATCTGCACCGCCCCGTCGCCGTTCGGGTCGTCGTTGGCCCCGCGATCCAGGTCCATGACCAGCGAGACGTGCTCCAGATAGGCCTGCAGCGTTTCGAACTGCTGCATCGACTGCACCAGTTCCTTCAGGTTCTCTAGACGCGTCTGGCCGCTGGTGCGGTCGGCCTTCTGCATGTCGGTGTAGCCGCTTTCCTCCAGCACGGTCTCCATGACCTGCCAGTGGGGCGTGTCGGCGGCCAGGGCGCGCCAGCGATCCAGATCACGCACGAAGTTGGACAGGGCCGTGCGGGTGCGGGCCTGAAGTTCGTCGGTGTTGATCAGGCCGCGCACCGTGGTCAGGGCGGACAGATCATGCTGGCGGGCGATCTGAAGGACCTTCTGCACCGAGGTGTCGCCGATGCCGCGCTTGGGCACATTGACGATCCGCTCAAAGGCCAGATCGTCGTCTTCGGACAGGATCAGGCGCAGATAGGCGTGGGCGTCACGGATTTCTGCGCGCTCGAAGAAGCGGGGGCCGCCGATGACCGTATAGGGGATGGCCAGCATGACCAGCCGCTCTTCAAACGCCCGCATCTGGAAGGAGGCGCGGACCAGAATGGCCATGTCCTTGTATTTCAGCCCCGGCTTGCCCGCATGGGGGCGGCGGGCGGTCTCGATTTCGTCGGCGATCAGCCGGGCCTCGGCCTCGCCGTCCCAGACGCCGCGCACGCGGACCTTGTCGCCGCTGTCGTCGTCGGTCCACAGAGTCTTGCCCAGACGGTCGCGGTTGCCGGAAATCAGACCAGACGCGGCGCCCAGAATATGACTGGTCGAACGATAGTTACGCTCCAGCTTGATGATCTTCGCGCCGGGGAAGTCGCGCTCGAAACGCAGGATGTTGTCCACCTCGGCGCCACGCCAGCCGTAGATCGACTGGTCGTCGTCACCGACGCAGCAGACATTGCCGGTGGAGGAGGTCAGCAGCCGCAGCCACAGATACTGGGCGACATTGGTGTCTTGATATTCGTCTACCAGAATATAACGGAAGCGACGGCGATATTCCTCAGCCAGATCCGCGTGCTGCGACAGGATGGTGATGTTGTGCAGCAGCAGGTCGCCAAAGTCGCAGGCGTTCAGCGACCGCAGGCGCGCCTGATAGGCGGCGTACAGGCCCTGGCCCTTGCCGTTGGCGAAATCCTCGCCGGGCGGCAGCTTGTCTGGCGTCCAGCCACGGTTCTTCCAGTGGTCGATCAGGCCGCTGAGCGACTTGGGCGTCCAGCGTTTAGTGTCGATATTGGCCGCTTCCAGCAGCTGTTTCAGCACCCGTTCCTGATCGTCAGTGTCCAGAATGGTGAAGCTGGATTTCAGTCCGACCAGTTCGGAATGGCGGCGCAGAATCTGTGCGGCGATGGAGTGGAAGGTGCCCAGCCAGCGCAGGCCCTCGGCCGACGGGCCGATTAGGTGGGTGATCCGCTCGCGCATCTCTCGCGCGGCCTTGTTGGTGAAGGTGACAGCCAGAAGCTCCCACGGCTTGGCCCGTCCGGTCGCAAGAATATGGGCCAGCCGAGTGGTCAGGACGCGTGTCTTGCCCGTACCGGCGCCCGCGAGAACCAGAACCGGACCTTCGGTCGTCTCTACGGCCAGACGCTGTTCGGGGTTCAGGCCCTTCAGATAATCGCCAGCCTCTTGCGGCGGTTGGGCGCGCGCGAGATCGGAGATGCGGGGAGCGGGGAAATCGGTCACTGAATGGGTCTTGCTGGCTGGACGGAACCAGGCCGTCAGAATCTGGTCAGGAGAACATAAGCAGCACAGAGGGCAAAGTCAGTCCCCTGTCTGCACGTCTTCATGCAGGCGTCAGGCCTCGTTGGCGCTTCAGATGTCCGGGGATCAGCGCAGACGGTAGCTGATGGTCGTCACGACCCTGATCTTCTTGTTCAAGGACGAGGATTCATCGCCGGAACCGTCACGCGGCAGAATCTCGAACGATCCCTGACCGGCGGACTTGATGGGGCCCAGCGGTGCGCCGGAATCCTTGGCGAACTGTTCGGCGCCTGTGCGGGCGGCGGCGGTGGCCTCGGCGATCATGGCCGGGCGCACGTCGTTCAGCTTGGTGAAGATGTAGGAGGGACCCTGGAAATCCTGCAGCACCACGCCCTGACGCACCAGATCGTTCAGGCTGCGGGTCGTTGTCTGGACGCGGTCCACATCATTGGTGCGGACGATGACCGTCTGGGCCAGGATGAAGCGCGGGCCACCGGTCTGGCTGGCGTATTCGCGCGAGCGGGTGTCGGCGACTTCCAGTCGTCCCAGATCGACGGATGTGTCCGGATAGTCCTGGGCTTTCAGGAACTGCCGCACCGTGCCCAGATCACCATCGATACGCGCCTGAACCTCGGACAGAACATCGCCAGAGGCTGTGAAACGGATCGGCAGCACCGCCAGATCAGCCTTCACGTCCTTTTCCGCCAAGCCGCGCACGGTGACGGACCGGTCGCCCGCCCGCGCATTGACCACGCCCTGACCGATCAGGGCGCCGCCGCCGATCAGACCGATGGCCAGAAGGCCGCCAACGACGGCGGCGGGGATCAGACGGCTGTTGTCCATGGTTTTGTCCCTTCAGAGGCCTGAGAGGCTACGACGGCTTTCCGTGTTCCGCCACCCAGTCCAGCGCCAGAAGACGACAGGCTGACGCCAGCGGACGCCGTCCACGATTGGCGTCGATGTCGGCCAGCAGTTGCGCCTTGCTGAGGGCGCGGGTCTGGGCGATGCGATCCAGCACCGCCCAGAATTCAGGCTCTAGCGCCACAGAGGTGGCGTGCCCGGCCAGAACGACCGAACGCTTGCTCAGTCCGCTCAACGCACAGACTTCAGCACGATCTCGGCAGATGTGGGGGCGCCATTGGTCAGGATGGCGTGGCGGGTGTCGGTCACAAAGACCAGGGCGCCGGATGGGTCACGGATGTCGGCGCGAACGGCATAGGTGTGGCGCGGATCAATCTCGGCGCTGGAGAAGGCCAGGGTCAGGCGATAGGGGGGCGCGCCGACGATGGGCTCATTCGCTTCGGCCAGAACCCGTGCGGGGGCGTCGGCCAGACTGACGTCCTCGACGCGCACATTCAGCACATGGCCGGGCGGCAGCATGATCCGCTCGCGATAGAAGGCCGTCACGTTCACGACCGTAGTGCCCGTGGTGACATCGGGCGGTCCCACGGGCGTGACCGGCGCCGGCGTTGTGCAGGCGGCCAACGTCAGGGCGGCAGGCAGGATGATCGGGGCGAAGCGCATGGAGAAACTCCTTTTGGACCAGTATGCCACACCGAAGCTTTGCGGGGGAGCGACGCCTTTTGAATACCCGTGATAAGGGACGGTTCCATTCGTTGGAGCCCAAGTTTTGAATCGGTCTTTTGTCGCTGTCGCCGTCACGATATGCGCCCTGATCTGGGGAACGACGTGGTTTGCGATCACCCTGCAGTTGGGTTCGGTGGAGCCGATCGTGTCGGTCGTCTGGCGTTTTGGGCTGGCGGCGGCGGTTCTGTTCGGATTTTGCGCCCTGACCCGACGGCCTCTGCGCCTGTCCCGACGCCAGCATCTGGCGGCCATAGGGCAGGGGGCGTTCGTCTTCGCCGTCAGCTATGCCTTTGTCTATGCGGCGGAGGTACAGGTGGCGTCTGCGGTCGTCGCCGTCATCTTCGCGGCGCTGGCGTTTGTGAACCTGATCCTGTTCCGGGTTCTGGGCGGGCAGAAGGCCTCCACCGCTGCGTGGTGCGGCGCGGCGCTGGGCGTCGTGGGTGTCGGTGTGTTGTCCTTTGGCCAGTTGTCAGAGGCTGGCGCCGGTCTGGATCCTCGGCTGGGGGTGATCTTCGCCATCACCGCAGTACTGGCGTCGGCGCTGGGCAACTGGTTCGCCTGGAAGGGGCAACAGGCAGGCGCGCCGGTCCTGAGCGCGACGGCCTGGGCCATGGCATACGGCACGGCCATGTTGGCGGTTTATGGCGTCGCGACTGGCGTGACATGGCGGATCGAGTTGACGCCGGCCTATGTGCTGTCGCTGCTGTATCTGTCGCTGTTTGGATCAGTGATCGCGTTCGGCCTGTATTTCAGCATCGCACGTCAGCGTGGCTATGCTTTGGCCAGCTACATTTCGGCCCTGACGCCGCCCATCGCCATGTTGGTGTCCGTCTTGTTCGAGGGCGCGCGCTTCGGGTGGACAGCCTTGGTCGGTCTGGCTCTGGTGTTGGTCGGGCAGGTCCTGCTGATACGCTCGCCCAAGGCCTGAGCATCAATCGTCCAGCTTTTGACCGTCCAGCAGGCGGGCCGCGCGCTCTTTTTCTTTAGCCGCCGCCTGTTTCTCCGCCTTTGTGCGTCCGTGAGCCACGCGATTGGCCGAGGCGCGCGAACGGTCTTCAGCCTTGGCGCGGTCTTTTCGAGCCCGGTTCAGGTTCACGATCTCGCCCACAGCCTATTCCTTGGGTTTGTCGGGTTGGGTCGTTTTGGCGGGGTCGGTTTCGGGCGGCAGGGCCAGCGCTGTGGGCACCTGAGCGTCCGGGATGGTCGCGCCTGTGATCAGGGGCTGTCCTTGTGACTGCTGGTCAAGTCTGGTCCAGCCGTCGGATGAACTGCCGCGTTGACGGCCCAGATCGAACATGGCGGTCATCGTCTCCTGATCGAATTTGAGGCTGGAGGCCGAGACATTGTCTGGAATGGCGGACAACGACATATCCAGACCATTGCGTTGGGCGAAGGCGGCGGTGACGGCCAGGTGAATGCGCAACGAGGCCTTGCTCATGCTGTCATAGGTCCGGGCCAGGATGCCCGAAATGCGACCCGGCGTTACGCCGTTGTTACGACCGACCTGTCCGTTGACGATGACATAGAGGGCGCCGACACGTCCCTGGTTGTCGGGGCGGGTCCAAAGCATCAGGTCTTCCGGGATGGCCAGGAAGGGCGTGTTGACCCCGCCGTCCACGTGCATCTCCAGGGCGACCTCATTGTTCGATTGAAGCCCGGCGATCAGCACCGGCGGGAAGACTCCAGGGATACTGGCGGAGGCGACCAGCACCTCCTTGAACAGTTCGCGGGCGTTGTCGTTGCCCTGCGTCGCCAGCAGACCCATGTCCCAGATCACGGTCTCCTCGCTGTCCAGGTCTGTGGTGGCGACCAGAAGCTTGCGTCCGGTGGCGTTCTCGCGGGCGACAGCGGCCATCAGTTCGGGCGTCACGTTCTGGTCGACCAGATCGCGCAGAACCTTGGACGAGAACAGGCTGGGGTTCAGGAAGGCGGCGAAACTGCGCCAGCTCAGAATATTGTCGGCGGCGCCGCTGGTGTAGGCCTGCTGAAGCTCGTCATCCCAGTCGGGACCGAGGTAGGCGAAGGGGGCGGCCAGGGCGCCGGTGCTGACGCCGGTGACGACATCGAACTTGGGTCGATCGCCATGATCGCTCCAGCCCACCAGAACGCCAGCGCCATAGGCTCCGTTGGCGCCGCCGCCAGACAGGGCCAGAATATTGGTCGGATGGTCGCTGCGCAGCCGCCCGCCGATCTCTTGGGTGAAGGCCTCAAGCCGGGCGCTGTCATTGGCGCGGATGCGCGGATCCGCCGCCTTGATCAGTGTGCCGTCGGTAATTCTGAGCGGGCCCACCGGCCGATCCAGGGTTCCGCACGCGGAAAGGGCCAGCGCCATGAGAAGGCCCAGAAGGCCGGTTCCGATCCGTGGCATTCGCTCTGTTCCAACCCTGTTGCGCGCGCCAGCTTTGTACAATCTGGACGGTCCGTCTGTCATCACAGGAAGACGAAGGCGCCGCACGCCAAGCGCCGCGGTTTGAAACTCGCATCTCGCCATCGCGTTTCCAAAAGCAGGACAATCCTGCCCGGAAGGAGAAACGCATGTTTAATTCCTCTCAGATCAAGGAACACCTGGAAGTCGTCGGTTCGGACGGCGGCCATGTCGGTCGTGTCGACCACCTGCTCGGCGACCAGATCGAACTGGCCAAGATGGATCTGGCGGGCGGCTTCAAACACCACATGATCCCGACCAGTTGGGTGGATCGCGTGGACGACAAACATGTCCACCTCAATCTGACCAAGGATGAAGCCAAGTCGCGCTGGACGGAAAGGCCGCACTAGTTTTCATCATCGTCTGACTGAAAAAGGCCCTGCTGTCGCCAGCGGGGCCTTTCGCGTATCTGTGCATGTATCGTGAATAGCGCGGTGTTGGAGCGACCTGCTTGATCCGTCTGATCCTGAATCTGCTGTGGTTTGTCCTTGGAGGATGGCTGTCCGGTCTGCTGTGGCTGTTGGGCGGCGCGATCCTTGGCCTGACCATTGTCGGCCTGCCTTGGACCTTCGCCGCGTGGCGGATCGCCAGCTATTCGTTCTGGCCCTTTGGCCGTGAAGTCGTCTGGCAGGAGGCGCATCCGGTGGCGGGCTGCCTGGGTGTCGTCCTGAACGTCCTCTGGTTCGTCTTTGCAGGGTGGTACATCGCCCTGTCGCATCTGATGATTGCGGTCGCTGAGTTCGTGTCGATCATCGGTATTCCGTTCGCGCTCAAACACCTCGAACTGGCCAAGCTGGCGCTGGCGCCGGTCGGACGCACAATCCGCGACAAGCGATAGTCGCTGCAGAAACGAAAACGGCCGGCTCTCCTGCGAGAACCGGCCGTTTCCTTATGTGGTCGGTGTCGAGGCTCAGCCCGGTGAGATCATCTTCTCGGGGCGGACAGCTTCATCGAACTCGGCGTCGGTCAGATAGCCGCCGCCGACGGCCTCTTCACGCAGGGTGGTGCCGTTCTTGTGCGCGGTCTTGGCGATCTTGGCGCAGATGTCATAGCCCAGCTTGCCGTTCAGCGCGGTGACCAGCATCAGCGAGTTGTTCAGGCCGCGCGCGATATTGTCCTCACGGGCTTCGATGCCGACGACGCAGTTGTCGGTGAAGCTGATGGACGCATCAGCGATCAGGCGCACGGACTGCAGGAAGTTGTAGGCCATCACCGGGTTGTAGACGTTCAGTTCGAAGTGGCCTTGCGAACCGGCGAATGTCAGGGCGGCGTTGTTGCCGAACACCTGGACACAGACCTGGGTCAGGGCTTCGCACTGGGTTGGGTTGACCTTGCCCGGCATGATCGACGAACCCGGTTCGTTCTCCGGCAACGCCAGCTCGCCCAGGCCCGAACGCGGGCCAGAGCCCAGGAAGCGGATGTCGTTGGCGATCTTGAACAGCGAGGCGGCGACCGTGTTGATCGCGCCGTGGCTGAAGACCATGGCGTCGTGCGCGGCCAGAGCCTCGAACTTGTTCGGCGCCGTGGTGAAGGGCAGGCCGGTGATCTCTGCGATCTGGGCTGCGACCTTTTCAGCGAAACCGATGGGGGCGTTCAGGCCGGTGCCGACGGCGGTGCCGCCCTGCGCCAGCTCCATCAGGGCGGGCAGGGTCTGTTCTATGCGCTTGATGCCGTTTTCGACTTGTTGCGCATAGCCGCCGAACTCCTGACCCAGCGTCAGCGGGGTGGCGTCCTGCGTGTGGGTGCGGCCGATCTTGATGATGTGCGCCCAGGCGTCCGACTTGGCCTTCAGCGCGGCGTGCAGGTGCTTCAGCGCGGGCAGCAGGTCGTTGACCACCTGTTCGGCGCAGGCGACGTGCATGGCCGTGGGATAGGTGTCGTTGGACGACTGGCTCATGTTGACGTGGTCGTTGGGGTGGACAGGCTTCTTGGAGCCCATTTCGCCGCCCAGAATCTCGATCGCGCGGTTCGAGATCACCTCGTTGGCGTTCATGTTCGACTGGGTGCCTGAACCCGTCTGCCAGACGACCAGCGGGAAGTGGTCGTTCAGCTTGCCTTCGATGACTTCGTTGGCGGCCTTGACGATGGCGTCGGCCAGACCGGCGTCCAGCTTGCCCAGATCGCGATTGGTCTCGGCGGCGGCGCGCTTGACGATGCCCAGTGCGCGCACGACCGGCAGGGGCTGTTTCTCCCAGCCGATCTTGAAGTTGCCCAGCGACCTCTGCGCCTGGGCGCCCCAGTAGCGATCGGCGGCGACCTCGATGGGGCCGAAGGTGTCGGTTTCGATGCGGACTTTGCTCATGCGCGGGACTCGTCTCTCAGGCGTGGCGATTGGTTGCGCGGCGGTGTAGCACGCGAGTCATGCAGGGCAAGACGAACGGCGATTGGATCGGGACCGGAAAGGTCCGTGCACGTGAAGATGGCGATGCCGTCGAGATCGTCATCGACGGCCTGACGACCCAGGCCAAATACTACAAGCCGCTGGTCTATGAGTTCATGCGCAAGGAATGGTCGTCACGCCCATCGTGGGGGGACCATGTCGTTGAAATCCGCATGGAGCACGTCGGTGATCCGCCGTGGATGGACCTGGATAACCTGGCCAAGGCTCTGCTGGATTCGATCAAGGGCTATCTGTTCCACGACGACAGTCAGGTCGCGCGGTTGTTGGTCGAGCGCAATGAAGGCGAAAAGGAGCGGATCACGATCCGCTCCTATCCACGCGTTCGTTGACGCCTATTTCTTGCGGAACTGATCCAGCGAAACGACCTTCGGACCGTCCGAGATCGGGGGGACGTCCTTGGGCGGGGTCGGCTCTTCCTCGACCGGCTCAACGATTTCCGGCTCTTCGAATTGAAGCAGGAACTGCACGCTCGGGTCATAGAAGCGGGTGATGGCCGAGTAGGGCATGACCAGATGCTTGGGCAGGCCGCCAAAACGCAGCTTGACCGAGAACTGGTCGGCGTCGACGGTCAGGTCTTCATATTGATGCTGCAGCACCACCGTCATTTCCTCGGGATATTTGGCGAGGATGTCGGGCGGAACGCTGACGCCAGAGGCGCGGGTCTTGAACGTGATGTAGAAGTGATGCGCGCCGGGCAGACCTTCGGCCAGCACGTGTTCCAGCGCCGACCGGACGACACCCCGCAGGGCCTCGTGCGCCAGACGCTCGTACTGCATCTCATCGACCGGAGGGGCTTGGTCGCTCATCGTCACCTCATAACCTGAGCGCGACTGATAGCGGCGACGGGCTTCGTGCGAAAGAGACCATTAAGGTGAACCGTCGCGATTTATGGCGATAGACGGATCAGATTCTTGGAAAGTGCCGGGGGTTCTGTTGCCAGGCCCCCCGACGGGCCCCGCCCAAGGATCTGAACCCCTAGGACTTAAGATTCGAAATCACCCGAACCGCATTACGCGGCGAGAGCGACTTCTCCAGCGAAGTTATCGTTCGCAGTTAGAAAATGGCCCGATACGGTGGGCCAGGACGAGCGAAAGCAATCCTCTTTACACGTCCGTCGATGCTAGTCGGCCCCATGCTGCCTCCGCCGATAACGCGGGGAGAAAGTTGGTGGAGCCGCCGGGAATCGCACCCGGGTCCGGTCCGCTTATTACAAGCGCGTTTATCGCTATAGTCCGGCCGAAACCGGACGGACCAAATGTAGGTTCGAATGACGTTTGTCGCAAGTCTCGTCATTCGTGATTGAAAAATGGGCGTAATTTAACTTGCTTAACCACCACCGTCTCTGCGTCCGACGTTCGGATTGTACGGATTGTCGAGGCTCTCACGGAACTGCTGGCTGTCATGACGCAGTCGCTCTCTTTGGGCGGCCGTCATGCAGACTCTCTGGCGACGATTAGTGCCAAGGACGGGTTCGCTGCGACAAATCAAGCGATCTCCAGGTGAAAGAGGCTCAGGTAGCGCTCCCGGGGCGGCAGCAGACACGGGTGTTGTTGGTGCGATTTCGACCGGGCGAGGCTGGGCGCCGCCGTTGTTCACTTGCAGAGTAAGGGCGAGGATTAAAGCAATCATGTGAGGACTCCGATCTACGACCACAATCTTAGATTTTTAATGATGCTTTGAAAATCCAACGGCTCCCAAAAAGTTAGCGTTGCGGTTTTTTGGACGATCTTGTTTCGAGCGGGGGCTCTTGAATGAATGTAATTTTTCATTTCTATGAACGTGGCCAGCCTCGTGTTTGATTGCGAAACCAAGTCAGTTGCCGCTTCGCATAGTTTCGCGTCGCCTGTTTTAGATCTTCGACAGCTTGTTTGCGTGATAAATTGCTGCTGACATAGGCGGCAAGCTCTCTAACGCCGATCGCCTTCATCGCTGGAAGCGCGGGCGACAGGTTGCGAGAGAGAAGCGCTCGAACCTCGTTTAGCGCGCCTTGATCCATCATCTGGTCCACACGTCGGTCGCAGTTATCATAGAGGACGCGACGATCCGGTTCTATCACTACGCTAGTCCAATTGTCCGGTGACAACAGCGGCATCGTTTGAGCCTGCCACCGGCTTAGGGGGTGGCCGCTGGCGGCGTAAACACTCATCGCCCTGATCAAACGCTGTCGATCTCCCCGTTCGATGCTGCGGGCCGCCGGAGAGTCGACCTCGGCCAGACGGGTGCGAAAGGCGGCTTCACCGAGCGCCAGATAATCGGCCTCAACCTGGTCTCGGACCTCGGTGGGCACGTTCGGAATATCGGCCAATCCGCGAGTCAGGGCCGTGAAGTATAGGCCGGTTCCGCCAACCAGTATGACTGGGCGTCTCTCAACGGTGAGCGGTTTCACCATATCAAGTACGGCCCGGCTCCAGTGTCCGACAGACCAGGCCTCCGCCGCGTCCGCCACGCCATACAGCCGGTGATCGGCCTGCGCCTCTTCCTCGATCGATGGGCGGGCCGTCAGGATGCGCAGGTCGGCGTACAGTTGCTGACTGTCAGCATTGATGATCACAGCGTCCGTCTCACGCGCCATCTTTAACGCCAGAGCTGATTTGCCCGAGGCGGTGGGGCCGGCGATCAGGGTGACTAATGGTGGTTGGGACAAATGGAGGCTCGCAGGTCGTGTCCGACGGCGATAGAACGCCCGGCTTATCGCCTGCAAGCGCCCGTCTGATTTTGGGAGACCGCCTTGGTCGAACGTTCCGCCGTCATCGCCGCCCTCGACACTGTCATTGATCCGGTTTCTGGGCAGGGGCTTTATGCTGCTGGACTGGTTCAGGGGCTAGTGGTTGCCGAGGATCGCGCCGGTTTCGCGCTGGAGGTCGACCGCAGTCAGGCCGCGTCTTACGCTCCCGTTCGTGAAGCGGCTGAAGCCGCGCTGAAAGCCATTCCCGGTATGGCGCGGGTGTCGGTCATACTGACGGCGGAGGCCAAGCCGGGACTGAGCAAACCCGCAGGGGCGCCGCGTACCGCTGGCTTGTCCAAGGCCGCTGTTGATCAGGCGCGCGCGAAGGCACCGGTCGCGATTGATCGTCCGGCCCATGTCCGACGCGTCCTGGCGGTCGCCAGCGGCAAGGGCGGTGTGGGTAAGTCCACTGTTGCGGTCAATCTGGCGGCGGCGCTAGCGGCGCGCGGTCTGTCGGTCGGCGTACTGGACGCCGACGTCTATGGGCCGTCGCTGCCGACCATGTTGGGGATCAGCGGCCAGCCGGCCTATGAGGATGGCGCCATTGTTCCGCACGTCGCCCATGGGTTGAAGGCCATGTCCGTTGGTTTGCTGACCAAGATGGACGACGCAATGATCTGGCGCGGGCCGATGGCGTCGCAGGCCATCACCCAGATGCTGACCCAGACGCGCTGGAGCACGGCAGAGGCGCCGCTGGATGTTCTGGTGGTCGACCTGCCGCCCGGCACTGGCGACGTGCAACTGACCCTGATCCAGAAGACGCCGCTGGACGGCGCGGTCATCGTTTCGACCCCGCAGGAAGTGGCGCTGGCGGATGCTCGCCGGGCTCACACCCTATTCCAGCGGGTCAATGTGCCGACACTGGGCCTGATCGAGAACATGAGTGGCTCAGTATTCGGTCAGGGGGGCGCGAAGGCTGAAGCAGAACGCCTGTCGATCCCGTTCCTGGGCGATCTGCCGTTGGATGCGGCGCTGAGGGAAGGCGGAGACGCGGGTCGTCCAGTTGTTGCGGTCGATCCAGATGGGGAGATAGCAGTCCGGTTCGCAACCATTGCCGAGCGCGTAATTTCCGGTCTGAACCTTTAGGAAAAATAGTCGGTCGAAAGGGTTTTCAAACGCAACCCTAATCGCCACCTTGGCCATTACCAATCGCCAATGGAGCGCTTTATGAGCGTCGACGCCCTTTTCCAGCCGTTCAAGATCAAGAACCTGACCCTGCCCAACCGGATCGTCATGGCCCCCATGACCCGGTCATTCTCTCCCAACGGCATCCCGACATCGGACGTCGCGGGCTATTATCGCCGTCGCGCTGAAGGCGGCGTGGGCCTGATCGTCACCGAAGGCACGGTGATCGAACGGCCTGCGGCCCGTAATGACGTCAATGTGCCGGTCTTCCACGGCGACGCGCTGCCCGAATGGAAGTCAGTCGTGGATGAGGTCCACGCTGCGGGCGGTCTGATCGCGCCGCAGATCTGGCACGTCGGTTCGGCCCGTGGTCAGGGCGCGGAATGGGCGCCGCTAGGCAAGGTGGACAGCCCCTCGGGTTTCACCCTACCAGGCAAGGCCAAGTACGAGCCGATGACCGATGAGGACGTGGCCGACACCATCGCCGCCTTCGGAAAATCAGCGCGGGCGGCCAGGGAAATCGGCTTTGACGCCGTCGAGATCCACGGCGCCCACGGCTATCTGATTGACCAGTTCTTCTGGGGCGGGCTGAATGCGCGTGAAGACCGCTGGGGCGGACCGACCATTGCAGACCGCAACCGGTTCGGCGTCGAAGTGGTCAAGGCGATCCGCGAGGGCGTAGGCGACGATATCCCCGTCATCCTGCGCCTGTCGCAGTGGAAACAGCAGGACTATGCGGCGCGTATCGCCGAAACGCCGGACCAGCTAGCCGAATGGCTGACGCCCCTGTCCGATGCGGGCGTCGATGTCTTCCACTGCTCGCAGCGCCGCTTCTGGGAGCCGGAGTTCGAAGGTTCGGACCTGAACTTCGCGGGCTGGGCCAAGAAACTGATCGGTAAGCCGACGATCACGGTTGGATCAGTCGGCCTGGACGGTGAGTTCATTGCAGCCTTCGGCGGTGAAGGCTCGCGCCCTGCATCGCTGGATGGCTTGATCCGTCGTCTGGAAAACGAAGAGTTTGATCTGGTCGCCGTGGGCCGCGCCCTGCTGGCTGACCCGCAATGGGTCAACAAGATCAGGGACGGCCGCACCAGCGAACTGCAGAACTTTGAACGTGAGGCGCTTGCGACACTGTCGTAAGCCAGCGGCGTCGAGCCGGTCTGGTCAGACCGGTTCGACGATCACGCCCGTGCCGTAGCACAAGACTTCGGTCACGCCCGGCATGATCTCGGTGGCGTCATAGCGCACGGCGATGATGGCGTTGGCGCCATGCGCTTCGGCGTGTTTGACCAGTTCGTCATAGGCTTCCTGACGACCGGCCTCGGCCAGTTTTACATAGGCGCCGACGCGCCCGCCCAGCATCGACTGGACCCCGCCGATGGCGTCGGAAATGGCGTTGCGCGAACGCACCGTCACGCCGCGCACCAGGCCGATATGACGGGTGACGCGGAAGCCGGGCAGGTCGTTGGTGGTGGTGACGTACATGAAAGTCTCCTAGCGGCGGTCAAGAACGCGGAAGGTGAAGGCGTGATCGTCCTTTTCACCCGCCGGGCGGGATTCGGACGATGTCTCAATCCAGTCTGTCTGATCAAACGGCGGAAATACGGCGTCGCCTTCCGGGCTGGCGTCCACCTCGGTGATGTAGAGCCGTTTGGCGCGGGGCAGGGCGGCTTCGAACAGGGCGGTACCGCCGATGATGCAGATTTCATCGACGCCGTCTTCTTGCGCCGTCTCGCGGGCGATCTCGATGGCCTCGTCCAGGGTGAAGCAGACCAGCGCGCCCTTGGCCATGCCGTCAGGTTCGTAGGATTCGTCCTTGGTCAGCACGATGTTCAAGCGACCGGGCAGGGGCTTGAGCGGCAGGCTTTCCCAAGTCTTGCGACCCATCAGGCACGGCTTCCCGACCGTGATGGCCTTGAAGCGTTGAAGGTCCGAACGCAGCCGCCAGGGCAGGTCGCCGTCACGGCCGATGACGTTGTTTCGTCCACGAGCGACGACGAGGGAAATCTTTGGCTGGGGCAAGAACCGGCACCGTATCCGTGCGTTGGAGGAGGCCATTCAATGAACGCGAGCCTGTCTGTGAGCAAGTACGTCCCCGCCATCGTCGTCGGTTTCCTTGTCGCCTTCGTGGTGTCGGCCGGATTCTCGATGTTGTTGAGATCCGCAGGGGTGACTCCCGGTATGACGCCAATGTTCATTGGCGGTTTCTTGGGCATATTCACCGCCTACATCATGGCCAATCTGGCCGGGACGAAGCGTGGAAAGGCAGCGACGGCGGAGCAGAAACAGGCTGTGCTGGATTTCCGCCCTGAGCCTGGAAAGGCGATGCTGATCGTCTTTCGCGAAGGCTTTGTGGGCATGGCGGCGGGCATGGACCTGCTGGTAGACGACCAGTTTGTCGCCCAGCTGAAAAGTCCGCGCTTCACCGCTGTTTCCGTCGAGCCGGGCGGGCATCAGATTTCGATGGCCTTCGGCGGTCTGGCCGCCAAGCAGAACAAGCCGACGCTGGAGGGCTTCATCGCCGCGCCGGGCGAGATCATCGCCTTTCGGGCGACGATGGCGATGGGGGCGTTGAAGAACCGCATCCTGCTTGAGCGGGTCGACAGCCGCGACACCCTGACCTTGCGCCTGACGCCGATGACGATGATCGCGCCAGCGGCGTGAAAGCGGTCGGGGATGGCGACAAGCCATCCCCGACTTTGACGCATCAGGCGTCGGGTTCGAGCAGTTTTAGGCGGAAGAAGGCCGCGCCGATGACGGCGCCGATGGCCGGGGCGACGAAGAAGACCCAGACCTGAGACAGGGCCTGGCCGCCCGCCAGAACAGCGGGACCGAAGCTGCGCGCCGGGTTGACGGATACGCCGGTCACCTGAATGCCGACGATGTGGATCACCGCCAGGGTGATGCCGATGGAGACGCCGGCGAAGGCGCCATGCCCCTTGGCGCCGGTCACGCCCAGAATGGCGATGACGAAGATGGCTGTTGCAACGATTTCAAAGATCAGGGCCGCGTGAAGACCGTAACCGCCGGGTGATCCGGCGTCGAAGCCGTTCTGGCCCAGGTTGGCGAAGCCGGTCTTGGCGATCAGGCCAAGGATGGCCGCACCGATGACAGCGCCGATGAATTGGGCGACCCAATAGACCAGCATGTCCTTGGCGCTGATCCGTCCGGCGACGAAGGCGCCCAGACTGACTGCCGGATTGACGTGGCAACCCGAGATCGGCCCGATGCCGTAAGCCATGGCGATGATGGCGAAGCCGAACGCCAGGGCGATGCCCAACTGACCGACATGGTCAAAACCGCCCAGGACGGCGGCGCCGCAACCGAAAAGCACGAGAACTGCGGTTCCGACCAATTCGGCCGTGAACTTCTTCAACATGAGAGTTTCCCCCGTTCTTCACCCGCACCATCGCGGATGAGCAGAGGGTGCTCTGAAAACCCTCGGTTGACCACACATCGTTACGACTTGTGTTCCAACCACTTGAGCCATTTTCGCTGCATCGCCTGATCCAGATCGATTCCCGCTCTGGCGCAGTAGATCAGCAGCATGCCCAGCACATCCGCCGCCTCGTCACCCAGAGCCTGAGGATCCGGCGCACCGCGCGCTCGGCTGGACAGACGCAGATGCTCGGCGGTCAGTTCGCCCAGTTCCTCCTGCAGCTTCAGCAGCGCCCAGTCGCGGTCACGGTCGATGCTGTGTTCAGCCGCGTAGATGTCGGAAATGCGCAGGACATCCGCCTGCAGGGCCTTCAAATCCATCAGACTGCGACGACTGCCTTGATGTGCGGCCAGGCCTGATAGTCGTTCAGGGTGAAGTCGGCCAGTTCGTAGGCGAACAGGTCGGCCTTGGGCGACAGGCTCATGGTCGGCAGGGGCAGGGGCTCGCGCGTCAGTTGAAGCTCGGCCTGTTCCAGATGGTTCAGATACAGGTGGGCGTCACCGAAGGTGTGGACGAACTCGCCCGGCTCCAGACCCACGACCTGGGCGACCATCAGGGTCAGCAGAGCGTAGGAGGCGATGTTGAACGGCACGCCCAGGAAGATGTCGGCGCTGCGCTGATACAGCTGGCAGCTGAGTTTTCCGTCTGCGACGAAGAACTGGAACAGGCAGTGGCAGGGCGGCAGGGCCATGTCATCCACGTCCGCCGGGTTCCAGGCGCTGACGATGTGACGGCGGCCGTTCGGATTGGTCTTGAGACCGTGAACCAGTTTTTCGATCTGGTCGATGACGCGGCCGTCCGGCGCGGTCCATGAGCGCCACTGCTTGCCATAGACGGGGCCAAGTTCGCCCTCGGCATCGGCCCATTCATCCCAGATGCGGACCCCGTTTTCCTTGAGCCAGCCGATGTTCGTCTCGCCGCGCAGGAACCACAGCAGTTCGATGATGATCGAACGCAGATGCAGCTTCTTTGTCGTCAGGACGGGGAAGCCCTTGGCCAGATCAAAGCGGATCTGACGCCCGAAAACGCCCAGAGTGCCGGTGCCGGTGCGATCATCACGCCGCACGCCGTTTTCGAGAATGTCGCGCAGCAGATTCAGATACTGCCACTCGGGATGATCCGTCGGCGCAGCGTCCGTGCGAGCCTGAAGTTCAGCGGGGGCGACCTGAGCGTTCATGCGGGAAGCTTGCCTCAGATTGCGTGATTCGAAATTCAAATCCGGTGACCGCCCGGGCAGCGTCCACAGGAAAGCGAATCATCCTTCGCCATTCCAGCGTTGCGAACGAAAAAGCCCGCCGATTTCTCGACGGGCTTTTGAGTGGGATCAGTTGGCGAGGCGTTCGCCTTGCAGCCAGCCGATATTGTCGTCCGCGTCCAGCACCTCGATCCATGCGCCCTCGGTCTTGCCGGTGGGGAAGACGACGGTGTCAGCCGCCAGAGGCCGGACGGGGGCGCCGTCCGGCGCCGTGCGCAACACGGCGGGCAGTTGCAGGCGGCGGCTGGAAAGGCTGGGGGCCGCCGCGCGACGCATGTCTTCTTCACGACGGACTTCGTCGCGAATGCGGTTGCGTTCGGCTTCACGTTCACGATCCGCGCGTTCCTGTTCGCGGCGTGCAGCCTGGGCTTGACGGGCGTTTTCGGCTTCGCGTTCGGCGGCCTCGGCGCGAATGGCTTCGCGGTTGGCGCGCGTGACTTCCGGCGTCGTCGCGCCCATGCCGCCCAGTTGGGTCACCAGATCGCCGTAACCGCGAACCAGCGCCAGGGCGATGGTCTTGCCTTCGTCCTCAGTCTCATAGCCCGCGCCGACGCGTCCGCCGAACTGGTTGTCGCGGATGCGCAGGCGACGGACGTCGTCCTTGCTCGCCGTTGCGCGCGAGTGGCCGACGGTTTCCGCCAGAGGCACGCTGGCCAGCGAGAAGACTATCTGAGCGTCTTCCTTACCGCGCCCGATGTCCTTCTTCATGTCGCGGATGCGGTTTGCGGTGCTGGCGTTCAGTTGTTGCGCTTGCTGTTGCTGCTGTTGGCCGCCCTGACCGACCACGCCGGATGCGGCGTTGGCGGCCATGTTCAGGGCCTGCATCTGCATGGGGTTAAGGCCGGTTTGACCGCCCAAACCTCCAAGACCGCCCAGGCCTCCGAACCCGCCCATGCCAGAGTCGCCGGTCAGGCTGCCGGCTGCTGCTGCGACGCCGGCATTAAGAAGGGCGCGGCCACCCGTTGCGGCCAGGCCTCGCAGCATTCCCGAGCGACGCTCTTCCGTAGCGGCGTCGATCGGGTTGGCTAGTTCGGCAACCAGAACAAAATCAGCGGTGCGCGCGCGTGCTGCTCCGCTCAGGCTGCGTTCGCGCTCGACGACATCAAGGCCGGGGCCACGTTCGATAAGGGTGAAGCAGCCCGATTCCCTAATGACGGTGCGCAGCAGTTCAGTCGGCGTTCCCATGCCCATCTGGCTGAACAGGACGCCTTGGGTTTCGGCAATGGCCACAGTGCCCAGGTTCTGGGTGCAGCGTGGTGTTTCGTTGATGACGGGCGCTGGCGCGCTATTGTTGTTCCGGCGGCCCAGAATTTGAGCCTCCGCTGCGGTCGAGAAGGTGAGTGTCAGCGCGACGGCAGCGCTCAGGCCGCGAACAAAATGTGGCATGATTCCAGCGAACAGTT
This sequence comes from Brevundimonas sp., assembly GCF_018608325.1. Classification (GTDB taxonomy): domain Bacteria; phylum Pseudomonadota; class Alphaproteobacteria; order Caulobacterales; family Caulobacteraceae; genus Brevundimonas. The sequence continues at coordinate 3,601 of NZ_JABAZW010000129.1, read as the reverse complement.
GTCAAAAAACGGCGGGATTTAGCTTTGTTGTTCTAAAAAAACAACCGTTCAGTTTGTCGCTGTCAGCCGCCGAAACCGCCTTCGTCAAGAAACGCCTGCTCGCCCGGCGTCGTTTCGCGCCCCAGACAGGCGTTGCGGTGCGGGAAGCGACCGAAGCGGACGATGATGTCGCGGTGGACGCCGCCCCATTTCTCTAGCTCTGCGTCGCCGGTGACCAGTTCCATATAGCGGTCCTGATCCTCGATCTGTTCAGAGTGTTCGAACGGCAGGAGCAGGAAGTTCATGAGGTCTGGCTCGACCTGCAGATGGAAGCCGCGCTCGACCGCCTGTTTGGCGAACATCAGGGCCAGAGGATCAGTGGCGAACTGGTGCGCCGTGCCACGGAAGCTGTTGCGCGGGTACTGGTCCAGCAGGATCAGCAAGGCCAGCGCGCCCTCGGCTGTCTGCATCCAGTCGTCCAGTTCGCGCCGGGCGGCGGTCCAGTGGGCGGCGCGGCAGCTGTCGCGGAAGACGGTGTCGAAGGCCTCGTCCTTGGCGAACCACTTGGCGGGACCGGCTTCTTTCCAGAAGGCGACGACGGCGGATGGGGTTATGAGAACGGTCATGACCCAGACCCTACCCAATCCGCTGCCCGTCTTCCATGACCGCGATTGCGACCTGTCGATCATACGCAACAAGCGTGTCGCCGTGATCGGCTACGGCAGCCAGGGGCGCACCCACGCGCTGAACCTGCGTGATTCCGGCGTTTCCGACATCGTGGTCGGGTTGAAAGCCGATTCCAGGACACGGGAACTGGCGCGGACCGACGGATTCGTCGTCATGACGGCGAGCGAGGCGACGGTGGGCGCCGATGTGGTGGCGGTGATGACCTCGGACGAGGCGCACCGCGACCTGTGGCGCGACGAACTGGAGCCGAACATCAAGCCTGGCGCGGCATTGGTCTTTGCACACGGCCTGTCGGTGCGATTCGAACTGGTGAAACCGCGCGCCGATCTGGACGTGATCCTGGCCTCGCCCAAGGGAATCGGGCCGCGCATCCGCGACCTTTATGAAGCCGGGGAGGGCGTCTTCTGCCTGTTCGGCGTGAATAAGGACGCCACGGGCGGCGCACATGCGCTGGGCCTGTCCTATGCGGCGGCGCTGGGCTGCGGTCGAAAGGGGATTCTGGAGACCACCATGCGCGACGAATGCGAGAGCGATCTGTTCGGGGAACAGGTGGTTCTGTGCGGGGGAATCGCCGAGCTGATCGATTCGGCGTTCATGAAGCTGGTGGACGCCGGTTATCCGCCCGAAGTCGCCTGGTTCGAATGTTTCTATGAAACCAAGCTGGTCACCGACCTGATGTACGAACGTGGAATCGCAGGCGCTTTCGCCAAGATTTCCAATACGGCCGAGTACGGCGCCTATCTGACCGGGCCGCGCATCATCAATCCAGCGTCGCAGGCGGCGATGGATCAGGTTCTGGCCGAGGTGCAGGGCGGCGGCTTTGTGAAACGTCTGATGGCCGACTATGACGCCGGGTCGCCGGACCTGCTGGCGCGCCGCAAGGCGCTGGGCCTGCGCACTATCGAACAGGTTGGCGCGCACCTGAATCTGGTCGCCAAGGCGGCGAATGACGCATGAAAGCTGGCCCCGAAGGGGTGGGCTTAACGTATTGATTTAAATGAAGAGAAGATGGTCGGAGTGAGAGGATTCGAACCTCCGACCCCTGCGTCCCGAACGCAGTGCTCTACCAGGCTGAGCCACACTCCGACCGTGGGGACGGGCCTTGCGGCGTCGCCCCGAAGTGAGGACGCGGCTTATAGCCATGAGATTCCAACGCCGCAAGCGCCCATTTCACCCTTTTTTCGGACGACGAAAATTGTCTTGAAAGAGGGTGTTGCATCCCAAAACGGTTTGGCCTATCTGACCGCCTCCGCCGCAGAGACGTGGCGGAAACGCCGGACCTGCTGGGGAATGGTGTAATGGTAACACTCCGGTTTTTGGTACCGTCATTCTAGGTTCGAGTCCTAGTTCCCCAGCCACCGCCCTGTAAGGGCTTGAGCGTTTTCCACCCCTCCTGAGGGAGGTGGGTTTTACACTGGGCTTTACCGTTGCCGTTCTGTTCTGGGTTTCCCGGAGCCTGGCGATCATGCCCAACCCGATAGATTCGCCTGTGACGTAACGTCGGGCGATCTCCTTCACCCGCTTCAACTCCCAGCCCAGTATCGTCGCCACATCGTCGAGCGGCAGGCCGGGCAAGACGCCAGTTGAGATCGCTAGAGAACTTTCGTTATGGCTGGATGCGAAGCGGTGTGCGCGTCACCTCGCAAGGCATCGGCCTGCTTCTGAAGCGTGGTGGCGACGCGTTCGGCCTGTTGGCGGAGTTTGAACGGGAATGTCCGTGCTCGCCCAGCGTGACGCACCAGCCGTCGATTACTGCGACGACGCGGTATCGGCGGGGGCTGGACGGAGTTGCAGTGTGGCCGTCGACAAAGCCGCTCATCATTGTTCGCGATCCTGCCATTTGACGGGGCGAACGCCGAAGGCGAAGCCGACCAGGGCCATGGTCATTCGCCAGATATCCTGTGCAGCAGGTTTGGCGGTCAGGGAGTGTTGCAACAGGCTGGATCGGCTCATGAAGAGCTCCTTTCGTCACGATGAAAGCCTGATCGCCCGTAAGCGGGCGATGCCATTCCACGGTCCGGGCGTAAGGCGAACATAAGGGGCTCTTTACGCGCGCCTTATGTACGGGCGCTGATTCCGCATCGCCCGCTTACGCCGTTCAGGCGTCTGTTCCAGCACCAACTAAGCTGGAGGCTTTCGGCATGGCCGATGTGATCTTTCTGGCGATTGGCGGCGGGGCCTTTCTGGCGTTCGCCGCTTTCGCTGCTGCAATGAACAGGATGTGACGATGTTGCTGAACATCCTGTGGGGTGCGGGCGCCCTCGTTATCGCCGGCTATATGGTCGCGGCCCTGCTGCGGCCCGAGCGGTTCTGAGCGGAGCCGCCATCATGAATATTCAAGGATGGGCGGAAATCGCCCTGACCCTAGGTCTGTCGGTCCTGCTGGCCTGGCCGATCGGGGTCTATATGTCGCGTGTCTGGAACGGCGAACGCACCTGGCTGGACCCGGTGCTGAAGCCGGTTGAAGGCATCTTTTATCGCGCCGCCGGGGTCGATGAGAAACGCAGCCAGGGTTGGCTGAGTTATGTGGGCGCGCTGCTGGCGTTCAACCTCGTCGGCTTCCTGGTTTTGTACACGATGCTGCGCCTGCAAGGCGTTCTGCCGATGAACCCTCAGGGGTTCGGGGGGGTAAGCCCACACCTGGCGTTCAACACCGCCGTCAGCTTTGTCACCAACACAAACTGGCAAAGTTACAGTGGTGAAACCGCCCTATCCACCTTCAGCCAGATGGTCGGCCTGACGGTTCAGAACTTTGTTTCGGCCGCCACAGGAGCGACGATTGCAGCAGCGCTTGCACGCGCCTTCATCGCAGATCGTGGCAAGGGCGTCGGCAACTTCTGGGCCGATCTCACGCGCACCAGCCTGTATGTTCTGTTGCCCATCTCCTTCGTCGTCGCCGTTGCCCTGGCTGGCCTGGGCGTCGTTCAGTCGCTGG
>NZ_JABAZW010000063.1 GCF_018608325.1 Brevundimonas sp. | reverse complement strand
CTTTCAAGGGCCGGACTCTAGCTCCGCGTGGAGGAAATTCTCAGGGGCACGTCAGGAGGACTGCGCCTCCAACCAGCTGCTCTATAATCTGGGCGCGCGCGGGGTGGAGTTCGACCTGCTGCCGTGGATGCAGTCACGCGACATGCCGATGATGGCCTATTCGCCGCTGGGTCGGGGCGGCCTGCTGGAGCATCCGCTGATCGTGGACATCGCTGATCGCCACAGCGCCTCGCCCGCTCAGGTCGCTCTGGCCGCTGTGCTGAGGAATGACGGGATCATCGCCATTCCCAAGGCCAGCAACGTGGAGCACGTCGAGGCCAATGCGGACGCGCTGGAGATCCAGTTCGATCTGGAGGATCTGGAACGGCTGGATCAGGCTTTCCCCCCGCCAACGCAGGAAACCCCGCTGGAGATGATCTGACGCCCCACACCGCCGTCATCCTCGGGCTTGACCCGAGGATGACGGAGTTCAGGCAACAGAAAAGGGCCGGGATTGCTCCCGGCCCTTTGCATTTTCAGTCTTCAGGCAGCGATCAGGCCGCCTTCTTCTCCGGCGCGAACTTGCCGTAGAAGGTCTCGTTCTTGGCGGCCATGTCGCGCAGCAGCTGCGGGACCTTGAAGCGGTCGCCGTAGGCGGCGGCCAGACGGTCCGCCGTCTCGACGAACTTGGCCAGACCGATGCCGTCGATGAAGCTGATCGGACCGCCCGTCCAGGGCGCGAAGCCCCAACCCAGGATGGCGCCCAGATCGGCCTCACGCGGGTCGTCGATGACGCCCTCTTCCCAGCAACGGGCCACTTCGACGGCCTGACGATACAGCAGGCGCGTCTTCAGCTCGTCGATCTGGGCAAAGGCGGTCGGCTCCTCGGGCTTGTCGATGCCCTTGGTGGTCGGCGCCAGCTCGGACAGACCCGCCCAGATCGTCTTGGGCTTGGTGTCGTAGTCGTAGAAGCCCTTGCCGTTCTTGCGGCCGTACCGTCCGCCCTCGACCATGGTGGCGACGATCTTCTCGCCTTCGTTGGGGACATATTTGTCGCCCAGGTCTTCGCGGGTCTGTTTGGCGATCTTGTAGCTGAGGTCCAGCGCCACGTCGTCGTGCATTTCCAGCGGACCGCGCGGCATTCCGGTCATGCGGCCGATATTGTCGATCAGGGCCGGGCCGTAACCCTCTTCCAGCAGCGCCATGCCTTCCATCAGGAAGGTGGAGAAGCAGCGCGAGGTGTAGAAGCCGCGGCTGTCGTTGACGACGATCGGCGTCTTCTTGATCTTCAGCACATAGTCCAGCGCCTTGGCGATGGCGGCGTCGCCGGTCTTTTCACCCAGGATGATCTCGACCAGCATCATCTTGTCGACAGGCGAGAAGAAGTGGATGCCGATGAAGTCTTCCGGGCGAACCGAGGCTTCGGCCAGGCCGGTGATCGGCAGGGTCGAGGTGTTGGAGCCGAAGACGGCGCCCTCAGCCAGTTGCGCCTCGGCGCGCTTGGTCACGTCGGCCTTGATCTCGCGGCTTTCGAACACGGCCTCGACCACCAGATCGGAACCCTTGATCAGGTCATAGTCCGTCGTCGCCGTGACCAGGGCCAGGGTGGCGTCGTACTTGTCCTGGGTCATCTGACCGCGCGACAGGCGCTTCTTCAGCAGTTCCTCGACGTGGGCCTTGCCCTTGTCGGCGGCTTCCTGGCTCTGGTCGATCAGCACGGTTTCGATGCCGGCCATGACCTGAACATAGGCGATGCCTGCGCCCATCATGCCCGCACCGATGACGGTGACCTTCTTGGGGTCCGACTTGGGCACGCCCGCCGGACGCACCGCGCCCTTGTCCAGTTCCTGCTTGGACAGGAACAGCGAACGGATCATGGCCTGGGCCTGCGGCGTCATCAGGGTCTTGATGAAGTAGCGGGTCTCGATGCGCAGGGCGGCGTCGATCGGCACCTGGGCGCCTTCGAACACGGCCTTCATCAGGTTCACCACGGCCGGATAGTTGCCGTAGGACTGTTTGCGCAGCATGGCGTTGCCGACCATGAAGTTCTGGATGCCCGCCGGATGGAAGGGGCCGCCGCCGGGCAGTTTGAAGGACTTTTCGTCCCACGGCTGCACAGCCTTGCCGCCGCCCTTGATCCAGGCCTTGGCGGCCTCGACCGACTGACCTTTTTCAACGACTTCGTGGACGATGCCTGCGCCCTTGGCGTCGTTGGGGCGGAAGGACTTGCCTTCGCTCATGGCCATCATGGCGTTCTGCACGCCGATCAGGCGCGTCAGGCGCTGGGTGCCGCCGCCGCCGGGGAACAGGCCGACCTTGATCTCGGGCAGGCCGAGCTGAATCTTGTTGTCGTTCTCGACCACGCGGTAGTGGGTCGCCAGAGTGAACTCCAGGCCGCCGCCGAGCGCCAGACCATTGATGGCCGTAGCGATGGGCTTGCCCAGGGTTTCCAGCGCACGGAAGGCGCCGTTCAGCTTCCAGCCAGCGTCAAACGCCTTTTGCAGGTCGCCGCCGCCCGACAGGACGCCGCCAGCCATATCGCCCAGGTCCGCGCCTGCGCAGAAGCCCGAAGCCTTGCCCGAGGTCAGGACCGCGCCCTTGATGGCGTCGTCGGTCTTGATGCGTTCGACCAGTTGCGGGATTTCCGCCATGACCGAGCTGGTCAGGGTGTTCATCGAACGGCCCGGCACGTCGAAGGTGACGAGCGCGATACCGTCTGCGTCGACGTCGATCTTGAAGTTTTCCATAGTCTATCGCTCCCGGATCAGACGCGTTCGATGACGGTGGCGGTGCCCATGCCGCCGCCGATGCAGAGGGTGACCAGAGCGGTCGACTTGTTCGAGCGTTCCAGCTCGTCCAGGGCGATGCCGGTGATCATGGCGCCGGTGGCGCCCAGCGGGTGGCCCATCGAGATGCCGCCGCCGTTCACGTTCATCTTGGCGTGGTCGATGTTCAGGGCCTGCATGTAGCGCAGGACGACGGCCGCAAAGGCTTCGTTCAGCTCCCACAGGTCGATGTCGTCGGGCGTCATGCCCAGCTTGCCCAGCAGTTTGCGGGTCACATACTCAGGACCGGTCAGCATGATCGACGGCTCCGAGCCGATCGAGGCGCCGCCCAGGATCTTGGCGCGCGGCTTCAGGCCCAGGGCCTTGCCGGCTTCCAGCGAACCGATCAGCACGCCCGCCGAACCATCGACGATGCCCGACGAGTTGCCGGGGGTGTGGACGTGGTTGACGCGCTCGACCTCGGGGTAACGCTGGCCGATCACGCCGTCGAAGGCCATCTCGCCCATCATGGCGAAGGACGGGTTCAGTGCGCCCAGCGACTGCATGTCCGAGTTCGGACGCACGGTTTCGTCGCGGTCCAGAATGGTCAGGCCCAGCTGGTCCTTGACCGCGATGACCGAGTTCTTGAAGCGGCCTTCGGCCCAGGCCTTGGCGGCGCGCTTGTGGCTTTCCACCGAATAGGCGTCGACGTCGGCGCGGCTGAAGCCGTATTTCGTGGCGATCATGTCCGCCGACACGCCCTGCGGCACGAAATAGGTCGGGAAGGCCGAGGACGGATCGGTCGGCCAGGCGCCCATGTCCGAACCCATCGGCACGCGGCTCATGACCTCGACGCCGCCGCCGACGGCGAAATCAGCCTCGCCGGACTTCACCTTGGCGGTGGCCATGTTCACGGCTTCCAGACCCGAGGCGCAGAAGCGGTTGACCTGAACGCCCGCCGTATATTGCGACCAGCCTGCGGTCAGGACGGCGGTGCGGGCGATGTCGGCGCCCAGCTCACCCACCGGGGTGACGCAGCCCAGGATCACGTCGTCCACCTTGGAGGTGTCCAGATCGTTGCGATCACGCAGGGCTTCCAGGACCTGAGCGGCCAGCGAAAGGCCGGTGATCTCGTGCAGCGAGCCGTCCTTCTTGCCTTTGCCGCGCGGGGTGCGGACGGCGTCATAGATATAGGCGTCAGCCATGAGGATGCGTCTCCAATGAATGGACGGGTCTAAGCTCGCACGCCAAGAACCCTACGTTTACGTCAACGTCAAGTAATAAGCCATGTGATGCGGCGCCATGCCCCGTCCGCCCGGCACGTAAAAAAGCCTCCGCAGCAAAACGCGCGGAGGCCTGACTTGTTCGTGATGAAAAACGCCGCGTCGGCGGCGCGCACGGAATGGGGGATCAGCGCCCATTCAGCAGGAGCGCCGACCTCGCATCCGAACGGGATCCGTCAACGCGACGGAATACGCGAAGCGCCGCCGGTGATGGTGCAGGCATATTCCGTTTCTGGACGCCCGGTCTGAAGTCCCGTCGGCGTCAGGATGCCCTGACGTTCGGTGCAGGTCTTCTCCAGCGCGTTCATGTCTTTCTGGTACTGACTGACGCCGCCGGTGGTGCCGCACGCCGCCAGCAAGGGTAAGGCGATCATGGCGGACACAATAAGAATACGCATGGCTGCTCCTGCTTCCTGAAACGCGATGCGTTCCAACACCCCCCGGCGGCGCCAGATTACTGCGCCAGAGACAGCCTGACCAGCTTGCCGTTCCGTTCATCCGAGATTGCCCAGACAGATCCGTCCGGCCCCACGGCCACGTCACGGATGCGCTCGCCCAGATCGCTCAGCAGGCGTTCCTCACCCACGACGCGGTCGTTCTGGATCACCAGACGGGCGATGTGTTTCTCTCTCAGGCCCGCAACCAGCAGATTGCCGTTCCAGCCCGGGAACATCGCCCCCTCATAGAAGGTCGCCCCGCCCGGCGCGATGACCGGGTCCCAATAATAGACCGGCTGTTCGGCGCCCGGATGCTGGGTCGCGCCCTCACCGATCGCGCCGCCCCCATATTCCACGCCGTAGGCGGCGTCCGGCCAGCCGTAGCTCAGACCCGCCTTGTCCAGATTAACCTCGTCGCCGCCCTGAGCCCCATGCTCCACGGTCCAGACCGCGCCTGTGCCGGGCTGGATGGCGACGCCTTGCGCGTTACGGTGGCCAAAGCTCCAGATTTCAGGCCGCGCGCCCGCCTGTCCGACAAACGGATTGTCCTGCGGCACCGAGCCGTCGGCGTTGATGCGGATCGTCTTGCCCAGGTGCGAGCCCAGATCCTGCGCCTGCGGCCGCATCGGCTTGTCGGAGCGTTCGCCCACAGTGATGAAAAGCGTGCCATCGGGCGCAAAGGCCAGGGACGAACCGAAATGCTTGTCGCCGTCATAGGTGGGCTGGACGCGGAAGATAACCTGGACGTTCTCGACCCGGCTCAGATCGTCCGACAGCCGCCCGCGCGCCACTGCCGTGCCATTTCCACCCTGACGCGGCTCGGCATAGCTCCAGTAGATCAAACGGTCCTGCCCGAAGGTCGGACTGGTGATGACATCCAGAAGGCCGCCCTGACCGCGCGCATCAACAGCAGGCAGACCCTGAACCGGGTCGCTGATCTGACCCTCAGCCGTCACGACGCGCAGACGCCCGGGCTTTTCCGTCACCAGCCAGCGTCCGTCCGGCAACAGGGCCAGACCCCACGGATTCTGCAGCCCCTCGGCCACCACCGTATGCGTCAGCCGCGCCTGGGTCACCACGCCGGGCGCGCGGGTCTGACCGGCGAAGGCCGGTTTCTGGTCAGGATTACTGGCGGGACGCGTCTCCAGCGGCGCGCCCGTCTGGACCGGAGCCCCGGACGATTCGCCATTGGCGCCGCAGGCGGCGGCGAGGACAAGCAGAGAGGTCGAGGCGGCGACGGCGATCAGGCGCATGACAGGGCTCCAGACGGGGTTTAGGCGGGATTTTCAGATTGGTCTGAAAACTGAAGCTTCAGGGTTAGCGTTCCCGATCCTGCACGTCTTGCGCTCAATCGCCGCACAATGGCGCGCAACACGACTTGAACCGGACGCGCGGCGGCGATATAGGCACGCCTCTTCCGCGCGGACCGATCCGGCGGTGGGACCCTTGGTTGGGTAGCTCAGATGGTTAGAGCGGTGGATTCATAACCCACAGGTCGGCGGTTCGATCCCGCCTCCAACCACCACCTCCCCCTTTTCGCCATTCGTGCTAAGTCGCGCCGCATGGCCAAACTGATCGCTACCGACATCCTCTATAAAGGCTGGTCCACCCTTTATCGGGCGACCATCGAACTGGACGACGGCGTGCGTCTGGCGCGCGAGGTCGAAGATCATGGCGCGGCTGTCGCCGTCCTGCCCTATGACCCGGAACGGCGCGTCGCCCTTCTGGTGCGCCAGTTGCGCAATGGGCCGCTGGTGGCGGGCGCCGATGAACCCCGTCTGCTGGAAGCCCCTGCCGGTCTGATCGATTCGGGCGAGGACGCTGCCACCGCCGGTCGGCGTGAAGCCATGGAGGAAGTCGGCGCGCGGACCACCGAACTGGAGCCGCTGGGCGTGACTTTCTCCTGCCCCGGCGTCTCGACCGAACGCATCAGCCTCTATCTGGGCCAGTATGGACAGGCCGATCGTGTCGCCGAGGGCGGCGGCCTGGCCTCGGAGCATGAGAATATAGAAGTGGTCGAACTGCCTCTGGCCGAGTTGGCGCGTCAGGCCGATGCGGGTGAGTTGCAGGACCTGAAGACCCTGGCCCTGACGCTGCACCTGCGCCTGCGCAGACCGGACCTGTTCGACGCTGAAATCTGAGGCGCGCAACCGGGATCGCCGCACCGCGTTATCCGCCGCAGACTAAAGTCCCGCACGGAGATACCAAAATGCCCCTGCGCACCCCCGCCACGATTGCGGCGCTCGCCGCCCTGACCCTGGGCGCGGCCGCCTGCACCCAGGCAGAACAGAACAAGGCCGAAAGCCAGGCTCATACGGCTGCCGCCGAAACCAAATCCGCCGCCGCTCAGGCGGGTGAAGTGGTCGAGTCCGGCGCCATGAAGGCGGCGCAGGCCGTTGAAACCGGCGCTGGCAAGGTCGCCGACAAGCTGGAAGACAACCAGGCCAAGGCCGCCGCCGAAGGCAAACCCGGCGCGGTTGATCCCGCAACCGACCAGCGCGTGCCCGCCAAACACTAAAGAGGCTGTGTTCAGGCGGCGGGCGCCTCGACGCCCCCCGCCGGACGCCCTTCGGCCAGAAGGGCGTCGATCAGGGCGTGCGCCTCGGCGCTGTCCCAATCCGTTCCGCCCGAGAAGACGGCGCGAATACGCCCCTCACGGTCCAGGAAGATGGTGCTGGGCATTGCGCCCTTGCCCGGAAACTCGAACGGCAGCTGGAAACGCATGTCGCTGTAGAAGGGCAGAGGCGTATGGTCGGCCATGAAGCCCTTGGCCTGCGTCACCGCGTCCGGCGTCGCATCAACATTGATCGGCAGGACGATCAGGTCCGTATCCGCCCGATAGGTCTTGGCCAGAGCCGCCAGGGTCGGCATCTCCTCGCGGCAGGGGGCGCACCACATGGCCCACAGATTGACCACCACCACCTTGCCCCGGAAGGCGTCGAACCGCACCGCCGTGCCATTGCGGTCGCGGAACATATATTCGGGCGCCGGTTTCAGCTCGGCAGGCGTCTGAAGCGCCGCCAAAGGCCCCACGGCATAGCGCGACAGCTCGCTTTTCGGTGCTTCTGCCGTCTTTGCGGCCTCAGAGGCTTGCGTGTCCTGCCGATGATTGGCGTATAGCGACATCGCCATTCCCCAGGCGCCGGCGACCGTGCTGATCAGCACGATCGCGCCGATGCCTGCCCAGATCGCCTTTCTCGAGCCGCTCATGACTGAATCCACCTCTGCCGACGCCAAACAACAAGGCGGATCGACTGCGCCGGTCCGGCCTGCGGGTCAAGACATGTGGGGGGGTCGCTTTTCGTCGCGCCCCGCCGAGATCATGCAGGCGATCAACGTCTCCATCGGCGTCGACCAGCGCCTGTGGCGTCAGGATCTGGCCGGTTCGCGCGCCCACTGCCGGATGCTGGCCAAACAGGGCATCCTGCAACAGGCCGACGCCAACGCCATTCTGGGTGGACTGGACGCCATCGAATCCGAAATTCTGGACGGCACATTCCCCTTCCGCGACCAGTTCGAGGACATCCACATGAATGTGGAGGCCCGTCTGAATGAGCTGATCGGCGAACCGTCGGGGCGCCTGCACACGGCCCGCAGCCGTAACGATCAGGTGGCGCTGGACTTCCGCCTGTGGGTCCGCGACGCCTGCGACCGCTCCGTCGCCCAGTTGAAAGGCCTGCAGGCCGCCCTGCTGGACCGCGCCGAACAGCACGCGGGCGACCTGATGCCGGGCTTCACCCATCTTCAGACCGCCCAGCCGGTGACGCTGGGCCATCACCTGATGGCCTATGTCGAGATGTTCGGCCGTGACGCAGGTCGCTTCGCCGACGCCCGCGCCCGTATGAACGAAAGCCCGTTGGGCGCCGCGGCCCTGGCCGGTTCGCCCTTCCCCATCGATCGTCACATGACGGCGCAGGAACTGGGCTTCGAACGCCCGATGGCCAACAGCCTGGACGCCGTGTCGGACCGCGATTTCGCGCTGGAAAGTCTGGCCGCCGCCTCGATCACGGCTGGCCACCTGTCGCGTCTGGCCGAAGAGATCGTGGTCTGGATGACGCCGATGTTCGGTTTCGCCACCCTGCCCGACGACCTGACCACCGGCTCGTCGATCATGCCGCAGAAGCGCAACCCCGACGCCGCTGAACTGGTGCGCGCCAAGACGGGCCGAATCATGGGTTCGCTGGTGGCCCTGTCCACGGTGATGAAGGGCCTGCCGCTGGCCTATTCCAAGGATATGCAGGAGGACAAGCCGCCGGTGTTCGAGGCCTTTGACGCCCTGGACCTGGCCCTGAACGCCATGACCGCCATGGTCGCGGCGCTGCGTCCCAACACCGAGCGTATGGCCGCCGCCGCAGGCGCAGGCTTCTCGACCGCCACCGATCTGGCCGACTGGCTGGTGCGCGAACTGAACCTGCCGTTCCGCAAGGCGCACCACGTCACCGGCGCCGCTGTCAAACAGGCCGAGGCGCTGGGCGTGGACCTGTCGCAACTGCCGCTGGCCGAACTGCAGAAACTGGAGCCGGGCGTCACCGAAGCAGTCTACAAGGTGCTGACCGCCGAGGCCTCGTGCCAGAGCCGCCAAAGCTATGGGGGAACCGCGCCGGAACAGGTCCGCGCGCGCATCTCCGACTGGAGGAACCGCCTGTGACCCTTGCCCGCAAGACCAGCCTGATCGCCGTAGGCGCCCTGGCCCTGATGGCGTCCGCCTGCGGCCGTATGGCCGATCTGGAATCGCCACGTCCCGCGCCCGAGCGCGCCACGCGTGATCGCTGGGCCGGTCATCTGCCCGAGCCCGCCACCGTCAATCGCCCCTCCAGCAGCATGCCCATCGACGGCGGCCCCTCCAACCCGATCGGCGCCGGCGCCGCACAGAACGATCCGCGTTAAACCTTGCACCATTTTGATCTCAAGGACGGCGCCCTGCATGCCGAGGGCGTGCCGCTGGACACCCTGGCCGACGAGGTGGGGACGCCCGTCTATGTCTATTCGACCGCCACGCTGAAGCGTCATTACGGCCTGCTGCGCACCGCCGCAGACGCCCATACGGACGCGCTGGGCGAGGCCCTGATCGCCTTTGCGGTCAAGGCCAACTCCAACCTGTCGGTGCTGGCGACCCTGGCCAAGCTGGGCTCCGGCGCGGACACGGTGTCGGAGGGTGAAATCCGTCGCGCGCTGGCAGCGGGCATTCCAGCCGAGCGGATCATCTTCTCCGGCGTGGGCAAGACCGATCCCGAACTGGCCTTCGCCATCGCTGTCGGCGTGCGTCAGATCAATATTGAATCCGGCGCGGAACTGGATCGCCTGATTCAGGTCGCCGCCATGATGAACGCCAGCCCGGCCATCGCCGTGCGCGTCAATCCGAACATCGGCGCAGGTGGCCACGCCAAGATCACCACCGGCGGCAAGGGCGACAAGTTCGGCGTGCCGGTCGAGGAGGCGTATCAACTGTACGCCCGCGCCTCGGCCTCGCCCCACGTCACGCCCGTAGGCCTGGCCTGCCATATCGGCAGCCAGATCACCGACCTGACCCCGTTGGAAGCCGCCTTCCGGGTGCTGGCGGAGATGACCCACAAGCTGCGCGCAGACGGCCATGCCGTGACCCGGCTTGATCTGGGCGGCGGTCTGGGCGTGCCCTATTCGGGCGGCGTGAACCCACCTTCGCCCGCCGAATACATGGCCATGGCCGCACGTGTTCTGGAAGGCCTTGAGGTCGAGGCGGCGTTCGAGCCGGGTCGTCTGCTGGCCGCCAATGCAGGCGTCCTGCTGTCCCAGGTGGTTCAGGTCAACGAACGTTCGGACGGTCGACGCTTCCTGGTGCTGGACGCCGCGATGAACGACCTGATGCGTCCGGCCCTCTATGACGCCTTCCACGACATCGTGCCTGTGAACCCACGCGCAGGCGACGCCCAGGATTACGACGTCGTCGGACCGGTCTGCGAAACCGGCGACACCTTCGCCCGCGACCGTTCCCTGCCGCCACTTGAGGCCGAGGATCTGGTCGTCATGACCGGCGCAGGCGCCTATGGCGCGGTCATGGCTAGCGAATACAACAGCCGCCCGCTGGTGCCGGAAGTTCTGGTCGACGGCGACAAATGGGCGATCATCCGCGCCCGCCCGACCTATGAGGAAATGCTGGACCGCGAGCCCTTCGCGGACTGGCTCTAATCGTGTGGCGAGTGATGAGTGGCGAGTAACGAGACTGAGGCGCGGACTTCAACAGCCTTCTCTCGCCACTGAATACTCGCCACTCGCCACTCGAAATCAATCCATCGCGCAGATGTCGGGCAGGCCGCGCAGCGATCCTGCGTGGTCCAGCCCATAGCCGACCAGGAACCGGTTCGGCGCTTCCCAGCCGACGAAGTCAGGCTCGGGCGCGCGGGGCTTGGGCCAGGGCTTGCGGGCGAAGACGCAGGTCAGAACCTCTGACGCCCCGCCCTCCCTGGCGATCCGCACCGCCTCGGCCAGCGACAGGCCGGTGTCGAACACATCATCCAGGATCAGCACCCGGCGCCCGGCGATCGGACGCTGGAAGGGCGCATAGACGTTGATCTGGCCGCGGCTGGTCTTGTCGTCGCCATAGGATGACAGCCACAGGGCGTCGAAGCGGACATTGCGGCCGACGCGCGACAGGGCGCGGGTCAGGTCGGCGGCGAACCACAGACCGCCGGTCAGCAGCACGGCGGCGACCGTGTCGTCGTCGATGACCGGGGCGATGCGGGCCGCCAGTTCGGCGACGATGCGGGCGATGTCGTCCTCGGACAGGAGAACGGTCGGCGTCGGGGAGGTTTCTGCCATGATGCGAGGCGATAACGCCTAGCCGTGGCCCATGTCCACCGTGCGAAGCGGTTTGGCCTCAACCGGCGCCGCCACGCTCAGGCCGCCGACACCCGGAGCCGTCGCCGAACGCAGGCCGTTGGCCGCCGCCGATCCGGGCGCCGGGGCCGCCTCAGCCGGAACGGCGGGGGGCGGTCCGCGCGAGGCGTCTGCGTTCAGCACGGGCGCGCGCGATACGACCGACAGCCCATTGGCGTCCGCCTGCCGTTGCGACGCAGGCTGATTCGGTCGGGCCTTGGGCGCAGGGGAGACAGCGGCGAAGTCCACGCCGATGTCGGCGGTCGCCCCTGCCGGGTCAGGAATGACAGCTGCAAAACCCTGAACCTTGCCGGGCAGGACCGGCGCGGCGTCGATCTGAATCACCTGGAAGCCGATCTCGGCTCCGTTTTCGTCCAGCAGGGAGACACGCACGGGCGGTGCGACGATTTCCCGATCACGGACATTCCGCAGGGCGCCGGACACCACCACCATGCCGGGACTGCTGGGCACATCCTTGGCGGTCAGGGCCTCGAAATCCAGACCGACGGCGTTCACCGGCACGCCGACATTGGCGTAGGCGGCGGCGGCGCGCGGGAAGATCTCGACCACCTCCACACGGAACAGGAAGGCCGAAATGATCAGGGCGGCGAAGACGCTGGCCAGTCCGGCCCAGACGGCCCCATGGGTGGCGGCGCGGCGCAGACGGCGCTGCTGCTC
>NZ_JABAZW010000093.1 GCF_018608325.1 Brevundimonas sp. | reverse complement strand
AGGAGGAGGAGGAGGAGGAGGTGGAGGAGGTGGAGGAGGAGGCGGGGTAACGACGCCCCCGCCGCCACTGCCGCCGCCCCCACCACCGCCGCCACATGCGGCCAATGGCAGGAACAACAGCCCCAGGCTCAGAAGCGCCGCCTTTTGTAAACGCGTGCCGACCATCTCGACCCCTCCCAAGGTCTTCGAATGTCCCCACAGACTAGATCAAAGATTAAGCGCTCAATGTTTTAACGCTTTGTCGAAAACGGCAAGCAGCTTCGTCCAGCCA
Organism: Brevundimonas sp.; assembly: GCF_018608325.1. GTDB lineage: Bacteria > Pseudomonadota > Alphaproteobacteria > Caulobacterales > Caulobacteraceae > Brevundimonas. The sequence continues at coordinate 11,893 of NZ_JABAZW010000093.1, read as the reverse complement.
TCCTTGGCGTCCGCCTCGACGTAGCTGTCACGATAATCGGCGTGGAAACCGTGTGGTGCGTCGTCATAGACCACGATCTGGCTGGCGGTTTCGCCCGCGCTCTGCAGGGCCTCACGCATGCGTTGGACGCTGTCTAGAGGGATGCCCTGATCCTTGCCGCCATACAGACCCAGCACCGGCGCCTTCAGGTCGTCAGCCAGATCGACCGGCCAGGGCTGGCCCGCCGAAATCTGGGCGGGGGTCGCATCGGATGCGGGGGCCAGGCGCCCGTACCAGGCGACGCCCGCGCCAATAGCGGCGAAGCGGGCCGCGGCCTGCCAGACCACCTTGCCGCCCCAGCAATAGCCGGTGATCCCGACCTTGCCGTCCTTGGCCCACAGCTGCTGGCTGGACCAGTCAAGCGTGGCGGAGATGTCGCCCATCACCTGTTCGTAGGAGGCCGCCGAGACGATCTCCATGATCCTGGGGAACTCGGTCAGGGGGGCCGGGTCCGCCACCCGCACGAAGAAGGCGGGTGCGATGGCGGCATAGCCCTGCTTGGCCAGACGACGGCAGATGTCGCGGATATATTCGTGCACGCCGAACACTTCCGACACCACGATCACCACCGGGAAGGGGCCGTCACCCGCCGGACGCGCCACATAGGCGGGCAGGTTGAAGCCGTCAGGCGCCCGATAGGTCACTGTCGCGGTGGTCAGGCCGTTGGCGTCCGTCGTGATCGGCTTGGCCTCCTTGGCCAGAGCCGCCGTCGCATAGCCCGCGAACAGCAGACCACCCAGTGCCCCCAGGGTTCGGCGGCTGAGGTGCAGATCTTCGGGGGCGGAACCTTCGGGACGGGTGAGAACAGTCATCGGCGGCGCTCCGGTCGGAAAAGAGAAGCCGGGACAGTGGCCCCGCCCTCGTTCCTGCGTCCAGTCACGAAATCGCGGTGTTCAGCGAGCAATTCTCAAAGTCAGGTTCAGCCGTCCTCCACCCGGGATCAGACGCGATGATCCCTCCAGAACCCGGTCAATGCCGTGACGCGCCAGACGGGCCGGGCCAGTCAAGGCGCAGACGTCGCCGCTAGTCAGGCGCAGGGTCCGCGTACGGCCATCCGCGCCAGCGATGCGGAACTGGGCCGCATCGCCCAAAGACACCGACAGGACCGGGGCGCTCAGGTCCGCCTCATCGCGATCCTGATGCAGTCCCATTTTCGCGCCGTCCCGGTACAGATTGACCAGGCAGGCGTCAGGCCGCCGGTCCCCGCCGACCGTCATGGCCCACAGATCCAGCAACAGGTCCGGGATCGGGGGCCAGGCCTGACCAGTGACCGGGTGGGTCGTTTGATAGCGATAGCCGCCCCGATCCGACACCCATCCCAGCGGGCCCAGATTGCTCATCTGCACCGAGAAGGGTCGACCGCCTGGCGTCTGGAGGCGATAGAGGGGCGCGGTCTCCAGCGCCGCAAACACCGCCTGGACCAGCCGCGACTGGGCTTCAGCATCCAGCAGCCGGAACCCCTCTATCCCCGTCGCGGTCTCAGCGGGAGAAGGTGTATTCGCTGACTTCGCAGACATTGACGCCAAAGCGGGTCAGCTCCTCGCCATTGGTGAACTCGGCCTTGAAATCATATTCGCAGGCGCCCGAGCCGTCGTCGATGTTGACGCGGACGTTCTGGCGGTTCTCCAGCACATCGTCGCCCAGGATATCCTCTTCCCAATCGTCCTTGCTGGCGTCCGACGCATAGAAGCTCAGCATGGTCCAGCCGGTGCGGTTCTTGATCGTGACGTGACGATCCCGCCCGTCATTGGAGCCTTCTTCCTGGGCTGCAACGGCAGGCGCGACAGGCTTCACTGGGGCGGCGGCGGCGCTTACCGCGCTCAGCATCACAGCGGCGCAGACAACGGCTTTCAGGGCGGTTCGCAACATCCGGCTCTTTCCAAAACACCGCCTCTGCTGGCGGCAGACCCCACTATGGGGCGCCGGAACGTGGTCCGCAGCCGATATTTCACCGATCTATGGTTTGGTTGAATCGCAGTTCGCCCTTGCAGGGACAGGGGTCTTTCCCATATCGGGGCCAGCTTCGGAGAAACCCTGAAAGACTTGGGGCTATCCAGTCAAATCAAACGCCAACCCAACTGGGGGCGGTCACGCGCGGTGCTTCGACGAAGGCCGCCGCATCGCCCGCCGATACGAGAGAGAAATAGAACCCTCATGGCCAAGATCATTGGTATCGACCTCGGCACCACCAACTCGTGCGTCGCCGTCATGGACGGCAAGTCCCCCAAGGTCATCGAAAACGCCGAAGGCGCTCGCACCACCCCGTCAGTGGTCGCCCTTCAGGACGGCGGTGAAACCCTGGTCGGCCAACCGGCCAAGCGTCAGGCCGTGACCAACCCCGCCAACACCTTCTTCGCCATCAAGCGCCTGATCGGCCGCAACTTCGACGATCCCGTCGTGGCCAAGGACAAGGGCATGGTGCCCTATGAGATCGTCAAGGGCCCGAACGGCGACGCCTGGGTCCGCGCCCACGGCAAGGACTATTCCCCGCAGCAGGTCTCAGCCTTCACCCTGATCAAGATGAAGGAAGCCGCTGAAGCCTATCTGGGCGAGAAGGTGACGCAGGCCGTCATCACCGTCCCGGCCTACTTCAATGACAGCCAGCGTCAGGCCACCAAGGACGCCGGCAAGATCGCCGGCCTGGAAGTCCTGCGCATCATCAACGAGCCGACCGCGGCTGCTCTCGCCTATGGCCTGGAGAAGAACGACGGCCAGAAGATCGCTGTCTATGACCTGGGCGGCGGCACCTTCGACGTCTCGATCCTGGAGATCGGCGACGGCGTCTTCGAAGTGAAGTCGACCAACGGCGACACCTTCCTGGGCGGTGAAGACTTCGACATCCGTCTGGCCGACTATCTGGCCGACGAGTTCAAGAAGGAACAGGGCGTCGACCTGCGTCAGGACAAGCTGGCCCTGCAGCGCCTGCGCGAAGAGGCGGAAAAGGCCAAGAAGGAACTGTCCTCGGTCACCCAGTACGAGGTCAACCTGCCGTTCATCACCATGAACGCGTCCGGCCCTCTGCACCTGAACATCAAGCTGTCGCGCGCCAAGCTGGAAGCCCTGGTCGAAGACCTGGTCGCCCGCACCATCGAGCCCTGCAAGAAGGCCCTGGCCGACGCAGGCCTGAAGGCTGGCGACATCGACGAAGTCGTTCTGGTCGGCGGCATGACCCGCATGCCCGCCGTGCAGGAAGCCGTGAAGAAATTCTTCGGCAAGGAGCCGCACAAGGGTGTGAACCCTGACGAAGTCGTGGCCCTGGGCGCCGCCGTTCAGGCCGGTGTTCTGCAAGGCGACGTCAAGGACGTGCTGCTGCTGGACGTGACCCCTCTGACCCTGGGCATCGAAACCCTGGGCGGCGTCTTCACGCCCCTGATCGAGCGCAACACCACCATCCCGACCAAGAAGAGCCAGACCTTCTCGACCGCTGACGACAACCAGTCGGCTGTGACGATCCGCGTCTTCCAGGGCGAGCGTCCGATGGCGTCCGACAACAAGATCCTGGGTCAGTTCGACCTGATGGGCATTCCGCCCGCACCGCGCGGCATGCCCCAGATCGAGGTCGCCTTCGACATCGACGCCAACGGCATCGTCAATGTGTCCGCCAAGGACAAGGCGACGAACAAGGAACACTCGATCCGCATCCAGGCCAACGGCGGCCTTTCGGACGCCGACATCGAGAACATGGTCAAGGAAGCCGAAGCCAACGCCGCCGCCGACAAGAGCCGCAAGGATCTGGTCGAGGCCCAGAACGCCGCTGACAGCCTGATCCACTCGACCGAGAAGGCCCTGGCCGACCACGGCGACAAGGTCGAGGCCGACGTCAAGACGGCCATCGAAACCGGCCTGACCGAACTGAAGACCGCCCGCGAGGGTACGGACCCGGAAGACATCCGCGCCAAGACCAACACCCTGGTCCAGGCCTCGATGAAGCTGGGTGAGGCCATGTACGCCGCCCAGCAGGGTTCGGGCGAAGCCGCCGAAGGCCAACCGGCTGACGATGGCGTGGTCGACGCCGAGTTCGAGGAAGTCTCGGACGCTGACGGCGACGAAAAGAAGAGCGCCTGATCCGTAATAGATCGGTGAACTGACAGGACCCCGCTTGTCTTGCGATAGGCGGGGTCTTTTCATGAAACTTGCATCGTCTGTCCCGGCCCCCATGTCAGTCGGGACATCGTTTTCGATCAGTGCTCGCAGAGGCGCAGCGAAGACGACAGGGGAAGTATGAGGACCAACGCCCGATGGCGCGTGATTACTACGAGGTTCTGGGCGTTGAGCGCACGATCGACGCGCCCGGTCTGAAATCGGCCTACCGCAAGCTGGCCATGATCCATCACCCGGACCGCAACGGCGGCTCCGAAGAGTCGATGGCGCAGTTCAAGGAAATCTCCGAGGCCTATACGGTCCTGTCGGATGACAACAAGCGCGCCGTCTATGACCGTTACGGCCATGCGGGCCTGAACGGCGGCGGTGGCGGCGGCGGCAACCCGTTCGGCCAGGGCGGCGGTCAGGGCTTCTCCGACATCAACGACATCTTCTCGCAGGTCTTCGGCGATGCGTTCGGCGACGCGTTCGGCGGACGCCAGCAGGGCCGCGGCCAGCAGGGCGGACCGCGCCGCGGCTCGGACCTGCGCTATGATCTCGAGATCACCCTGGAGCAGGCCTACAAGGGCGCCGAGGTCGAGATCGCCATTCCCTCGACCTTGACGTGCGAAACCTGCGAAGGCTCGGGCGCCAAGCCGGGCACCAAGCCCGTCACCTGCACCACCTGCCAGGGCGCCGGACGCGTGCGTCAGGCCAACGGCTTCTTCCAGGTCGAGCGCACCTGCCCCCGCTGCGGCGGCGCTGGCCAGATGATCGCCGACCCCTGCACCACCTGCCACGGTCACGGTCAGGTGCGTAAGACCCGCAATCTGAACCTGAAGGTTCCGGCTGGCGTCGACGACGGTTCGCGCATCCGCCTGTCGGGCGAAGGCGACGCCGGTCAGCGCGGCGGCCCGCGCGGCGACCTCTATGTCTTCCTGTCGGTGGCCCCGCACGATCTGTTCGAGCGGGACAATCTGGACCTTCTGGTCACCGTGCCGGTACCGATGACGGTGGCGGCGCTGGGCGGCGAGATCGACGCCCCCTGCCTGGTTTCCGACGCCTGCGACGGCAAGTGCAAGGCAGGCGTCTCCGTCCCGGCGGGCGCCCAGACCGGCAAGACCGTCCGAATCAAGGGCAAGGGCATGCCCCACCTGAACGGTCGCCAGCGCGGCGATCTGGTGGTCGAACTGTTCGTTGAAACCCCCACGGACCTGACGCCCCGTCAGAAGGAACTCCTCGAAGAGCTTGCCCTGTCGTTCGGCGAAGGGCAGAACCCGAGGAATTCCAGCTTCGCCGGCAAGGCGAAGCGTTTCTGGGCCGACATTCTGGGCAATCAGGATGCGGACGGGTCGAAAGAGAACGCGGCTTGAGCGCAATCTTCCACGCCGGCATTTCCGGCTATCGCGGCCGAATGGGCCGTGCGGTCGCCCAGGTGCTGGATGCGCGCGAGGACGTCGTCGTCGCCGCCCGTCTGGACTGGGGCGAGAGCGCGGACCTGAGTCTGTGCGACGTCATCATCGACTTTTCGACGCCCGACGCCTCGGTCGCGCTGGCCCAGCAGTCGGCGGAAATAGGCGGCCCGGCTCTGGTCATCGGCTCGACCGGCTTCACGCCCGAGCAGGAGGCCGAGCTTGAAAAGGCCGCCGAGAAGATCGCCATCGTCAAGAGCGGCAACTTCTCGCTGGGCGTGAACATCCTGGTCGGTCTGGTCCAGCACGCGGCCCAGCGTCTGGACGCCCAGGAATGGGACATCGAAGTCACCGAGGCCCACCACCGCCGCAAGGTCGACGCCCCATCGGGCACGGCCCTGATGCTGGGTGAAGCCGCAGCCGAGGGCCGTTTCACCGACCTCGCCGACGTTCAGTCCAAACCCTATGACGGGGTTCAGGGCGCGCGCCAGACCGGCAAGATCGGCTTTTCCTCGATCCGGGGCGGCGGCATCATCGGCGAGCACACCGTGCTGTTCGCCTCCGAAGCCGAAGTCCTGACCCTCAGCCACTCGGCCATCGACCGGTCGTTGTTCGCCAAGGGCGCCGTCGCCGCCGCCGCCTGGGTCCGCACCCGCCGTCCGGGCCTCTACGACATGCAGGACGTGCTGGGCTTCCGTCAGGCCTGATGTCTGGGCGCTGATGCGACGCGCTATGCTCGCAACGCGGTTGCTCGCGACTTGAGCACGCTTACTCCAGCCGTCACCCTCGGGCTTGTCCCGAGGGCCTATGGGTGATGCACCCCAGAGCTCGCGAAGCGTATCGCCGCAGCGAAATAACGCTCCTTGCGGTCTCGCGGATAGATGGGCCCTCGGGACGAGCCCGAGGGTGACGAGTCTCATTGCGGTGGCAGCCAGAGAAAATCTCACCCCCGCCCGCCCAGCACCGTCTTCACAAAGAACACCCCGGCGATCGCCACTTCATACCCGACGAAAACCAGCATCAGCTTCAGCCAGAAGCCTAGCGACAGCGGCGTCGGCATCCCGAAATCCCCACCGGTCGTCAGGCTCAGCACCCCCAGCGTCAGCATATAGGCCAGTGCCGCATCCCTCGCCGTGGCGTCCAGCGCCTTCCAGTCGCGCATCATCGCCCCGCCGATCACCGCCAGAGCCACCGCCAACACCAGACTGCCCGCGTCGAACCGGATCTGCGCCAGGGCGAGAAATCCCCCGCCATGGGCGACGATCTGATGCAGCAATGCGTCCATAGTCATCCTTACACGTCCCATCCGCTGCTCAGGGGTGGGCTTGCCTGACTATCGGTCCTATGGGTTCGCGGCAATCGCCCAAGGAACGACATGACCACCCAGCCGAGCCCCGAGGATATCGCAGGCGGCATCGCCCTGCGGATCGCGGCGGCGGGCTGTTTCTCGGTCATGTCGGCGGTGTTGAAACTGGCGTCGCTGGACGGCGTGGTGGCGCCCGAGATGCTGTTCTACCGCGCTCTGTTCGGCGTGCCGGTCGTGCTGATCTGGGTCATGACCAACCAGGGCGGCCTCAGCGCCCTGTCCACGCGCCGCCCCTGGGCGCATGTGGGCCGCAGTGCGCTGGGCATCGTCTCAATCCTGTGCCTGTTCCAGACCCTGACCCTGCTGCCGCTGGCCGACGCCACGACCATCAGCTTCACCGCCCCGATCTTTTCGACCCTGCTGTCCTTCCTGATCCTGAAGGAGGCGGTGGGCCCTCGACGCTGGGCCGCCGTCGCCGTGGGCTTCATCGGCGTGGTCATCGTCATGCGGCCCGGTTCGAACGGTGAACACGTCCTGCCGCTGGAGGGGATCGGGTTCGGTCTGATGGCCGCGCTGCTGACCGCCGCCGTGACCATCACCCTGCGCCAGTTGCGCGACACCGAGCACGTCGCCGCCATCGTCTTCTGGTTCTTCATCGGCTCGTCGATCGTGGGCGCCATCCTGCTGCCCTTCGTGGGTCAGATGCACAGCCCGACCACCTTCGCCCTGCTGGCCGCAGGCGGGGTCGCGGGCGGCCTGGCGCAACTGTTCATGACCGCCTCCCTGCGCGCCGCCCCGGTCGCCGTGGTCGCGCCTTTCGACTATCTGCAGATCGTCGGCGCCATCCTCTTCGGCTGGTGGCTGATGCAGACGACGCCCACCGCCAACACCCTGGCCGGCGCCGCCCTCATCGCCGCCAGCGGCCTCTACACCGCCTGGCGCGAACACATCCGCCGCCGTCAGGCCCTGATGCAGACGACCGCGCCGCCGGTTTAGAACAGACGGCGCGGATCGAAATCACTGCTAGCGAATGAAATACCCGTCGACCTTCCAGCCTGTTCGCTCATGCGTCAACACCACGGTTTCCGACACCGAGGCCTTGTCACGGAAAGAGGTCCGATACTGGACGATCAAGTAATCACCGGAAGGAAGCCCCGGCAGGGTCGATGTGCGGGTGGCGTTTTCCTGGACACGAGACACCACCGGCCCGACTGAGGCGCGCACAGTCTGAACGGTTGTCGCCCAACCGGCCTGTGTCAGTTGCGAGCGGAACAGTTGTCCTGCCGTGCTCCAGCTTTCATTCCACTGTTCCCGATCCAACAAGGCCACCCATGCCAGAGCAGCAGCGGCGCCCTCAGGCGCAATAGCGCCCGCTTCCGCCGTTCGTACAGGCGCAGCCGGTTGCGAGGCCGGGGCCTGTGGATTTGCGGCATTGGTGATGATCAGCGCGGCGACGGCAAACGATAACATGATGACAAGCCCTCCAATCCACCAGACCAGCGACTGGGCCCGGCGATTATGTGAATGCGTGTCTCGTCTCACGTCATCCGGGCCTAGGCCTTCCCCTAATTTCATGTCTCCAAGAAATTTGGGGCTTTCCTGCTCGATATCCATCAGCTGCCGTGCGGCCGCGCGGCTGCTGGACACGCCAAGTTTCTGACGGGCGGAACGCAGACGTTCATTCACTGTATGCAAGGACAGGCCCAGAAGGTTTGCAGCCGACTTCGCGTCATGCCCGGTGGCGAGCAGCCTCAGAGTCTCCTTTTCGCGGTTGCTGAGGCTCTGCAGCGCATCATCCACGCCAGCCTCCGCCCCATACCGCATCGGCCTACCGTCCCGTCGAGCCGAACCCGCCAGCGCCACGCGCGGTTTCGTCCAGTTCCTCGACCTCGATCCAGTCGGCGCGTTCGTGCCTGGCGATCACCAGTTGGGCGATGCGTTCGCCGCGACGGATGACGAAGGGATCGGCGCCGATGTTGGCCAGGATGACGCCGCACTCGCCGCGATAATCGCTATCGATGGTGCCGGGCGCATTGGGGCAGATGATGCCGTGTTTCAGCGCCAGACCCGAGCGGGCGCGCACCTGGGCCTCATAGCCCAGCGGCAGGGCGATCTTCAGACCCGTTGGCACCAGAACCCGCTGGCCGGGCGCCAGGGTCATCGGCTGATCCTCCGGCACAGCGGCGCGCAGGTCCATGCCCGCCGATCCGGCTGTCTCATAGGCAGGCAGAGGCAGACCCTCAGAGTGGGGCAGGCGCTGGATCTGGACGGCGGTGGGTTCGGTCATTCGGGGGCCTTGAAGTGATCGGCGATGCGGGCGGCGACAGCGCGGGCGATGGCGGTCTTGGACTGGCGCGGCCAGGTTTCGGTCTTGTCGGCGGTGACCAGCAGAACGGCGTTGCCGTCTGATCCGAATACGTCGTCGGACACGTCATTGCCCAGGATCCAGTCACAGCCCTTCCGCGACAGCTTGGCCCGCGCATTGGCTTCCAGATCGGTCGTCTCGGCGGCGAAACCGATCACCAGCCGGGGACGGTTCGGGCCGGGGGCGGCGATCCCCGCCAGGATGTCGGGGTTCTCGATCAGGGCCAGGGTCGGTGGGCCGCCCGGTCCCTTCTTGATCTTTCCGCCTGCGATAATGTCCACGCGCCAGTCGGCGACCGCGGCGGACAGTACAGCGATATCGGCGGGCAGTTGGTTTTGCGTCGCCGCCTGCATCTCCAGCGCGCTCTCGACATCCACTCGCGTTACGCCGGGAGGCGCGCCAAGCGCAGTCGGACCGGACACCAGGGTCACCTCGGCGCCCAGTTCAGCCAGGGCCGCAGCGATGGCGTATCCCTGTTTGCCGCTGGAGCGGTTGGTCAGGCCTCGCACGGGGTCGATCGGCTCGAACGTCGGGCCAGCCGTGACGATCGCCTTCCGGCCCGCCAGAGGCCGCCCGGCGGCGCCCGCCATCAGGCCGATGATGGCGTCCAGAATGGCGGCAGGCTCGGCCATGCGTCCGGGGCCGTATTCGCCGCAAGCCATCTCGCCGTCGTCCGGTCCCACGACCGCGACGCCGTGGAAGCCGTCGAAGGCCTTCAGCCGCTCGACATTGGCCTGCACCGCCGGATGCAGCCACATCCGCACATTCATGGCCGGGGCCAGCAGCACCCGCTTGTCCGTGGCGATCAGGGTGGTGGAGGCCAGATCATCGGCCAGACCGTTCGCCGCCTTGGCGATCAGGCCCGCCGTCGCCGGGGCCACGACCACCAGATCGGCCCAGCGCGACAGCTCGATATGGCCCATCGTCGTTTCTTCTTCGGGATGAAACAGACCCGACCGCACCGGATGGCCCGACAGCGCCGCCAGCGACAGGGGCGTGACGAACTGCGCCCCGGATTCCGTCAGGATCACCCGCGTCTGGCCGCCTGACTTGGCGATCAGACGCACAAGCTCCAGCGACTTATAGGCCGCGATGCCGCCGCCGACGATCAGCAGCACCTTGCGATTGGTCAGGGGGCGTATGTCCATAGGTCCGGTTTACCCGTCCCGCATGACGCGGTCGAGACGCGAGGCGGAGAGATTGTCGCGGCCACAAGGTTGTGTTTACCTCGCGCACAACGCGCATCTGCAGGGGGAAAGATGACCACGCTGACCAAGGGGCTTGCCGCCCTCACCGCACTGGGCCTGTTGGGGCTGGCCGGATGCGACAGACCTTCGGCGGTGGAGACACGCGACCGCAGCACCGACGCCCAACCCCAGGCCCTGGTTTCTGCGGCACCAGTCGAGGCCGAGACGGCCCCCGTCGCCAAACCCGTCCTGACCGCCAATCGGCGCGAGACGACGGACGACAAGATCACCCGCCTCTATGCCCGTAACGGCGCCGATTTCAACGCCAAGTCCGCCGACGACTATCTGGACAAGGTCACCAGCTTCACCACCCGTCCGCCCCGTGATGCGGAGACAGTGAAACGGCCCAATGGCGACACCCTGATCTATCAGGCCTCGACCAACACCTTCGCCGTGGTGGCGCGCAACGGCACGCCCCGCACCATGTTCAAGCCGACCACGGGCGCCGACTACTGGGCCGAGCAGAAGGCGGCGGCCCCGACCTTCGGCCAGAGGCGGCAATCGACGGGCGCCGCTGACTGATATACAGGGCGGGTTCGACGAAGGATCCCGCCCGCATGGCCGACACCGACAAGACCCCGCTTCTGAAAACCGCCCTGATCTATGATTTCGACGGGACGCTGGCGCGCGGCAACATGCAGGAGGTCAGCTTCATCCCCTCGGTGGGCGTCGACATCGGCGCCTTCTGGGAAGAGGCCGAACGCCTGACCAAACAGGCCGACGGCGACGGCATCCTGATGTATATGCAGCTGATGCTGCACCATGCGCGCAAGAACGGCGCACCGGTGACGCGCGAGACCCTGCACGACCACGGCCGCGAGGTCGCCCTGTTCGAAGGCCTGAAAGACCTCAGTTGGTTCGACCGGATCAACGAATTCGGCGCACGCTACGGGTTAGAGATCGATCACTACATCATCTCCGCCGGGCTGGAGGAGATGATCGAGGGCACGCCGATCCGTCCCGCGCTGAAGCACGTCTTCGCCTCCCACTATGTCTATGACGACAAGGGCGAGGCCGCCTGGCCTGCGGTGGGCGTCAACTACACCACCAAGACCCAGTATCTGTTCCGCATCAACAAGGGCGTGGACAACCACTGGGAGCACGAGCGGGTCAACCACTTCATCCCCGACGACGAGCGCCCGGTGCCGTTCGAGCGGATGATCTTCATCGGCGACGGCGACACCGACGTGCCGACCATGAAGATGATGCACACCAAGGGTGGCTTCTCCATCGCCGTCTATGACCCGCGCTCGAACGAGAAGGACCAGAAGAAGGTCTATTCGCTGATCTCCGAGGACCGGGTGAACTTCGTCGCCGCCGCCGATTACCGCGAGGGTTCGGCCCTGGACCTGATCGTCAAGGGACTGGTCGGGCGCATCGCCATCAACGCCGGAACCATGCCAGCCGGTTTCTAGGCCCCGCCTGCCCGCAGCCAGGCGTCGCG
>NZ_JABAZW010000128.1 GCF_018608325.1 Brevundimonas sp. | reverse complement strand
CGCTATGATGTCGCGGTGAACCGTGAATCCGCCGAGGAAATCCTGGCCGCCCGCCATGCCGCCACCGATCAGGCCGCCGCTCAGGCCAAGGCGCAGGCGGACGCCGCCAAGGCGGCAGAGGCCCAGGCCAAGCTGGACGCCAAGGCGGCTCAGGTTCAGGCCCGCGAACAGGCCAGGGCTGCACCGCGTGCGACGACGCCCGCGAAACGCGCCTCGACCCGCCAGACGCCGCTGGAGGCCCTGACCACCTCGGTGCTGCGCACGGCGGGCACGACCCTGACCCGCGAGCTGATGCGCGGCATCCTGGGCGGGTTGAAAAAGCGCTAGCCGCCTTTAGACCTTGAAACGGGGCGGGAGCGAGCGCATCTCCCGCCCATGTTCATCCAGACCGAACCCACGCCCAATCCCAATGCGCTGAAGTTCCTGCCCGGGCGCGAGGTTTCGCCGCTCGCCACGCTGGAATACCGCACCATCGACGAGGCGACCGCCTCGCCCCTGGCCGAGGCCCTGTTCGAGCTGGAAGGCGTCGACGGCGTCCTGTTCGGCATGGATTATGTGTCGGTGACCCGTCACGAGCGCGGTCCCGACTGGTCGGAGATGAAGGCGCCGATCCTGGGCGTGATCATGGACCATTTCGTCTCGGGCCAGCCGCTGACGCGGGGCGTCGAGGCGGATGCCGACGACCATGCCGAGGGCGACAGCGAAATCATCACCGAGATCAAGGCGCTGCTGGACAGCCGCATCCGTCCGGCGGTGGCCCAGGACGGCGGCGACATCCTGTTCGACTCGTTCGACGAGGAGACCGGCGTGCTGAACCTGCGGATGCGCGGCGCCTGTTCGGGCTGCCCCTCGTCGTCGGCGACGTTGAAAGCCGGCGTGGAGCAGATGATGCGCCACTATGTCCCCGAAGTGACGCGGGTTGAACAGACCGTCTGATCAGACGGTTTCATCTATGAAACATTTCAGTCTCGCCAGATGGATGTCGAAGAGGCATCCTGTGTTCTGATGGCGCGATTTGTCCCTGATCCTGAAGTCCTGCGTTTGGCCGAGGCCCTTGGTGCGTTGAGACGTGAGCGCGGCCTGTCGCAGGCCGAGGCGGGCGCGCGTCTGGACATGACCAGTCAGGGCTGGGGCCTGTATGAATCCGGGCGTCGTCCGGGCCTGTTTCGTCCCGATGTGCAACGCCGCCTGACCGCCGCCCTTGAGGCGACGCCGGAAGATCTGGCCCTGATCCTGGCGCGGACGGCCTCGCCTGCTTCTGATCCCGCATCGTCCGGCGTCGAAAGCCGGGCGCGTGTTTTCGAGCCTGCGCCTGCAAAAAGTCTGTCCGCCGCGGCGCCGCGGCGATTGCAGCTTTCCAGTGATGAACTGGCGCCCTGGGCGGCCTCGGGCGTAGTGGTCGAATACCAGCCCGGCGTCTGGCCTCGCCGTGGGCAGGGATGCGTGATCGAGACCCGCGACGGAGGATTGCGCGTGCGCCTGTATGACCACGCCGACGCCGACACCTTGCATCTGCTGGGTTCAGGCGCGCTGGACCAGGCTGAAACCCTGTTGCGCAGCGAGGTCATCAGCCTGTCGGCTGTGACGGCACGGCTGGACATCTGATGTGAAACGAAAAGGTTGCATATCAGCGCGGGGTATGAAACCTTATCGTTATGGACAAGAAGAACAACAAGGCGCGCGGCGGCGTGCGTTCGGCGGCGCCATTGGATGTCACGGTCGGTGCGCGCATCGCCGCGCGGCGAATGGCGCTCGGCCTGTCCCAGACGGTGCTGGGCCAGAAGGTCGGCGTCAGCTTCCAGCAGGTCCAAAAATACGAGAACGGGCAGAACCGCATCCCCGCCTCGCGCCTGCACAGTCTGGCCCAGGCCTTGGGGATGCCCATTGCGGCCCTGTTCCCGCAACAGGCTGATGCGGCGGAAAACGAGGAACTGATCCTGTTTCGCGCCATGACGGCGACGCCGGAGGGGCGCAGGCTGGCGAACGGCTTTGCGCGGATCGAAGACGCCGCTGTGCGACGGGCCGTGACACAGTTGGTGGAGGTTCTGGCCCGCGCGGCCTAAAAGGCGCGGCATGAGACTTCTGGTTATTGATACGGCGCTGGGCGCCTGTACGGCGGCGGTGTTCGAGGACGCCCGGCCGTTGGCGGCGCAATTCCTGCCCATGACCAAGGGGCATCAGGAACGGCTGGGCGGCGTGGTGCGCGATGTGGTCGCTGAAGCAGGCGGCGGTTTCGATGCGCTGGAGCGGATAGGCGTGACGGTCGGACCGGGGTCGTTCACTGGCCTGCGGGTCGGACTGGCCTTTGCGCAGGGACTGGGCGCCGCACTGGATCGGCCGGTGGTCGGCATTTCCGCGCTGGATGCGCTGGCGGGATCGCTGGCCGAGGACGGATCGCCCGTCGCCGCCTTGATCGATGCACGGCGGGGGCAGGTTTACGCCAAGCTGTTTGTGGATGGTGTCGCCACCGGCCCGGACGAGGCCCTGACGCTGGAAGATGCGGCGCAACGGGTCGCCGCGCTTGGCCCGGATGTGCGTCTGATCGGCAATGGGGCGGTGGTGCTGACCGAAGCCTTCCCGGACCTGAAATACGGACGACTGGATGATCGTGTGGCCCCGTCGCCAGAGGCATTGGCCTTGCTGACAGCAGCGGCTGATCCAGTGACGCATCTGCCCAAACCCCTCTATCTGCGCGCGCCCGACGCCACCCCGCCCAGCCGCCTGCCGGGTCAGCCGCGTCAGCCCGCCGTCCCGACCGCAACATGAGCGACCCCGCCCGTCTGGCCGCCTTGCACGCTGAAGCCTTCGCCGCGCCGTGGAGCGAGGCGGAGTTCGCCGACCTGCTGCAACAGGCGGGCGTTTTCGCGGTCGAGGAGGCGGACGGCTTCATCCTGATTCGCGGGGTGCTGGACGAGGCGGAAATCCTGACCCTGGCCGTGCGCCCCTCTGCGCGCCGGATTGGTCTGGGCGGGCGGCTGGTCGGACAGGGGGCGGTCAGGGCGGCGCAGGCCGGAGCCGTGCGTCTGTTCCTTGAAGTGGCTGAGGATAATGTCGCCGCCCGCGCCTTGTATGAACGGGCAGGCTTTGCGCAGATCGGGCGTCGCAAGGCCTATTACGCCGCGCCGGACGGCGGGCGGACCGACGCCCTGGTGCTGGGTCTGGACCTCTCGGCGTCGTGAAAGCCGAAAGGGGCAAGGTCACGCTTCCCTGATGCGTTCCAAATGCCTATTCTAGGGCCATGGACCGGATCGAAAAACTTTGCGCCGACCGCGGCATGCGCATGACCGAACAGCGCCGGGTGATCGCCCGGGTGCTGTCGAACGCCGATGACCACCCCGATGTCGAGGAGCTGTACCGCCGCGCCTCGGCCATCGATCCGCACATCTCCATCGCCACCGTCTATCGCACCGTACGCCTGTTCGAAGAGGCGGGCGTGGTCGAGAAGCACGATTTCGGCGACGGCCGCAGCCGCTATGAAGAAGCGGGCGACGACCACCACGACCACCTGATCGACACCAAGACCGGTGAAGTGATCGAGTTCTTCGACGCCGAGATCGAGCGCCTGAAGTCCGAGATCGCCGAACGTCTGGGCTTCCAGCTGATCGGCCACAAGCTGGAGCTTTACGGCGTGCCGATCGAGGGCGCCGAGCCGTCCAGCCGTGAAGGCCTGATCTTCACCCGCCATGCCGCGCGGGTCGATCCGGCCGATGTGGACGCGGGCTGAGCCTGTTTCCGTCCCCGTCTTGTCGTCGCCTGTCCGGGCGATCATAAGCCGCCCATGACCGATACCCTGGTTTCCAAGCCAGCCAAGGCGACAGACGCGACCAAGCGTCTGTTCATCAAGACCTATGGCTGTCAGATGAATGTCTATGACAGTGAGCGCATGGCCGATGTCCTGCGCCCGCTGGGCTATGCGACGACGGAGGATGTGGCCGAGGCCGACTTCGTCATCCTGAACACCTGCCACATCCGCGAGAAGGCGGCGGAAAAGGTCTATTCCGAGCTGGGCAAGATGCGCGAGCTGCGCGACATCAAGCGCGAGACGGGCGGGGACATGACCATCGCCGTCGCCGGCTGCGTCGCCCAGGCCGAGGGCGAAGAGATCATGAAGCGTCAGCCCGCCGTCGACATCGTCGTCGGCCCGCAGGCCTATCACCAGCTGCCCGAGCTTCTGACCCGCACGGCGCGGGCGCGGGGCGAACGGATCGGCGCCGATTTTGCGCCCAACGACAAGTTCGATTCCCTGCCTGCAGCGCGTGGGACCAAGGGACCGACCGCCTTCCTGACCGTGCAGGAAGGCTGCGACAAGTTCTGCACCTTCTGCGTCGTGCCCTATACGCGGGGCGCCGAATGGTCGCGGCCTCTGGTCTCGGTTCTGGAAGAGGCGCGCCAACTGGCGGATCGCGGCGTGCGCGAGGTCACCCTGCTGGGCCAGAACGTCAACGCCTATGACGGCGAACGGGCGGACGGCAAGGCGGCGACCCTGGCCGAGCTGGCCTATGCCCTGGCTGAAATCCCCGGTCTGGACCGCATTCGCTATACGACCAGCCACCCCAATGACATGAGCGACGACCTGATCGCCGCCCATGCCGATCTGGACGCCCTGATGCCCTATCTGCACCTGCCGGTTCAGGCCGGATCGGACCGCATCCTGCGGCTGATGAACAGGAAACACGGGCGCCAGAAATACTTCGACCTGATCGACCGCATCCGTCAGGCGCGGCCCGATATGGCGCTGGCGGGCGACTTCATCGTCGGCTTCCCCGGCGAGACGGACAGGGAGTTCGAGGACACGCTGGATCTGGTGCGGCGCGTGAACTACGCGGGGGCCTTCGCCTTCATGTATTCGCCCCGTCCCGGCACGCCCGCCGCAGGCATGGGTAAACAGGTCGAGCCGGAGGTGGCCAGGGAGCGGCTGCACCGTCTGATCGCGCTGCTGACCGAACAGCAGACCGCCTTTAATGAAGCGCAGGCCGGCAAGATCCTGAACGTCCTGTTCGATCGTAAGGGCCGTCACGCCCACCGTAGCCAGGCCATTGGTCGATCCCCATATCTGCAATCGGTCCACGTCGATGAAGCGGATCATCTGATCGGCCAGATCGTTCCGGTCGAGATCATCCTGGGCCAGCAGAACAGTCTGCACGGCCGACTTGTCACACCCAACGGGCTTCAGCAGCCGAACGCTGCGCCGACCCAATCAGAAAAGGCCGCTTGATGGCGAGAGAGTCCGAGTTCGTACCGCTGAATGACGCTGAACTGCGCGCGGTCATCGGGCCGAACAGCCGCCACGTCGCCCTGATCGAGGACGCCTTCAAGGTGTTGGTCGAGGCGCCGGGCGGCGGGGTCTCCGTCAATGGCGGCACGCGCGACCGGTCTGACGCCCGCCGGGTGATCGAGGATCTGGCCAAGCGCGCGGCCATGGGCGCCGAAGTCACCGAGGCGGATGTGCGCGCAGCGCTGGCGCAGTCACGGGGCGGCAAGGGCACGCCGGGTCTGGCGGCGGGCGTGTCGCTGCCGGGCGGAAAGCGCGGTTCCATCGTGCCCAAGACCAAGGCTCAGGCCGCCTATCTGGACCTGCTGGGCCGATGTGAACTGACCTTCGGCGTCGGACCTGCGGGCACCGGCAAGACGTTTCTGGCGGCGGCATACGGCGCGTCGCTGCTCAGGCGCGGACAGGTGGACCGGCTGGTCATCACCCGTCCGGCGGTTGAGGCAGGCGAGAAGCTGGGCTTCTTGCCCGGCGATCTGAACGAGAAGGTTGACCCCTATCTGGCCCCGATCTGGGAAGCCCTGAACGACATTCTGGGCGCAGAGGACGTGCAGCGCCGACGTGACAAGGGCGAGATCGAAGCCGCCCCCATCGCCTTCATGCGAGGCCGTACGCTGAGCCACGCCTTCGTCATCGTGGACGAGGCGCAGAACACCTCGCGCCTGCAGATGAAGATGGTGCTGACCCGCCTGGGTGAGGGCGCGCGGATGGTGGTCACGGGCGACCCGTCGCAGATCGATCTGCTTAACCCACGCGATTCCGGCCTGGCCCATGCGCTGCGGATTCTGGACGGGGTCGAGGGTGTGGGGGTGCTGAAGTTCGACGCCTCTGACGTGGTGCGCCACGCCATGGTCGAGCGGATCGTGCGCGCCTATGACGCCGACGCCGCCAATTCTCGCCAGGGTGGGGGTCGCCCGACGCCAGACCTCGAAGATCCGGCATGATTGAGATTGAAGTCGAGGCGGACGACTGGACCGCCGCCATGCCGGACGTTGAGGCGGTGGTTGAACAAGCGGCGACGGCGGCTCTGGGCAGGATCGAGGGCGATGTCGTCGTCCTGCTGACCGATAATGCGGCGGTGCGCGACCTGAACGCCCGGTTCCGCGACAAGGACAAGCCGACCAACGTCCTGTCCTTCCCGGCGCCCGAAAGTGCAGCGCCGCATCTGGGCGACATCGTCCTGGCTTACAGCGTCTGCGCCGACGAAGCTGTGGCGCAGAAGAAGACCCTGGGCGATCATCTCAGCCATCTGGTCGTCCACGGCGTGCTGCACCTGTTGGGCCGCGACCACGAGGACGACGCCGAGGCCGAGGAGATGGAGGCCGAGGAGCGCGAAATCCTGGCCGGGATCGGCGTCGCCGACCCCTATGCCGCAGACGCTGAAAGCGCCGACTGACATGATGATCGACGCCGTTCTGGACCGTTTCGCCGCCCCCATCCGGGCCTTGCCGGACCGACGGCGCGCCCTGACCTGGCGTCTGATCCGCATCCTTCTGGCCCTGCTGGCGGGCGCGGGGACAGCGTTTGCGCATCCGCCGTTCGGGGTTCTGATCGGCCTGTTGGGCTATCCGCTGCTGATGACCCTGTCGGAGCGGTCCGACACGGTGCGCGGCGCCTTCTGGATGGGGTGGCTGGCCGGGTTCGCCTACTTCTTCATCGGCTGCTGGTGGGTGGCGGAGGCCTTTTTCGTCAATCCTGAACAGGCCTGGATGGCGCCCTTTGCGGCCAGCCTGTTGCCTGCGGGACTGGGTCTGTTCTGGGGAGCGGCGACGGCGCTTTACCGCCGGTTTGCGCCCATCGGATCGGTGCGGGTGCTGTTGTTTGCTGCGCTATTCTGCATCTTCGAATGGCTGCGCGGCCATGTGCTGACCGGTTTTCCTTGGAATCCGGCGGGCGCGACCTGGAAGGCGGGCGGCGGCATGTCCCAGTTCGCATCGGTCGTCGGCGTCTATGGCTTGAGCCTGATCACCGTCGCCGCCACATCGGCCTTTGCGCCCCTGATCGGGCCGGGTCTGAAGCGCAGCCGCCTGATTTCGGCAGGCCTCGGCGCTCTGGTCCTGATTTCGGTCGGCGTCTTCGGCGCGGTGCGTCTGGCCCAGTCGGACCTGCAGTTCACGGACACGGTCGTGCGTCTGGTTCAGGCCGATGTGAAACAGGAGACGAAATGGTCGCCCGAGACCTATCGCTCCATCGTCGACCGCTATGTGCAGCTGACGGCCCAGCCGACCGCCAACCCGGATGGTCGCGCGCCCAATGTCATCGTCTGGCCTGAGGGATCGCTGCCCGCCTCGGCCAATGACGTCTTTGCATCAGAAGACGCTCGCGCCATTGCAGACGCCGTACGCCCCGGCCAGACCCTGCTGGTCGGCCTGGCGCGCGGACAGATCGACCCGACGGCGCCCGACGGCGCCCGTTATTACAACAGCCTGTTTGCCCTGTCCGGTGAAGGTCAGGCCGGACTGCGGATCGCCGCCGTCTATGACAAGCACCGTCTGGTGCCCTTTGGAGAGTATCTGCCGCTGGGGTCGATCATGACCTCAATCGGCCTGCGCAGCCTGGTCCATATGCCCAGCGATTTCTCGGCGGGGCCGAAGCCGGAGCCGATCTCCATCCCCGGCGCACCGCGCGCCCAGATCCTGATTTGCTACGAAAGCCTCTATCCGGGCTTCACGCCGGGCGCTGCGGGGCGGCCTGAGTGGATTGTGAATGCATCGAATGACGCCTGGTTTGGTGCAACCTCTGGTCCGTTACAGCATCTGAACCTGGCCAGCTATCGCGCCATCGAGACGGGTTTGCCCATCGCGCGAGCGACGCCGACGGGCGTTTCGGCCATGATAGACCCCTGGGGACGGATCGTTGGCAACCACAAATTGTGGTCTGGTGTAATTGGGGTGGTGGATGCGCCTTTGCCTCGTCCGACGGCGGTCACAGCCTATGGTCGTCTGGGCGACTGGCCACTGCTGATCGGCCTTTTGTGCGCACTTTTCCTGTCCTTGTGGCCGGTTGGACAGCGAACTAGGGTGGCGCCGAATCGCGAGTTGAACTGAACGGGGGGGAAGTCTTGGCGCGCATCAAGGAAGAGGATCCGCATCCCGTAGACCGCCATGTCGGTCGCCGCGTTCAGGAGAAACGCCTCGGCCTGGGCCTGACCCAGACGGCGCTGGCCAAGGCGGTCGGGGTCAGCTTCCAACAGGTGCAGAAGTACGAAAAGGGCACGAACCGCGTCTCGGCCTCCAAGCTTTTCGAAATCGCCGACTTCATGAAGGTGGACATCCCCTTCTTCTTCGAAGGCTTCATCGTCGCCCAACCGGGCTTTGGTGAAGAGGAGACGCCTGGGTTCGACCATGAGCGGTCAGCGACCAAACACTCCATCGAGATCGACAATCTGGTGCGCCGCCTGCCGGCCCGCAAACAGAAGCTGATCCTGGACATGGTGCGCGAAATGCTGGGCGACGCGCCTGAGACCGAAGACTGATCTTGCCCGTCAGCTGACGGCGATGATCTCCACCGACTGACCCGCCACCATGGTTTCATCCCCGACCCGCCTGCCCATGACGGCGCGGGCCAGGGGGGAAACATGGCTGACCGAGCCCTTGGCCGGGTCGGCCTCGTCCTCACCGACAATGCGCCAGGTCTGGGTGCGACCGTCCTCGCGTTCGATTGAGACAGAGCCGCCGAAGCGCAGGACGCCGTCATCCTCGCCCGGCTCGACCAACTGGGCCGAGGCGCGGCGAGCGCCCCAGTAGCGCAGGTCGCGGGTGGCACGCGCCATGGCCGTGCGGTCGCTCTCGATCGAGCCCTTGACCTGAGCCGCCGTATAGGCGGCGCGGGCGGCGGCAAGTTCAGCCTCGATCAGGGCCAGACCTTCAGGCGTGACCAGATTGGGATGGGGCGAGATCGGGCGGTCCGCCAGGTCGGCGGCGGTGGCTTCCAGATCTTCTTCTCGGGTGAAGGCGACGCTCATGGCACGGAGCATAACGGCGCCCGACCCTATAGCCAGCCCTATGGTCAGGAAGGGCGCGAACGGGCAAAGCGGGGCGATGACGCAATCCGCGAAAAAACAGGTGCATGTGATCGGCGCCGGACCGGCCGGTCTGATGGCGGCTGAACGTCTGGCCCAGTCTGGCCTGAGTGTGGTCGTGCACGAACGGATGCCCTCGGTCGGACGCAAGTTCCTGATGGCGGGCCGGGGTGGGCTGAACCTGACCCATTCGGAGGCGCTGACGCCTTTTCTTGGCCGATACGGCCCCGCTAGGGACCGCGTCGCTGGGTGGCTGGAGGCCTTCTCGCCGTCCGGCCTGACCGACTGGGCGGAAGAGCTGGGTCAGCCGACCTTCGTGGGGTCCAGCGGACGCGTGTTTCCCAAGGCGATGAAGGCCTCGCCCCTGTTGCGGGCGTGGTTGGCGCGTTTGAATGCGCTGGGCGTTGAAATCCGCCTGCGGTCGCGCTGGACCGGCTGGTCCGGTCAGGCCCTGCGGTTCGAAACGCCGGAGGGCGAGCAGCTCGAGACGCCCGCCGCCGTGGTTCTGGCGCTGGGCGGCGCCAGCTGGCCGCGTCTGGGATCGGACGCGGCCTGGACTGCATGGCTGGAGACGCCGGTGCATCCCTTCCGGCCCGCCAATGTCGGTTTTGATGTGGTCTGGTCAGATATATTCCGCGACGGTTTCGCCGGACGGCCTCTGAAGGGGATCGCTCTGACGCATCAGGGGCGCACCGTGCGGGGCGAGGCCATGATCGCCGCCTATGGGATCGAAGGCGGGGCGATCTACGCCCTGTCGGCGGACTTGCGCGACGCGGTGGAGCGGGACGGTCAGGCGACGCTGGCCATCGACCTGAAGCCTGATCTGTCGGCGGATGATCTGGCCGCGCGTCTGGCCCGTCCGCGTGGCAAGGCCAGCCTGTCGAACCATCTGCGCAAAACTGTGGGGCTGGACGCGGTCGGTGCGGCCCTGCTGCGCGAGGCCGGACCCTTGCCGACTGCGCCTGATGAGCTGGCCGCGCGGATCAAGTCGACGACTGTGACCCTGGCCGGCGTGCAGGGGCTGGAGCGGGCCATATCAGCGGCGGGCGGAGTGAAGTTCGACGCCCTGGACGCGCAACTCATGCTGACGGCGCGGCCCGGCGTCTTCGTCGCGGGCGAGATGCTGGACTGGGAGGCGCCGACGGGCGGCTATCTGCTTCAGGCCAGTTTCGCCTCCGGCGTCGTGGCGGCACAAGGGGTGAAGGACTGGCTCGACAGGCCCACCTGATCGGCCCAAGAAAAGCAGCTTAGTTTCGGAGGCAAGCCGCATGAAGACCCTGACCACCGCCGCCGTTCTGGCCCTGCTCGCCGCCACCGCAGCCAATGCGCAGGATCAGGCGCCCGCGATTAGCGCCGAGCGCATGAACGAGGCGGTGCGGGTTCTGGCTTCCGATGAGTTCGAAGGGCGCGGTCCCGTCTCGGCAGGCGAAGAAAAGACCGTTGCCTGGCTGGCCGAACAGTTCCGCGCGGCGGGCGCAGAGGGCGGCGGCCCGAACGGCTCCTATTTCCAGAGAGCCCTGTTGTCGCGCACCCGCCAAAACGGTCCGGCGACGGTGACGGCCAGGGTCGGCGGCCACAGCCTGTCGCTGGCGCGCGGACCGGACGTGCTGGTGTCCAGCGACCGCCCGGTGGATCACATCACCGTCACCGACGCGCCCATCGTCTTCGTCGGCTATGGCGCCGATGCGCCCGAGCGTCAGTGGGATGACTTCAAGGACGTGGACGTGCGCGGCAAGGTCATACTGGTCCTGGTCAACGACCCGGATTTCGAGGCCGAGGCGGGCGAGCCGGTTGCCAACAAGTTCGACGGTCAGGCCATGACCTTCTATGGCCGCTGGACCTACAAGTTCCAGGAGGCGGGCCGTCGCGGTGCGGCGGGCGTGTTGGTCATCCATGAGACGGCAGGCGCGGGTTACGGGTGGTCGGTGCTGCAGAACTCGTCCGCCGCGCCCAAGTTCGACATCGTTCGCGCCAATCCGAACGCGGACCGCGCGCCCTTCCAGGGCTGGATCCAGCGCGCCAAGGCCGAGGAAATCTTCCGCGCCGCCGGTCTGGATTTCGCCGCCCTGAAGACCAGCGCGCGCCGCGCTGACTTCCGTCCCATCGTCCTGCCGAACGCCACGCTCAGCGTCGATTTCGGCCAGATCGCCGACCGGGTCGAAAGCCGCAATGTGCTGGCCCGCATCCCTGGTTCGGAACGCCCGAACGAAACGGTCATGTATGGCGCCCACTGGGACGGTTACGGCGTCGGCACGCCCAATGCGGCGGGCGACAAGATCTATAATGCGGCGGTCGACAATGCGACCGGCGTAGCCGCCCTGCTGGAGCTGGCCCACGCCTTTGCCGAGGGGCCGCGCCCGAAACGGTCGATCGTCTTCGCCTCATGGACGGGTGAAGAGGCGGGTCTGCTGGGCTCGACCTACTACGCCGCCAATCCGGTCTGGCCGCTGGAGACGACCGTGGCCAACATCAACGTCGACAGCCTGCTGCCGGGGACCGAAATCGACCCGAACATCGTGGTGATCGGCAAGGGCAAGAACCAGCTGGACGCCTATCTGGCCCGGCGCGCCACCGAACAGGGCCGCACCCTTATCGCCGATCCGGCGCCCCAGGCCGGAGCCTTCTATCGCTCGGATCACTTCCCGCTGGCGCTGGAGGGCGTGCCGGCCCTGTTCCCCGCCGCAGGCTTCACCGGCGCCAGCGCCGCCAGCCGCGACTATGTCCAGAACCGCTATCACCAGCCGACGGACGAGTGGGATCAGACATGGCGCATGGATGCGGCGGCTGCCGATGTGGCCCTGATCTATGCTGTCGGCCGTGATCTGGCGGATTCCAACGTCTGGCCGGAATGGAACCCTGACGCCGAGTTCACCGCCGCACGGGATCGCTCCACGGCGTCGCGGCGCTAGGCTGAATTCTCATCCCATCGTCACCCTCGGGCTTGTCCCGAGGGCCCATCCATCGGCTGTTCGTTTGCTGGATAAGGCGCAGACGCCCTTTGGGATGTTTGAAAGGATCGATCATAGGCCCTCGGGACAAGCCCGAGGGGGACGGGACG